>NZ_JBVICA010000001.1:0-48568 GCF_055573115.1 Streptomyces sp. NPDC030222
GCTCGCGCGCGGTCAGCTTGCCCTTGGCGTGCTGGGCCTCGGTCGCACGGTCACTGGGGCCCCGCACGGCCTGCTCGCGCAGCGCGTGCAGCTCGGCAACCCGTCCGCGCGCATCCTTGGCCTCGCTCGGCGTCTCGTCCACAACGGTCATGTACTGACCCTACGAAGCGCGGGAAGCCAAACCCGCCGTTGACTCCGTACAGTCTCCCGCCCGGTTTCCTGGCGGGGACGGACAGAACCGCTCCGAATTCCGCGTGAGTGCACAGCTCCCCACCCCTCGTGGTTATAGAGGTTCCACAAAAATGGCTGGAAGCGGGGCCGGAGCCGCCACCGACGGTCGGCGGCATGAACATCGCATGACGATCCCGCCGGACCCGGGTTGCCCGGTGGCGGTCCGCCACCTTGCGGGGGGTCCGCGCCCCGGCGGGTTGCCCCGCCAGGACGGGCCGGTGAACAGGGCGGGCGGCGAGTGCCGCAGCATCACGGACGGTCCCACCGTACCGGCCCTCTCCCCGTCCGGGAGAACCGCGGGCGGCCGGGCAAAGCGCCGGCGGGCCCCGATCCCGGACCCAGGGCCATTGGCGGGGATCACCAGCAGGGTCACGACGTACATCAGAGCCGTGGCCACGGCCATCCCCTGCCCGGAATATCACCGAATGGACGTACCGGGCGTTCACCCGGTCGGCCCCCTCCGAGGAGTTCGCCGGCATGAGCCGCCACACCCCGGGACGACCCGGACCGGCGCACGCGATCGGCATCCGCCCCCGACCCCAATGGTTGAACTTTGAACAGAACGGGGTTACGGTAATTCTCGTTGAAGGTTAAACAACCTTGAACCGACCCCCACGACCGAGGAGTAGCCATGGGTCTCTTCAACCGCAAGAACGACACCGCCACCGCCGTCGCGACGCTGCCCGTCGACCCGGCCCTCGCCGCACTGACCGGCACCTACACCATCGACCCGGCCCACAGCAGCATCGGCTTCACCGTGCGCCACGCCATGGTGACCAATGTCCGCGGCGCATTCGGCGACCACGAGGGCACCCTGACCCTCGACGGCTCCGACCCGGCCAGGTCCAGCGCGGTGATCGACGTCAAAATCGACAGCATCGACACCGGTATCGCCGACCGCGACGCCCACCTGCGCAGCGCGGACTTCTTCGACGCCGGGCAGTTCCCGCGGATGTCGTTCCGGTCCACCCGCGCCGAGGTACTCGGCGGCGACAAGTACCGGATCACGGGCGACCTCACCATCAAGGACGTCACCCGCCCGCTCGCCATCGACCTGGAGTTCAACGGCACCGCCACCGACCCGTACGGCAACGAGCGCGTCGGCTTCGAGGGCAGCGCCGAGATCCTGCGGTCCGAGTGGGGTCTCACCTGGAACGCCGCGCTCGAGACCGGCGGCGTCGTGGTCAGCGACAAGGTCAAGCTGAACTTCGACATCTCCGCGATCAAGTCCGCCTGAACCGGTCCCGGCCGGTGACCGCGACACGGGACCGTCCCCGGCGGCACACGGCACGCCGGGGGCGGTCGCCTTGTCCGCCCCTCACACAACTCCCCCTCCGGGCCACCGGTTTCGGGAGGCGCGACACGCCTCGCACAACCACGGGAAGCGTCGAATGCCTGCTAGAAACTGGGATTTGCCTTTGCTGTATGAATGGACCGATTCACCCGGATCGGGCCGCGACGGCCCCGGCATCCGGTGGAGGGCGAACGCGTGACCTACCTCGACGAGATCGACGACGTACAGGCCGACCGGCCTGCGGTGACGACGCCGACGGACGGCCCGCCCGAAGCCGGACCCCCGGCCGCGGGCCACCGGCCGACACCGGGAGCGGTCGCGCTCGCCCTTGCGTGGTCGGCCGTACTGCTCCTGGCGACGGTCCTGCTGCTGCTGATCGTCCGGCTGCCGTGGAACGGCGATCTGGGCATCCACGCCGCCACCATCGAGCGCCTGCGCACGGATCTGTTCCACCCCGGCAGTCCGCAGGTCGACGCCGGCACGGACAGTCCCTACTACTCGCCGTGGACACTGGTGCTGGGCGTGCTCGCCAAGGTGACCGGGTTCGACACGTTCACGGTGTTGCGCTTCGCCGCACTGACCGGTCTCGTCCTTCTGCTCAGCGGCATCTGGCACTTCACCCGGACGCTCACCGCCCGGCGGGCCGCGCCGCCGCTCGCCGTCCTCAGCCTGATCCTGCTGTGGGGTCCGCCACCGCTGGCCTGGAGCGGCTTCCTGGAGCTGCGGTCGCTCGCGCTGACCATCTCCTACCCGAGCACCTTCGTCTTCGCGCTCTCCTTCCACTTCTGGGCACTGCTCGCCAAGGCACTGCGCGGCGCCGCCTCCTGGCGTGCCTTCCTCGGCCTGGGGCTGATGTGGGCCGTGATCCTCCTGAGCCACCAGTACACCGGGGTGGTCGCCACGTTGGGGGCGCTGGCCCTGGTGATCGGCTCGCAGCCGCGGGCCAGCCGGGAGACCCTGCTGCGCCTGGGTGCGGGGGCGGGTCTGGCCGTGGTGCTGCTCGTCCTGTGGCCGTACTACTCGTTCTTCTCGCTGTTCGCCTTCGAAGGCCTGGAGGACATCCACCGCCCGCTCTACGAGCACATGCCCTCCCGGTTCGCCCTCGCACTGGCCGGGGTCCTCGCCCTGGCCTTCCGGTGGCGGCGCAACCACCGGGACCCGCTCGTGCTGTTCTTCGTCATGGGCACGCTGACGGTCGTGGCCGGCGCCTACACCGCCCACTGGTCGTACGGCAGGACCCTGCCCGCCGTCCTCGTCCCGGCGCAGCTGGCCCTCGCGATCTCACTGGCGAAGGGCACCGGCCGGCTGTTCCGGAACGTCTTCGTGACAGTGGCCACCGCCGCCCTGATGATCGGCGCCTGGGCGCAGGCCGGCGCGCTCGGCTTCGTGATCGTCGGGGACGCGCTGCCGCAGGCTGTACGGAAGGAGACCTGGCCCTCCTGGGAGGGCTATCCGTGGATCATGAAGTCGGTGAAGCACGGTGACACCGTGCTGACGACCTACCGTGCCAGCCTGATGGTCCCCGCGTACGGCCCGTACGTCGTGGCCCCCGGTTTCGAGGACGTCTTCCTGCCGGACCAGCAGGAGCGACGGGACGCCGTGCAGCGCTTCTTCGCGTCCGGCACGTCCCGCGAGGACCGACTGGCCGTCCTGCACCGCTACCGCGTCAAGTGGCTGCTGCGGTGGGACTTCGAGGGCGGGCTGCCTCCGAACGACCCGGCCCTGCGGAGGGTGGGTCTCACGCCCACCGGCCAGACGCTCTACAAGGTCGTCGGCTGAACCCACGGACGGCGGCGGTGAACGGTGGCGGTAGGCGGCGCGGGGGCCATCGCCGCCGCCAACACCGCTGTCCCGCCAATTCGTTCGACAGCAGCTGGTCGATCCAACATCATGCATCGGATGACACGCACCGACATGCCGTCCACCTGGGACGAACGCGCCACGCTCACGGCCTTCCTCGAATACGCCCGCGACACCGCCCGCGCCAAATGCGAGGACATCTCGCCCGAGGACGCCGTCAAGGCCCCGCTGCCTGGCTCCCCTCTGATGACCCTGTGCGGTCTGATCAGCCATCTGCGCTGGGTGGAGCACTGGTGGTTCGACGTGGTCTTCCTGGGCGCCGAGGACCAGGGCCCCTGGACGGCGGAGGACCCGGACCGCGAGATGCGCATCGCGGTCGACATCCCCCTCGCGCAGCTCCTCGAGGACTACGAGACCCAGAGCGCCCGCTTCCGTGAGCTGATCGCCACGACGGACCTCGACGCCCCGGCCGAGCGCCCCGTCCGCGACGGCACCCGGGTCACGCTGCGGTGGATCATCCTGCACCTGATCGAGGAAACCGCCCGCCACAACGGCCACTTGGACATACTCCGGGAACTCGCCGACGGAACGGTCGGCGCCTAGTCAGCCGCCGGGGCGATCCGGTCTCCGGCGGGGGCGGCCAGGACTGGGCTAGGACTGGGCGAGCACTGCACGTGCGGATACCGGCGGCGGGTCGGCACCCGCCCGCCCTGCGGCACGGTCCGGGCCGGCCGTCCGGGCCGTGCCGGCCGGCGACCCGCTCGCGGCCCGCAGCCGGGTCGGGGATGTGGAGCCGGCCGACGTCCACAGACCCTCCCGCACGCCGACGACGCATCAGGCCCGCTGCGTTTCCTGCCCGTGCCCGGCCTGCCTCGGCTGCCCGTGGGGTGGGCGGTGCGCCGCCGGGGCGTCTTCGCCCGCTCGCCCGTACCTTCGCGGACACGGTGGCGCTCGGCAGCACTCGCCGGCTCGGGAGGCCGACACATCCCCGCCGCACCCGGCTGAGCGGGCCGCGGCCTCGCCGCCGCCTCACGGGCCCGGGCAGCTCAGGTCTGCATGGGGTTCGGCTTGAGGACCGCGAACGGTGCGCCGAAGGGGTCGGCGAACCAGCCGAGGCGACCGACGTCGGCGAGGTCCATCGGCGGGATGCGGACCGTGCCGCCGGCCTGCTCCACGCGGGTCGCGATCGCGTCGACGTCGTCGACGGCGAAGTACAGCTCCCAGTGCGGGCTGTCCCCCTCCATGAGGTCCGCCGCGCCCCCGAACTCCGACTCGCCCTGCTCGCCCTCGGCGGTCGACAGCACGCGGTAGATCATGCCGGAGGTCTCCCGGGCGTCCCAGCGCCAGCCGAAGAGCGCGCGGTAGAAGCCGAGCGTCGTCTCCGGGTCGGCGGTGTGCAGCTCCGCCCAGAGCAGGGTGTCGGCCTCCCCGGTGACCCCCAGGCCGGTGATGCTGCCGGGCTGCCAGACGGCGAACTGGGCGCCCGAGGGGTCGGTGAACTGGCCGAGCCGGCCCGCGTCCATCGCGTCGAACGGCGGGAGCCGGACCGTACCGCCGTTCTGCTCCACGGCCTGGGCGGTGGCGTCCGCGTCGGGGCTCTGGAAGTAGACCATCCACGCGGAGTGCGCGCCCTGCTCGGTGAGCTTTCCGAGGGCGGCGACCGTCCTGCCGCCCTTCTGGAAGAAGCCGTAGTCGCTCTCCTCGACGTCCTCGCCCTCGGGGCCCAGCGGCCGGAAGACCCAGTCGAACACCCGCCCGTAGAAACCGGCGGCCGCCTGGGGGTCGGGGCTGCCGAGGTCGATCCAGTTGGGGCTGCCGGTCACAAAACTCGTGGTGGTCATGGGCCGGGGCTCCTTCGCCTCTCGGGTCGGCTCACGTGACCTTAGAAGCCTCCCCCACCGTCGAAGCCGCCGCCACCGAAGCCACCGCCGAAGTCACCCCCGCCGAAGCCGGAGGAGTCGAAGTCGGCGCCGGAGTAGTCACCGCCGTCGAAGCCCGAGGAGAAGTCGGCGCCGCCGTATTCGGCCGCGTAGGCGGGGGTGGAGAGCATGCTGCCGAGCAGCGTGCCCGCCAGCAGACCCGGCAGGATCCCGCCGCCGAAGTATCCGCCGGCCCATGGGCCGTACGCGGGACCCGCCTCCCAGTACGGGCGGCGGCCGCGGTCGGTGTCGACCGTGCGGGACATGGGGTCCTGCCCGTCCTGGATGCGCGTCGCGTCGGCCGCGCAGACCGGGACGTCACGGGGGTATCCGCCGGACGGGGCCCAGGTGATGTCCCCGGTGGACGGGCCGTGGCGCGGATCGAAGAAGCAGGGGGCGCGGCGCTCCGGCAGCGGCCGGTGCTCACGGCGGGCGGCGAGCACCGCCAGCGAGAACCGGCCCCCCTCCAGGGCCTCCGTCACCCCGCGCACGTCCGAGGGGTGCCGGGCCGCGGCCATCCGCGACTTGGCCGTCTCGTAGGAGTCGAGGGCCCGCTCGTAGTCGGCGCGCATCGCGTCGTCGGCGCCGGGCTCGGCCGGGTGGAACTCGAGCCGGTCCAGTTCCTCGCCGTACGAGGTGATGTCCTCGTCCACGACGACCCGCAGCCTGTCGAGGGCGGCGCGCTCCTCCTCGGCACGGCGCCGGCGGTTGCGGCGCCCCACTGCGTACGCCGCGGCACCACCCGCGGCGGCCAGGGCGCCGAGGGTGACCAGGGCGGTGACGCCGCCGGAACCGGTGCCGGTGTCCGCACCGTCGCTCCAGGAGGCGGGCGCGGTGCCCCGGGCCTGCGGGATCGCCTGGTCGACGAAGGCGTTCAGCTGGGTGGCGGCGTCGGTGGCGGTGCCGGGGGCCTTCACGGCCTCGACGAGGTTGTCGACGGCCCGGACGGACATCACTCTGCGGTCCGCACCCGCGTCGAAGCCGTCGCCGAGCCGGACGGCGTACACGCCGGCGATGCCGGTGTCGGTCCGCAGGTTCCGCAGCAGCCCTTCGGGCGGGAACTCGGCGGTGCTGGGGAGTACGGCCACGAAGACCGGTTTGTCAGCCTTCTCGATCTTCTCGGCCAGGGCATCGGCCTGGGCGTCCGACAGCTGGCCGGACGCCCGCGGGTCGACGTAGACAGGGCCCTTCTGGAGGGCGGCGGCCGCCTCGGACACCCCCGTGGCGGCACCCGCCGGCGCCGCCACCGCCACCAGGGCGAGCAGCAGGCCGAACAGGAAGAACAGGAGCCTCGACCTCATAACTCGAAACTACCCGAAACGCGCTGAATAGGAACAAGTGTCCTGTTGGTATCCATTCGACACCTTTTGGGATCCATTCGATCCCACTTGAGGTTCGCTCCCCCGTGCCCTCCGTGCGGTCTATTCCGCGGGCTCCACACCGGCGCGCAGCAGCCCGTAGGTGTAGGCGTCCTCCAGGGCCTGCCAGGATGCGGCGATCACATTGGGGGCCACCCCCACGGTGGACCACTCGCCCGTGCCGTCGCTCGTGGTGATCAGCACCCGGGTGATCGATTCCGAGCCGTGGCTCGCCTCGAGGATGCGGACCTTGTAGTCGACCAGCTGCAGCTTGGCGAGCTGCGGGTAGATCTTCTCCAGGGCGACCCGCAGGGCCAGGTCCAGGGCGTTGACGGGGCCGTTGCCCTCCGCGGTGGCGACCATGCGCTCGCCCTTGGCCCAGAGCTTCACGGTGGCCTCGTTCGCGTGGATGCCGTCGGGGCGGTCCTCGGCGATGGCGCGCCACGACTCGATGCGGAAGTAGCGGCGGGCACGGCCCTCCGCCTCGGCGCGCAGCAGCAGTTCGAAGGAGGCGTCGGCGGCCTCGTACGTGTAGCCCTGGAGTTCGCGTTCTTTCACGCGCTCCACGACCCGGCCGACGAGTTCCCGGTCGCCTCCGAGGTCGATGCCGAGTTCCCGGCCCTTGAGCTCGATGGAGGCGCGGCCGGCCATGTCGGAGACCAGCATCCGCATGGTGTTGCCGACCTGCTGGGGGTCGATGTGCTGGTACAGGTCGGGATCGACCTTGATCGCGGAAGCGTGCAGCCCCGCCTTGTGGGCGAAGGCGGAGACTCCCACGTACGGCTGATGGGTGGAGGGCGTGAGGTTGACGACCTCGGCGATGGCGTGGGAGATGCGGGTCATCTCGCGCAGGGATCCCTCGGGCAGGACGGTCCTGCCGTACTTGAGCTCCAGCGCGGCGACGACCGGGAAGAGGTTGGCGTTCCCGACCCGCTCGCCGTAGCCGTTCGCGGTGCACTGGACGTGCGTGGCGCCCGCGTCGACGGCGGCGAGGGTGTTGGCGACCGCGCAGCCGGTGTCGTCCTGGGCGTGGATCCCGAGCCGGGCCCCGGTGTCGGCCAGCACGGTGGACACGACCGCGCCGATCTGGGCGGGGAGCATGCCGCCGTTGGTGTCGCACAGGACCACGACGTCGGCTCCGGCCTCGGCCGCGGCCCGGACGACCGCCTTGGCGTACGCCGGGTTGGCACGGTACCCGTCGAAGAAGTGCTCGCAGTCGACGAAGACCCGGCGGCCCTGGGACACGAGGTACGAGACGGTGTCCCGGACCATCTCCAGGTTCTCGTCGAGGGTGGTGCGCAGCGCCTTCTCGACATGGGCGTCATGGGACTTCGCGACCAGGGTGATCACGGGGGCGCCGGAGTCGAGGAGCGCCTTGACCTGGAGGTCGGTGGCGGCCGTGCCGCCCGCCCGCCGGGTGGCCCCGAAGGCGACCAGCCGGGCGTTCCGGAAGGTGATCTCCTTCTGCGCGCGGGCGAAGAACTCGGTGTCCCTGGGGTTGGCACCGGGCCAGCCGCCCTCGACGAAGCCGACGCCGAAGTCGTCCAGGTGCCGGGCGATGGTCAGCTTGTCCGCCACGGTGAGGTTGATGCCCTCACGCTGGGCGCCGTCGCGCAGCGTGGTGTCGAAGACGTGGAAACTGTCGTCGGGGCCTGTGGTGGTCATGGCTCTGGTGACTCCTGTCGGATGAGTGGTCCGGAATTCCGGGCTCCACTTGCCCCCATCATCGCGCGCGGGCCGCCCCCGGCGGTGGGTGCTGCCGGGAAACGAAAAAACCTCTCGCGGGTGCGAGAGGTCTGCGCGCGGGTCTGGGGCACGGTGGCCGCCGCCGCGGAGGGTACTGCCACGGGTCAGCGGTCACTGCGGACCGGCGCGCTGCTGCCGATAATCATGGCGAATGCGAGCACGTTCGCAGTGTGCCATATGTCCACGAAGGCCGGTGGCCGGTCTCACGATGCGGTCGTCTCCCTTTTCGGCCTCCTGTCCGCCTCCCGTCCGCCCCCTGCCTGTCGGCGTGCCCGACGGCTGCCCCGTACGGGAGGACCCTGCGGGGACACGGCGGGGGCCCTGTGGGGACACCGGCTGGGACACGGCGGGGACACCTGCGGGGCGGGCCTCAGCTCGGGCGGCGGTCGAGGGCGGGAGCCAGGGCCTCGGGACCGGCTGGGGGCGTCGACGCCGGGGACGCGGAGACACGGGTGAGGTCGATGTCCCGGGTCTCCCGCATCGTGACGTAGACGACGAGGGAGACCGCCGCGCAGCCCGCGACGTACCAGTAGTAGCCGGATTCGAGGCCCGTGTCCTTGAACCACAGGGCCACGTACTCGGCGGTGCCGCCGAAGAGGGCGTTGGCGATGGCGTACGGGAGCGCGACGCCCAGGGCGCGGACCCCGGTCGGGAAGAGCTCGGCCTTCACGCAGGCGTTGATCGAGGTGTAGCCGGTGACGACGACGAGGGCCAGCAGGGCGAGGCCGAGCGCGGGCCAGAAGGATCCGGCGTGCCGGAGCATCGTCATGATCGGGACGGTCAGCAGGGTGGAACCGACCGCGAAGGTGATCAGCAGCGGCCGCCGCCCGACGCGGTCGGAGAGCCGCCCGGCCAGCGGCTGGAGGCACGCGAAGACGATGAGCGCGCAGAAGGAGACCAGCGTCGCGGTCTGCTTCGGCAGGCCCGCCGAGTTCGAGAGGTACTTGGTGAGGTAGGTCGTGTACGTGTAGTACGCGACCGTGCCGCCCATGGTGAGCGCGATGACGAGGAATGCCTCGCGCCGGTGCGCCCACAGAGCCTTGAGCGTGCCCTTGTCCTCGGGCGCGGTGCCGTCGGCTGACTCCTCGTAGACCTCGGTCTCCAGCATGTTGCGGCGCAGGTAGAAGACGACGGCCGCGCCGAGTGCACCGATGACGAAGGGGATGCGCCAGCCCCAGCTGTGCAGGGCCTCGTCCGACATGGTGCGCTGGAGCACGATCTGCAGGCCCAGCCCCACGATCTGACCGGCCGTCATGGACACGTACTGGAAGCTCGACGCGAATCCGCGGTGCCGCGGGTCCGACGCCTCGGTGAGATAGGTCGCGCTGGCCGCGTACTCACCGCCCACCGAGAGCCCCTGGAGCAGACGGGCGATCAGCAGCACCGCGGCGCCGCCGTATCCTGCGACCGCGTACGTCGGGGCGACGGCGATGAGCACGGCCGACGCCGACATCAGGGTCACGGTCAGGGTGAGCGCCGCCTTGCGGCCCTTGCGGTCACCGACCCTGCCGAGCAGCCAGCCGCCCACGGGCCGCATGAAGAAGCCGACGGCGAAGATGCCGGCGGTGTTCATGAGCTTGGCGGTGTCATTGCCCTCGGGGAAGAACGCCCCCGCGAAGTACGTGGCGAAGCTCGCGTAGACGAACCAGTCAAACCATTCCACCATGTTCCCGGCGGAACCCACCCAGATCTTCTTCCAGTGCTGTCGTCCCATGGACCGCAACCGTGCCGGAGATCACAGAAGCCGGACAAGGGTGCATCCGGCAACGATCCTGACTACTTGCGTGCGTTGTGTTCCCCGGGGTGTTCGCCGGGCGTTCCCCGAGCCGTGCCTCGTGGACGAACTCGGCGATGTGTGACCCGCGCAGAGAGCGGCCCGGACGGCGGAGGGCCGCACCGGCGTGACGCCGGTGCGGCCCTCCGCGTACGCGCGCGGGTGTCAGCCGAGCGGGTGCATCCAGCCGTGGACGTCCTCCGCGACACCCGTCTGGATGTCGAGCAGCGCCTTGCGGAGCTGCAGCGTGACCTCACCGGGCTCGCCGTCGCCCTGGGTCCATTCGCCGCCGGCGTGCTTGACCGTGCCGACCGGGGTGATCACGGCGGCGGTGCCGCAGGCGAACACCTCGGTGAGCGTGCCGTTCTCGGTGTCGCGCCTCCAGTCCTCGGTGGAGATGCGGCCCTCCTCGGACTCGTAGCCGAGGTCGCGGGCGACCTTGAGGAGCGAGTCACGGGTGATGCCGGCGAGGAGCGAACCGGTCAGTTCGGGCGTGACGATACGGTCCCCGTACACGAAGTACAGGTTCATGCCGCCCATTTCCTCGACCCACTGGTGCTCCAGCGCGTCCAGCCAGACCACCTGGTCGCAGCCCTGCTCGGCCGCCTCGGCCTGGGCGAGCAGCGAGGCGGCGTAGTTGCCGCCGGTCTTGGCGAAGCCCATGCCGCCGGGGACGGCCCGGACGTAGTTCTCCGAGAGCCACACGGAGACCGGCTTCACTCCGCCCTGGAAGTACGCGCCGGCGGGCGAGGCGATGACGATGAAGAGGTACTCGTTGGCGGGCTTCACACCGAGGCCGACCTCGGTGGCGAACATGAACGGGCGGAGGTACAGGGACTCCTCGCCGCCGTGCGCCGGGACCCATGCCTTGTCCTGCTGGACCAGCGCGTCGCAGGCCGCGATGAACAGCTCGACGGGCAGCTCGGGCATGGCCAGCCGGCGGGCGGAGGTCTGGAAGCGGCGGGCGTTGGCCTCGGGGCGGAAGGTGGCGACCGAACCGTCGGGGCGACGGTAGGCCTTGAGTCCCTCGAAGATCTCCTGCGCGTAGTGCAGGGTCATGTTCGCCGGGTCGAGTGACAGCGGGCCGTACGGCACCAGCTGGGCGTCGTGCCATCCGCGGCCCTCGGTCCACTTGATGGTCACCATGTGATCGGTGAAGTGGCGGCCGAAACCGGGGCTGGCGAGGATCGCCTCGCGCTCCGCGTCGGAGAGCGGGTGCGCGGTCGGCTTGAGCTCGATCGTGGGCGTCGTCATGGGTACGTGTCCTTCACCGGTTGTGTGTGACGGACCGCGCTCACGTCCGTACAGCCCTGTTCCAGGACGTCCGATCCTTCGCCTCGTACCGCGGCCCGCGTTCGATTATCGCCCGGAGGCGGCCGTGGACGAAACGGGGTGGCCGGGGGGAATGTGTGCGCGGCCGGGGGTTGACGGTCCGGGTTGACGTCCGGATTGACATCCCGGATTGAGTCCGGATTCCGCCGGACGGCGGACTGCCGTCCGGCGGCGTCCCGTTCGGGGACGGTCTTGAACCGGCCCGGAGGCCACCGCACCCGCGGCCACGCATGACGAAGCCGCCGGGTGCTGATGACCCGGCGGCTGTGCGTCGTCGACGGGTCAGCTCGTTACGCGTACCACGAGCGCGTCGCCGATCTCGTCGGTGGTGCGGGGCGTGCCGTCCCGCTCCGCCAGGTCGGCGGAGACGGCCTCCTCGATACGGACGGCCTCGGCTTCGTGGCCGAGGTGCCGCAGCAGGAGGGCGACGGAGAGGATGGTGGCGGTGGGGTCGGCCTTGCCGGTGCCGGCGATGTCCGGCGCCGAGCCGTGGACGGGCTCGAACATCGACGGGAAGGCCCCGGTCGGGTTGATGTTGCCGGAGGCGGCCAGGCCGATGCCGCCGGTCACGGCCGCGGCGAGGTCGGTGAGGATGTCGCCGAAGAGGTTGTCGGTGACGATGACGTCGAAGCGCTCCGGCTGGGTGACGAAGAAGATCGTCGCGGCGTCGACGTGCAGGTAGTCGGTGGTGACGTCCGGGTACTCCGCGGCCACCGCGTCGAAGAGGTTCTTCCACAGGTGGCCGGCGTGGACCAGCACGTTGTTCTTGTGGACGAGCGTCAGCTTCCTGCGGGGCCGGGCATTCGCCCGCTCGAAGGCATTCCGGACGACACGCTCCACGCCGTACGCGGTGTTGACGCTGACCTCGGTCGCGACCTCGGCGGGGGTGCCGGTCCGCAGCGAGCCGCCGTTGCCGGTGTAGGGGCCCTCGGTACCCTCGCGGACGACGACGAAGTCGATGTCCGGACGGCCGGCCAGCGGGGTGGCCGTGTTGGGGAAGAGCTTCGAGGGGCGCAGGTTGACGAAGTGGTCGAAGGCGAACCGCAGCTTGAGCAGCAGTCCGCGCTCCAGCACCCCGGAGGGCACGGACGGGTCGCCGATCGCGCCGAGCAGGATCGCGTCGTGCTGCTTGAGCGCTTCGAGTTCGGCGTCCGGCAGGGTCTCCCCGGTCCGGTGCCACCGCTGGGCACCGAGGTCGTACTCCTTGGTCTCCAGCTTCACATCCTGCGGGAGCACCGCGGCAAGGACCTTGAGCCCCTGGGCCACGACCTCCGGGCCGATTCCGTCACCGGGGATCACTGCGAGATTGATGCTGCGCGACATGTCGGCACCCTACTCCTCGTCCCAGTGCCTGACACGGCTGGTCCGCCATATGGACAAGCCGCGTCCCGGCGGACACCGGGCAGGCAACACCCTGACCCCGTCAGTGGCCGGTCTCTCCGCCGTTGTCCCGGCGGTCGAGGGCCCGCTGCAGGGCGGCGGCGGCGTTCTTGCGGTCGGATTCGATGGTGCGCTGCGTGTGGCGGACACGACGGCGGACGGTCGTCTGGGTCATGGGGATCGACTCCTTCAGAGTGGGGTGCCGGGCGGCGGAAGCGCACGGCCGGTGTGAAGGCGCCGGAGGGGGCGGGGAGCGGTGCCGCAGGGGTGACCTGCCACAGGGCACGGGCTCGCGACCGCCATTCGCTGGTAGGAGCGAGACGTTCGGCTCCTACCAAGCTAGGGGAGCCGCGCGCATCTGTCTCCACGATTACTCGGACTTCCTACTATCTGAGACGGCATACAGCAGCACAGCCACCTAGGTTGCATTCCTACCTAGATGGTGTTGGAATACAGGCATGGCCGCAGACCGCAGATCCAGCTGGCTCAAGGGCGTCCTCGATCTCCTCGTGCTCTCCTGCCTGACCGACGGCGAGAGCTACGGATACGAGATCTCCAAGGCACTGTCCGCAGCCGGACTGGGCGACATCAAGGGCGGGACGCTCTACCCCGTGCTCAACCGGCTGGAGGAAGCCGGGCTCGTCGTCGGGGAGTTCCGGGCCGCCGAGCGCGGACCCGGACGCCGCTACTACACGCTCACCGGTGAGGGCCGCACCGCCCTCGCCGAACAGAGCGCGTCCTGGCTGGAGTTCCACACCGCCGTGCAGACCATGCTGACCACCACAGGGGGACCCTCATGACCGCCACCACGTACTTCGACGAACTGGCCGCGCAGTTGCGCGCCTGCGGAATGACCGAGCGGGAGGTGACGGCCACCGTCGCCGACCTCGGCGGCTACCTCGCCGAGTCCGGCGCGGACGCCCACGAGGAGTTCGGCCCGCCGGAGGACTTCGCCGTCCGCCTCACCCGGGGCTCGGCCGCCGAGGAACCGGAGGCCGGGGCCGAGACCTGGAAGTGGGCCGCCGACATCTACGTCGACCGCAAGCAGCTCGACGCCTTCGGCGAGCAGGGCTGGGAGGTGGAACGCATCGACCGGCTCGGCCGGTTCGTCAGCCGACGCGACCCGGACTCCGCGATGCGCTGGGAGTACCGCCGGGAGACCGCCGAGGCTGCGCGGCGCACCGATGTGGCGGAGAGCCTCGCCCCCGACGGCTGGGAGCCGTGCGGCCACTGGATGTACTTCATGTACTTCAAACGGCCGAAGGCGGCGACCTCCGGACCGGCCGCCGGACTGCGGAGCCTGCCCGAGGCCCCGAAGGGCACGCTGTTCCTGGGCACCACCCACCGCCGGAAGCTGCCCGGGTTCCTCATCGCCACCGTGGTGTCCGGGGTGGCGACCGCCTTCGCCGTGCGCCACGGCGCGAACGTCGGCGCGATCCTCGTCGCCGCCGTGATCGCCGGCACGATCGGCGGGATCTCCGCCTGGTACGCCGTGAAGCGGGACGTGATCAGGGGCGTCGAGGACGCCTGACCGGTGCACGAGGCTTCCGGGCTCTCGCCGGGGCCGCGGGACGCGGCCCGCGGGCGTCAGGCCTGTTCGCCGAGCTGCCGGGCGACCCCGTCCGCCCAGTCGCCGAGTTCCTGCCGGTGGTTCTGCTCGCCCCGGCACAGTGCGGCCACCTGCGCATCCGTGAGCCGCTCCGGCCCGGTCGTGGTCAGCAGCCGCCCCAGCTCACGCAGCACCGACTCCAGCCGCCGGCCGTCCTGATGCTCGATCGCATCGACCCCGTGGCCGGGGCCGAGACTCGTGGAACCAGGCATGTCGTCCCTCCTCACCGGCCCCCTCTCCAGCAGGGTAAGCCCGCCGGACGTGAGCCGCCCCCGGCCGGTAGGGGAACCGGCGGGGGGCGGAGTCACGGACGGGCGGACCCGGGGGTCAGCCCATGTGGGGGTAGCGGTAGTCGGTCGGCGGCACCAGGGTCTCCTTGATCGCGCGGGTCAGCGTCCAGCGCATCAGGTTCTGAGGGGCACCGGCCTTGTCGTTGGTGCCGGAGGCGCGGCCGCCGCCGAAGGGCTGCTGGCCGACGA
The DNA here is from genome assembly GCF_055573115.1 of Streptomyces sp. NPDC030222. Lineage (NCBI taxonomy): Bacteria > Bacillati > Actinomycetota > Actinomycetes > Kitasatosporales > Streptomycetaceae > Streptomyces > Streptomyces sp. NPDC030222. The sequence goes on from NZ_JBVICA010000001.1 coordinate 14,923, forward strand.
CGGCACCGGTCGACTTGTCGTTGATGTAGAAGTTGCCCGCGGCGTAGCGGAGCTTCTCCATCGTGTGGGCGGCGGCGGCACGGTCGTTCGCGATGACCGCGCCGGTCAGCGCGTAGGCCGAGACCGACTCCATCTGCTCCAGCATCTCGTCGTACTTGTCGTCCTCGTAGACGTGGACGGCGAGGATCGGGCCGAAGTACTCGGTTGTGAAGACCTCGTTCTCCGGGTCGGAGCACTCGATGACCGTCGGGCGGACGAACCAGCCCTCGGAGTCGTCGTACGTGCCGCCGGCGACGACCGTGCAGGTCTCGTCGGCCTTCGCGCGGTCGATCGCGGCCTTGTTCTTGGCGAACGCGCGGTCGTCGATGACGGCGCCGATAAAGTTCGACAGGTCGGTGACGTCACCCATGGTGAGGGCGTCGACCTCGGCCGCGAACTCCTCCTTGAAACCGTCGTTCCAGATGGAGGCCGGGACGTACGCACGCGAGGACGCGGAGCACTTCTGGCCCTGGAACTCGAAGGAGCCGCGGGTCAGCGCGGTCTTCAGGACGGCGCGGTCGGCGCTGGGGTGCGCGACGACGAAGTCCTTGCCGCCGGTCTCGCCGACGATCCGCGGGTAGGAGCGGTACTTCTCGATGTTGGTGCCGACCGTCTTCCACAGGTGCTGGAAGGTCTTGGTCGAGCCGGTGAAGTGGATGCCGGCGAGGTCGGGGTGGTTCAGGGCCACCTCGGAGACGGCGATGCCGTCGCCGGTCACCAGGTTGATGACGCCCTTCGGCAGACCGGCCTCCTCCAGGAGCTCCATCAGGAGCACGGCGGAGTGGGTCTGGGTCGGGGACGGCTTCCAGATCACCACATTGCCCATGAGGGCGGGGGCGGTGGGCAGATTGCCCGCGATGGCCGTGAAGTTGAACGGCGTGATCGCGTAGACGAAGCCCTCCAGCGGGCGGTGGTCCAGACGGTTCCAGACGCCCGGGGAGTTCGCCGGCGGCTGCTCGGCCAGGATCTGGCGGGCGTACGCGACGTTGAAGCGCCAGAAGTCGACGAGCTCGCAGGGGGTGTCGATCTCGGCCTGCTGGGCGGTCTTCGACTGGCCGAGCATGGTGGAGGCGGCCAGGGTCTCACGCCACGGGCCGGCCAGCAGCTCGGCGGCGCGCAGGATGATCGCCGCGCGGTCGTCGAAGGACATCGCGCGCCACGCCGGCGCGGCGGCCAGGGCGGCGTCGACGGCGTCCTGGGCGTCCTGCTGCGTGGCGTTGCGGTAGGTGCCGAGGACGGCCGCGTGGTTGTGCGGCTGGACGACCCGGAAGGCCTCGCCGCCACCCATCCGCTTCACTCCGCCGATGGTCATGGGGAGGTCGATCGGGTTGTCGGCCAGCTCCTTGAGCTTGGCCTCCAGGCGGCCGCGCTCCGGGGAACCGGGAGCGTAGCCGTGCACCGGCTCGTTGACCGGGGCGGGGACCTGAGTCACAGCGTCCATGAGTTCCGTGTCTCCTTTGCGGGGAAGGGGCTCAGCCCTTGGTGATCATCGAGCGGAGGAAGAAGAGCAGGTTGGCCGGCTTCTCGGCGAGGCGGCGCATGAAGTAGCCGTACCAGTCGGTGCCGTAGGCGGTGTAGACGCGCATGCGGTGGCCCTCGGCCGCGAGCCGGACGTGCTCGTCGCTGCGGATGCCGTAGAGCATCTGGAACTCGTACTCGTCCAGTTTGCGCCCTGCGCGCGCGGCCAGTTCCTGCGCGACGGCGACCAGGCGCGGATCGTGGGACCCGATCATCGGGTAGCCCTCGCCCTCCATCAGGATCCTCAGGATGCGGACGTACGCCTTGTCGATCTCGGCCTTGTCCTGGTAGGCGACGGAGGAGGGCTCCTTGTAGGCGCCCTTCACCAGGCGGACGCGGCTGCCGGCCGCCGCGAGACGCCGGGCGTCGGCCTCGGTGCGGAAGAGGTACGCCTGGATCACGCAGCCGGTCTCCGGGAAGTCCTTCCGCAACTCCTCGTGGATGGCGAACATCGAGTCGAGGGTGGTGTGGTCCTCGGCGTCGAGGGTGACGGTGGTGCCGATCGCGGCGGCCGCCTCGACGACCGGGCGGACGTTCGCGAGGGCCAGTTCGTGGCCGCCCTCCAGGGACTGTCCGAACATCGACAGCTTGACCGACATCTCCGCCCGGGTGCCGAGGCCGAGGCCGGCCAGGTGCTCGATCAGCTCCAGGTAGGCGTCGCGCGCGGCAAAGGCCTGCTCGCGGGTGGTGATGTCCTCGCCCACCACGTCCAGGGTCACTTCGAGCCCCCTGGCGGCCGCGTCCTCGACGACGGGGATGACCTGCTCGACCGTCTCGCCGGCGATGAACCGGGCGACGACCTGCTTGGTGCCCGGGGCGGCCGACACCAGACGGCGCATTCTGTCGCTGCGCGACGCGGCGAGGATCACGGGACCCAGCACGGGGCACCTCCACGGAAAGAGCATGTCGGACGGATGCCGCAAGAGGAACGAATCCCTTACAGCACGGAGAACCACCGTGAAACCTAAGGATCGACCCGATCCTCGGCCATCGACAGCTGTCACGCATCCGTGTCCGCGATCTCAGACAAATGTCTGAAGCCGGGTGGGAGAATGTCGCCGTGAAAGGCGACTACCAGGAACTCGTCGACGAGATCTCGGCGCTGCTCGGCGCACCCGCGACGCTGGAGAACCGGGATTTCGGGCTGATCGCCTTCGGGGCCCACGACAGCGACGACGACCTGGCGATGGACCCGGTCCGCACCCGGTCGATCCTGACCCGCACCTCCACGGCGGCGGTACGGGAGTGGTTCGAGGGCTTCGGCATCGCCCGCGCGACGGGGCCGGTCCGCATCCCGGCAGCCCCCGACGCGGGGGTGTTCCGGGGCCGGATCTGTCTGCCGGTGCGCCATCGCGGGATCGTCCTCGGCTATGTGTGGCTGCTGGACACCGGTCCCGGGCCCGGCGACGACCGTCTGTCCGCCGCCATGGAGGTGACGGCACGGATCGGGGCGCTGCTGGCGGTGGAGGAGCAGGCCGGTGCCGACGTGGCCCGCGAGTTCCGGGCGGTGCTCACCGCGGAGAGCGGCTGGCAGCGCGACATGCTCGTGTCCGCGCTGGCCGAGGCGCTCGGACCGGCGGCGGAAGGGCTGCACGCCCTGATCGTGGTGGCCCCCTGGTCCGCGGAGGAGCCGCCGGGCATCCGGAGCGTTCCCGGCGCCACGGCTGTGTGCACCCTCCCCTGGCGCCCGGCGGAGGTGTCCGGCCGGCCCGGACCGCACGGCGACCGGGCGGCGGACCGGTCCGGCACCGCAGGACGCTCCGCGCACGGCGGTACAGGCTCCGGCATCGGGCCGGGCTCCGCCGGCCCTGCCGCCGCGGCACTCGTCCGGCTGCGCTCCGCCGAGGTGCTCACCCCCGCGCGCACCGCAGCCGCCAGGCTGGGTGAGGCCGCCGGGGTTCCCACGGTCACCGGTATCGCGGTGCCGCGCCGCGGGATCGCCGGACTGCCCGAGGCATGGCGGGAGGCGTCCGCCGCGGCACGGGCGGCCGCGGCGGAACCCCGGCTCGGCCCGGTCGCCGAGTGGTCGGCGCTCGGCCCGTACCGGATGCTGACCGCACTGCCCGCAGGCGCCGCACGTGACCGCGCCGTCCAGGCCCTGCTGTCCCCCGTCCACGCCGAACTGGCCCGCACGGCCGAGGTCTTCCTCGACTGCGCGGGCCAGGCGGGCCGTACGGCGGCGGAACTGGGAATTCACCGGCAGACGCTCTATTACCGGCTGTCCCGGGTGGAGCAGCTCACCGGTCTGGACCTCGACGAGGGCCGCGACCGTCTGCTGCTGCACATGGCGCTGAAGGCGGCACGGCTGTGAACGGCCCCGGGCCCTGCTCAGGACCGGGGCCGACGGACTGACCGGGCTGACGGGACCGACCGCAGACCGACTGGACCGACGGACTGACCGCACTGTCGGGACCGACCGGACCGATGGACCGACCGGACCGCGGAGGGATCGAACGACAGCAGGCCGGACGACAACCGGGCCCGACGACGCCAGGACCTGGCAGTGGTCCCTGCGGTGGCTACGCCTTCTCCGGGGCCGCCTCCGGGCCCGTCTGCGGGACCTTTTCCGAGGCCCTCTCGCCCGCCCCGGCCATCACCCGCCGCAGCCCCTCCGTCAGTTCGTCGGCCGTCAGGGCGGTGTCAGGGTCGAGGAGCCACTGCGCCATCAGCCCGTTGAGCAGCACCTGGTAGAAGCCGCCGAGCACCTTCACCGTACGGTCGTCGAGGGTGGACTCGTCCTCGCCGGTGAACATGGCGACGAGGCCCGCGCGGCCCTCGCTCTGTGTCCTGGCGAGCATCTCCCGCAGCTCGGGCACCCGGTCTCCCTGGGTGACGATCTCCATACCGGCCGCCCACAGGGGCGCGAAGTCGGTGAAGGACGCCTGCATCCGGGACCAGATGCCCTCGAACCGCTCCAGCGATCCGCCGGGGCCTTCCGCACCCCCGTGCACGGGGCCGGACTTCGCGCCCCATTCCTCCGTCAGGGCCACGAACGCGGCGGCGAGCAGCGCGTCCTTGGACCCGTAGTGGTAGCCGATGGACGCCAGATTCGTCCCCGACTCCTTGACGATGTCGCGCGCAGTGGTGCGCACGAACCCCTTCTCCCGCAGGCAGCGCTTGGCGCCTTCGAGGAGATCCTCGCGATGTCCCATGAACGCAGCGTACCCAGGCCGTAGACGCCTGTGTAAGACGTATGTCTACGACCCGGGTACGGATGGCCGCGCCCTGACGGGCCGGGGGTCAGCGGTCGAGGTTGACCGAGCGGACCGAGGTGGCACCGATCTCGTCGCCGACCTCGGTCAGCACCGTGGGCGGCACGGTGTCGTCGACGGTGAGGACCGCGAGCGCCTCGCCGCCCTCCTCGTTACGGGCAACCTGCATGCCCGCGATGTTCAGCCCGGCCTCGCCGAGGATCCGGCCCACCGTGCCGACGACGCCCGGACGGTCCTCGTAGCGCAGCACCACCATGTGCTCGGCGAGGGCGAGGTCCACGTCGTAGTCGCCGACCGCGACGATCTTCTGGAGGTGCTTGGGGCCGGCCAGCGTGCCGGACACCGCGACCTCCTCGCCGCCTGCCAGGGTGCCGCGCACGGTGACCATGTTGCGGTGGTCGGGGGACTCGGAGCTGGTGGTGAGCCGGACCTCGACGCCGCGTTCCTGGGCGAACAGCGGGGCGTTCACATAGGACACGGTCTCGTCGACGACGTCCTCGAACACGCCCTTCAGCGCGGAGAGTTCGAGAACCTTCACATCGTGCTGGGTGATCTCGCCGTACACCTCGACGTCCAGCCGAACCGCGACCTCGCCCGCCAGCGCGGTGAAGATCCGACCGAGCTTCTCGGCGAGCGGCAGGCCGGGGCGCACGTCCTCGGCGATGACTCCGCCCTGGACGTTGACCGCGTCCGGGACCAGCTCGCCGGCGAGCGCGAGGCGCACCGACGTGGCGACGGAGATGCCGGCCTTCTCCTGGGCCTCGTCGGTGGAGGCGCCGAGGTGGGGGGTGCACACGACCTGGTCGAACTCGAACAGCGGGGAGTCGGTGCACGGCTCCTTCGCGTACACGTCCAGGCCCGCGCCGGCGACCCGGCCCTCCTTGAGGGCGGCGGCGAGCGCCTCCTCGTCGACGATCCCGCCACGGGCGGCGTTGACGATGCGGACGGTCGGCTTGACCTTGTGGAGGGCCTCGTGACCGATCAGGCCCAGGGTCTCCGGGGTCTTGGGGAGGTGGACGGTGATGAAGTCGGAGACCGCCAGCAGCTCGTCGAGGGAGAGCAGCTTGACGCCCATCTGGGCGGCGCGGGCCGGCTGGACGTACGGGTCGTACGCGACGACCTTCATCCCGAACGCGGACATGCGCTGGGCGACCAGCACACCGATGCGGCCGAGGCCGACGACACCGAGGATCTTCTCGCTGAGCTCGACGCCGGTGTACTTCGAGCGCTTCCACTCGCCGTTCTTCAGCGCCGTGTTCGCCTGGGGGATGTTGCGCGCGGTGGCGAGCAGCAGACCGCAGGCGAGCTCGGCGGCGGTCACGATGTTGGAGGTCGGGGCGTTCACGACCATCACGCCGGCCTTGGTGGCGGCGGAGACGTCGACGTTGTCCAGGCCCACGCCGGCACGGGCGACGACCTTCAGCTTCTTGGCGGCGGCGATCGCCTCGGCGTCGACCTTGGTCGCCGAGCGGATGAGGATCGCGTCGACATCGGCGAGCGCGGGCAGCAGTTCCTCGCGGTCGGCGCCGTTGCAGTGCCGGATGTCGAAGTCCGGACCGAGGGCGTCGACGGTGGCGGGCGAAAGCTCTTCAGCGATGAGTACGACAGGTTTCGAGCTCACGTGAGTCCTCACAAGTTTGCGGACGGCCGTCCCGACGGCCGCAGGCGGTGGAGGGGCTAGCCGCGTGGAAGACGCACGACGCTGTGGGCCTGACGCGTATGTGCTGTGCAGTGTAGTGCGGGCGCGGCACCGGTTTTCCGCCTGCGCGGAAGGATCACCCGTCCGTGGTTCGACAGCGTGGACAACCCCGTGTCCAAGGAGTGGACGGACGACGGACAAGGGGGCCGGAACAACGTTCCGGCCCCCCGCGGCGCCTACGCCTCCTCGTTGTCCACCCAGCTCATGAGCTTGCGCAGCTCCTTGCCGGTGGTCTCCAGCAGGTGGTCGCTGTCGGCCTTCTTGTACTCGTTGTACTTCTTCAGGCCGCCGTGGTACTCGTCCATCCAGTTCTTGGCGAAGGTGCCGTCCTGGATCTCGGCGAGGACCTTCCTCATCTCGGCCTTGGTGGCGTCCGTGATGATCCGCGGGCCGGTGACGTAGTCGCCCCACTCGGCGGTCTCGGAGACCGACCAGCGCATCTTCTCCAGGCCGCCCTCGTACATGAGGTCCACGATCAGCTTCAGCTCGTGGAGGCACTCGAAGTAGGCGATCTCCGGCTGGTAGCCGGCCTCGGTCAGGGTCTCGAAGCCCGCCTTGACCAGTGCGGCGGCGCCACCGCACAGCACGGCCTGCTCACCGAACAGGTCGGTCTCGGTCTCCTCGGTGAACGTGGTCTTGATGACGCCGGCGCGGGTGCCGCCGATGCCCTTCGCGTACGACAGGGCCAGCGCGAAGGCGTTGCCCGTGGCGTCCTGCTCGACGGCGGCGATGCAGGGAACGCCGCGGCCCTCCTCGTACTGGCGGCGGACCAGGTGGCCCGGGCCCTTGGGAGCGACAAGCGCGACGTCCACGCCGGCCGGCGGCTTGATGAAGCCGTAGCGGACGTTGAAGCCGTGGCCGAAGAACAGCGCGTCGCCGTCCTTCAGGTTGTCCTTGATGGACTCCTCGTAGACCTGCGCCTGGATCGGGTCCGGCACCAGGATCATGATGACGTCGGCCTCGGCGGCGGCCTCGGCCGGAGTCACCACGCGCAGGCCCTGCTCCTCGGCCTTGGTCCTGGACTTGGAGCCCTCGTGCAGACCGACGCGGACGTCGACACCGGAGTCGCGCAGCGACAGCGCGTGGGCGTGGCCCTGGCTGCCGTAGCCGATCACCGCGACCTTGCGGCCCTGGATGATGGACAGGTCGGCGTCGTCGTCGTAGAACAGCTCGGCCACTGGATTCTCTCCTTGTGTACTGGGTGATGCGTCCCACCGTACGGCGGGGAGGGGAAAGGACGTTCCGGGGTCTCGCGATGCGGGCTACGCGGAGCGGTCGAGCGCGCGCAGGCTGCGGTCGGTGATGGAGCGGGCGCCACGCCCTATGGCGATGGTGCCGGACTGGACCAGTTCCTTGATGCCGAACTGCTCCAGCATCTTGAGCATGGCGTCGAGCTTGTCACTCGAACCGGTGGCCTCGATCGTCACCGCCTCGGGCGACACGTCGACGGTCTTGGCGCGGAACAGCTTGACGATCTCGACGATCTGCGAGCGGGTCTCGTTGTCGGCGCGGACCTTCACCAGGACCAGCTCGCGCTGGATCGCGGCGCTGGGCTCCAGCTCCACGATCTTGAGGACGTTGACCAGCTTGTTGAGCTGCTTGGTCACCTGCTCCAGCGGAAGGTCCTCGACGTTGACCACGATGGTGATGCGGGAGATGTCGGGGTGCTCGGTGACACCGACCGCGAGCGAGTCGATGTTGAAGCCGCGGCGGGAGAACAGCGCGGCGATCCGGGCGAGGATGCCGGGCGTGTTCTCGACCAGGACGGAGAGCGTGTGCTTGGACATGTATCTCGTACCTCTTCCTACGGCTCTCAGTCGTCTTCGTTGTCGCCGAAGTCGGGACGGACGCCACGGGCGGCCATGACCTCGTCGTTCGAGGTGCCGGCGGCGACCATCGGCCAGACCATGGCGTCCTCGTGGACGATGAAGTCGATCACGACGGGGCGGTCGTCGATGGCGTTGGCCTCGGTGATGACCTTGTCCAGGTCGGCCGGGTCCTCGCAGCGCAGGGCGACGCAGCCCATGGCCTCCGCGAGCTTGACGAAGTCCGGGACCCTGGTGCCCTTGCGGGGCGAGGTGGACGCGCCCAGCTGGGAGCCGGTGGTGTGGTGGCCGGTCTCGTCGGCGTGGAGGACGGTGCTGGAGTACCGCTCGTTGTAGAAGAGCGTCTGCCACTGGCGGACCATGCCCAGCGCACCGTTGTTGATGATCGCGACCTTGATCGGGATGCCGTTCAGCGCGCAGGTGACCAGTTCCTGGTTGGTCATCTGGAAGCAGCCGTCACCGTCGATCGCCCAGACGGTCCGGTCCGGCCTACCGGCCTTGGCGCCCATCGCGGCCGGGACGGCGTAGCCCATGGTCCCGGCACCGCCGGAGTTCAGCCAGGTGGCCGGCTTCTCGTAGTCGATGAAGTGGGCCGCCCACATCTGGTGCTGGCCGACGCCCGCGGCGAAGATCGTGCCCTCCGGGGCGAGCCGGCCGATGCGCTGGATGACCTGCTGCGGGGCGAGGCTGCCGTCCTCGGGGATGTCGTAGCCGAGCGGGTAGGTGTCGCGCCAGCGGTTGAGGTCGTTCCACCATGCGGTGTAGTCGCCCCGGTGGCCCTCGGTGTGCTCGGCCTGGACGGCCTGGACCAGGTCGGCGATGACCTCGCGGGCGTCACCGACGATCGGCACGTCCGCGGCGCGGTTCTTGCCGATCTCGGCCGGGTCGATGTCGGCGTGGACGACCTTGGCGAAGGGGGCGAAGCTGTCGAGCTTGCCGGTGACGCGGTCGTCGAACCGGGCGCCCAGGGCGACGATCAGGTCCGCCTTCTGCAGGGCGGTCACGGCGGTGACCGAGCCGTGCATGCCCGGCATTCCCACGTGCTGCGGGTGGCTGTCGGGGAAGGCGCCGAGTGCCATCAGGGTGGTGGTGACCGGCGCGCCGGTCAGCTCGGCGAGGACCTTCAGCTCGGCCGTGGCGCCGGCCTTGAGGACACCGCCGCCGACGTACAGGACGGGGCGCCGGGACTGGACGATGAGCTTGGCGGCCTCGCGGATCTGCTTGGCGTGCGGCTTGGTCACCGGGCGGTAGCCGGGCAGGTCGGTCTGCGGCGGCCAGCTGAAGGTGGTGCGGGCCTGCAGGGCGTCCTTGGCGATGTCGACGAGGACCGGACCGGGGCGGCCGGTGGAGGCGATGTGGAAGGCCTCGGCGATGGTCCGCGGGATCTCGTCGGCGTTGGTGACCAGGAAGTTGTGCTTGGTGATCGGCATGGTGATGCCGCAGATGTCCGCCTCCTGGAAGGCGTCCGTGCCGATCGCCCTGGAGGCCACCTGGCCGGTGATCGCGACCAGCGGGACGGAGTCCATGTGGGCGTCGGCGATCGGGGTGACCAGGTTGGTGGCGCCCGGGCCGGACGTCGCCATGCAGACGCCGACCTTCCCGGTGGCCTGTGCGTACCCGGTGGCGGCATGGCCCGCGCCCTGCTCGTGGCGGACCAGGATGTGACGCACCTTGGCGGAGTCCATCAGCGGGTCGTAGGCGGGAAGGATCGCACCGCCGGGGATGCCGAACACGGTGTCGGCTCCGACTTCCTCGAGAGAGCGGATGAGGGCCTGCGCACCCGTGACGTGCTCGACGGGGGTCGTGGGCTGTCCGCCGGTACGGGCCCGCGGCTGCGGATGGTGGGCCCCGGAGGCCTGCTCGGTCATCGGCATTCTCTTCTCGAAGCTGAGGGTTTTTGCGTGGATTGTGCGGGATGCGGCGAGTGTCGGTGCAACAAAAAACCCCTCGTGCCGTAAGGCAAGCGAGGGGAGCGCGCCGGTGGTGTCATCAGGGTGTCTGGGGCCCTGATCAGCCGACGCGCTTTCCAAGTACGAGAATTCGGGTGCGCATGGCACTGACCCTCCCCCCGCCGCACCGGATGTGTCAAGTGGGTGGGACGGGAGTCTCATTATTTGAGCGCATCGGAGGACGGCCGGAAAGCGCCGGAAGCGCCATGCCTCCCGGGACCGGGAAATCGCCCTTCGCCAGCGCCCGGCGTAGCCGGTACTCGTCGACCGGGCCGGAGAAGGCCATCCCCTGGCCGTGGGTGCAGCCCATGGCCCGCAGGGCGACGACCTGCTCGGGCAGGTCCACGCCGTCCGCCACCGACTCCATGCCCAGGTCGCAGGCGATCCGCAGCAGTCCACTGGTGATCTTATGGAGCCGGGCGGACTCCACCACCCCTTCGACCAGTCCGCGGTCCAGCCGCAGGAGATCGACGGGTAGCCGGCGCAGGGCGTGGATGGCGGCGTAGCCGCTGCCGAAGCAGTCGAGGGCCACCCGGACGCCGAGTCTGCGCAGGACGGTCAGACGCCGCTCCAGCTCGTCGAAGGAGATCCGCGGATCGCTGTCCGCGAGCTCCACCACCAGCCCGCCGGACGGCAGGCCGTGCCGGGCGAGCAGCGCCTCCAGCGAGCCCAGCGGCAGGTCCTTGTCGAGCAGCCGGCGGGCGGGGACGCGGATCACCACCGGCATGTGGTGGCCGTCGCGGGCCCGCTGGGCCGCCTGCTCGACCGCCTTCTCCAGCATCCAGACGCCCAGCTCCGCGGCCCGGTCGGTGTCCGGGGCGTCCTTGTCGGCGACGCGCAGGAACTCCGCGGGGGTGAAGAGGATGCCCTGGGCGGATCTCCAGCGCGCCTGGGCGGTGACCGCCGAGATCCGGCCACTCGCGAGATGCACCACCGGCTGGTGGAGCAACGCGAACTCGCCGTTGTGCACGGCGGTGCGCAGCCTGGTGGCCAGCTCGGACTTCCGGACGCTCTCGGCCCTCAGGTGCGGCGCGTACAGCTCGACCCGGTTCTTGCCTCCTGCCTTGGCGCGGTACATCGCGAGGTCGGCGTTGCGCATCAGGGCGGTGGGGGTGGTTCCCGCCTCGGCGAACGCCACCCCGATCGACGCCGCCACCCGGACGTCCTGGCCCTCGATGCCGTACGGCTGGGAGAGCGTCAGGCGCAGCCGGTCCGCGATCTCGAGCACCTGGCGCTCCCGGGCACTGCCCTCCCGTCCGCCGTCGCCCAGGATCAGCGCGGCGAACTCGTCGCCGCCGAGCCGGGCCGCGGTGTCCCCGGCCCGCACCGAGTCCTGGAGCCGGCGGGCGGCCTGGACGAGCAGTTCGTCGCCGGCCTGGTGCCCGATGGTGTCGTTGACCGCCTTGAAGCCGTCGAGGTCGATGAAGAGCACGGCGGTCCCGGGGTCGGTGACCCGGCGGCCGCCGAGCGCCTGCCGGACGCGTTCGGTGAACAGGGACCGGTTGGGGAGGTCGGTGAGCGGATCGTGCTCGGCGTTGTGCTGGAGCTGGGCCTGGAGCCTGACCCGTTCGGTCACGTCGCGGCTGTTGAAGATCAGCCCGCCCTGGTGGCGGTTGACCGTCGATTCCACGTTGAGCCAGTCGCCGCCGCCCGAGCGGAAGCGGCACTCGATGCGCGTGGTCGGCTCCTCGGCGGGCGGTGCGGCGAGGAACCGCCGTACCTCGTGGACCACACGGCCCAGGTCCTCCGGGTGGATCAGCGAGGCCAGCTCGGACCCGACGAGGTCGTCCGCCTCGCGGCCGTACACCCCGGCCGCCGCGGGGCTCACGTACCGCAGCACACCGGTCGGAGCGGCGATCATGATGACGTCGCTGGATCCCTGCACCAGGGAGCGGAAGTGGTTCTCCTTCTGGGCCAGTTCCTGGGTGAGGGCGATGTTGTCGAGCAGCATGATGCCCTGCCGGACGACCAGCGCGAGGACGACCGTACAGCCGGTGAACAGCACCACGCGGTCCACGCTGCGGTCCTCGATGACGTTGTAGAGAATGCCCAGTGTGCAGACGGCCGCGGCGAGATAGGGCGTGAGGGCCGCCAGGGAACCGGTGACCGGCCGGCTGGGCTGCCGTGACGGCTGCGGCGGTTCGTCGTCGGGGTCGGGCCGGCGGGCAGCGGCACCCCAGGGGGCGTACGCGAGCAACAGGGAACCCGCGAACCAGCCGGCGTCCAGGAGCTGCCCGGAGCGGTAGCTCTCCCGCAGCAGCGGGGAGGTGAACAGCGCATCGCACATCACGGTCAGGGCCAGTGCCGCGATGGCCGTGTTGATCGCCGAGCGGTTCCCCGAGGAGCGCCGGAAGTGCAGCGCCAGCACCATGCTGACCAGCACGATGTCCAGCAGCGGATAGGCGAGGCCCAGCGCGGTCCTGGCGACGCCGACGCGGTCGAAATGGGTGGTGTGCGCGAGCGCCAGGCTCCAGGAGAGCGTGAGCAGCGAGCCGCCGATCAGCCAGGCGTCGAGCACCAGACAGATCCAGCCGGCCCGGGTGACCGGACGCTTGGCCAGAACCAGCAGCCCCACGATGGCCGGGGGTGCGAAGCACAGGAACAGCAGGTCCGCGAGGGAGCAGTCCGGCACGGGCCGGCCCAGCACCACCTCGTACCAGCCCCAGACGGCGTTGCCGCCGGCCGCCATCGCGGAGGACACGGAGAACAGCACCCAGGCGGGCCGGAGACGGCCCTCCAGCCTCCGCGCGTAGAGCAGACAGGACACTGCCGCGGCTGCCGCGGCGGCGCTGAGCCCGAAGTCGCCCATGACGAGGGCGACCTGGGCGGAGCCCCAGCCGAAGGCCGCGCCGGTGGCATAGCCCCCGCACACCAGGGCCAGCATCAGCTGGGGGAACAGGGCGGCCCCGGTGCCGGAGATCTCGTCGGCTCCGATGAACGTGCCAGGCGCGGCCACGTGCGGGGCCACCGGGACGTCCGCCGGGCCGCTCACCGGGCCGCTCCCGTGCCCAGGACCATCGGGCGGAGGGCCCGCCGGCCGGGTCTGCGCCGCTGCGCACACCGGAGCCGCGGTGCGTTCCGTCGCGTCGGATCGTCGACCCATCGCAGGTGCATCGTCCGTCGCCCCCCTCGCAATCTGATACGGCAGACCGATCGCTCGCCCGCGCCGTCAGCGTGCGCGGTGCAGCCCCCAGATCGGGACGATACACCAGTACCGTCACTCAGGGACATACTCCATCTACTCAGCGTGACGATGACGGCAATTGCCGGTACAGTACGCATCTGCACGACTCCGGAGCGTCGCAGCCGGGGGTTGCGGGACCCGTGCGTCGTACGGGTCAGGAGGTCGTCAGCACGAGGTTCTCCAGCGGTTCCCCGGCGGCGAACCGGGTCAGCTGTGCGACGAGCAGACGTTTGGCCCGGGGCAGGAAGGCGGTCGAGGGACCGCCCACGTGCGGGGTGATCAACACCCCCGGAGCCCGCCACAGCGGGTGGTCGGCGGGCAGCGGTTCGGGGTCCGTGACGTCGAGCGCGGCGGTGATCCGGCCGCCCTCCAGCTCCTTGAGGAGGGCACCGGTGTCGACCACCGGGCCCCTTGCGACGTTGACGAGCAGGGCCCCGTCCTTCATGCGGGCCAGGAAGCCCGAGTCGACCAGTCCCTCGGTCTCCTGGGTGAGCGGAGTGGTGATCACCACGACGTCCGCCGAGGGCAGCAGCGAGGGGAGCTCGGCGAGTGCGTGCACTTCGCCGCGCTCCGTGGTGCGGGCGGAGCGCGCGACGCGCGCCACCCGCGCGCATTCGAAGGGAACGAGCCGGTCCTCCACGGCCGCACCGATCGCGCCGTAGCCCACGATCAGGACCGACCTGTCGGCGAGCGACGTCCGGAACCCGGAGCGCCACTCCCCCCGGTCCTGGCCCCGCACGAAGTCCGGGATACCGCGCAGCGAGGCCAGGACGAGGGCCAGGGTGAGCTCGGCGGTGCTGGCCTCGTGGACGCCGCGCGCGTTGCACAGCTGCACGCCGGGGCGCAGCGAGCCCAGTCCCTGTTCCACGTGGTCGATGCCTGCCGTGAGCGTCTGGACCACGCGCACGGACGACATGGCGGCCAGCGGGCGTACCGAGACCTCTGAACCCTTCATGTACGGGACCACGTAGAAGGCACAGGCGGCCGGATCCGCGGGGTAGTCGGCGGCGCCGTCCCAGAAGAGGTAGTCCAGATCCGAGGGAAGGCCCTCGATCTCGCCCGCGGGGTAGGGAAGCCACACGTCTCCAGTCATGCCAGGAGGCTATGCGAAGCACGGCCCCCACCCCATGAGGTTGGATTGGGGAGTTGCTTCAGGGGGAGGGGTTCGAGCAGGTGGAGCGCAGGACGATCGGTGCTTCGGCACTCGCGGTGGGCGCGGTGGGACTCGGCTGCATGCCGATGAGCTGGGCCTACACCACCTCCCGGCAACAGGGCGATCGATCGCTGCGGACCGTGCACACGGCGCTCGACGCCGGCGCCGTCCTGCTCGACACCGCCGACATGTACGGCCCGTTCACCAATGAGCTGCTGGTCGGGCGGGTGCTGCGGGAGCGCCGCGCGGACGCCTTCGTGTCGACCAAGTGCGGTCTGCTGGTGGGGAACGACCAGCACGTCGTCGCCAACGGCCGCCCCGGGTACGTGCGGAGGGCCTGCGACGCCTCGCTGCGGCGGCTCCAGACCGATGTGATCGACCTGTACCAGCTCCACCGGCCGGACCCCGAGGTGCCGGTCGAGGAGACCTGGGGGGCGATGGCGGAGCTGGTGACGGCCGGGAAGGTGCGGGCCCTCGGGTTCTGCGCCGTGGGGCACGGCACGTCACGGCGCGGTGGTGCGCCCACCTACGCAGGAACGATCCGGCAACTGGAGCGCGTGCAGCAGGTGTTCCCGGTCTCCGCGGTGCAGGCGGAGCTCTCGGTGTGGGCACCCGAGGCGCTGGCCGCCCTGCTGCCCTGGTGCGAGGCCCGAGGCGTCGGGTTCCTGGCCGCGATGCCGCTGGGCAGCGGCTACCTGACGGGCACGCTGACTCCCGGGCAGGGTTTCGAACGCGACGACGTACGGGCCCGGCATCCGCGGTTCACCGCCGAGATGATGGCCGCGAACCAGCCCCTCGTCGCGGGACTGCGCCGGGTGGCGCAGCGTCACGGCGCCACCCCCGCGCAGATCGCCCTCGCCTGGGTGCTCTCCCGCGGCCGCCATGTGATCCCCGTCCCGGGCACCAAACGCCCCGGCTGGGCGCTGGAGAACGCCGCGGCCGCCGCCGTCCGGCTGACGCCGCAGGACACGGCGGAGATCGCCGGGCTGCCCCCGGCGCGCGGCTCCTGGGACTGACGGACGCCCGCCTCCGCGGCGCTCCCGCCGACGGACGGATCCGGTGCCCGGGGATGCCCGGCGCCCTTCGCCGCGGGACCCTGGAGGGGCGTCCGGCAGTATCGGTCCGGGGAACATCACCGTGCAGAGCAGAGGACACTCCTTGGCGCACCGCCCGCCGTCGAAGGGAACCGGAACCGTGCAACGTCCCGCAGTCACCGCCGGGTTGGCGGCCACCGCCGTCGCGATGCTGTTCGTGGCCGGGTGCTCCGGGCCGGGCGGCGGCGACCCCGGGGGCGGGCGTCCGACCGCGCCCGCGAGCGCCACCGCCCCGGCCGCCGCGTCGTCTCGGGGCGGCACGGCGAGCACGCCGCCCGCGAAGGGCTCGGTGACGGTCGCGTCCACCGTGACCGAGGACCTGGCCACGCCCTGGGGTCTCGCCGCGCTGCCCGACGGCGACCTCCTGGTCTCCTCGCGCGACCGGGGGACGATCACCCGCGTCGACGCGGAGACCGGCAGGAAGACGCTGCTCGGCACGGTCCCCGGGGTCTCCCCCGGCGGTGAGGGAGGGCTGATGGGCCTCGCCCTCTCCCCCTCGTTCGGCCAGGACCGGCTGGTCCACGCGTACTTCACGACCGAGTCGGACAACCGCATCGCGCGCATGCTGTACGACGAGCGGAAGCCGGCCGGCCAGCAGCTCGGCGCGCCCGACACCATTCTGCGCGGTATCCCCAAGGGCACCATCCACAACGGCGGGCGGATCGCCTTCGGCCCGGACGGGATGCTCTACGCGGGAACGGGCGAGACGGGCGACACCCGGCTGTCCCAGGACCGGAAGTCCCTCGGCGGCAAGATCCTCCGCATGACCCCGGACGGGGAGCCCGTGCACGGCAATCCGGACGTCGGCTCGGTCGTCTACTCGTGGGGGCACCGCAACGTCCAGGGCCTCGCCTGGGACGCGGACAAACGGCTGTGGGCCTCGGAGTTCGGCCAGCACACCTGGGACGAGCTCAACCTGATCCGGCCGGGCGGCAACTACGGATGGCCGGAGGTCGAGGGCAGGGCCGGACGTTCCGGCTACATCGACCCGGTGGCCCAGTGGAAGCCGTCCGATGCCTCGCCCAGCGGCATCGCCTACGCACAGGGGTCCATCTGGATGGCCGGCCTGCGGGGCGAGCGCCTGTGGCGCGTTCCGCTGCGCGGCACCGAGGCGGCCGCCGCCCCCGAGGCGTTCCTGTCCGGCCGGTACGGCCGGCTGCGCACGGTCCTCGCGGCGGGCGGCGACAAGCTGTGGCTGGTCACCAGCGAGACGGACCAGCGCGGGACCCCCGGGCCCGGGGACGACCGCGTCCTGTCCCTCACCGTGCGCTGACCGGCGGCACCGGGCCGCCCGCGGCTCATCCGGCGACGGGGGCCTCCGGACGGTGCACGGCGCGGGGAGACCTCCGGCCGCCGTGCGGGATCGGGAAGCCCCCGGCCCCTGCGCAAAGGCCGACGATTCCTCCGGCCGGTGTCATCTGACGGTCGGCGAGAACTCCAGCCGGTGTCGGACGGCCGAGGAGACCTCCCGGGGGTGTACGGGGAACCACGGGCCCCTCGCGTACGAGCTCCCGAGGCCGGAGGCCTGCCCGGCAGCCACCGTCCCGGGCGGGTCTCAGCGACTCACCGCGCCGGCGGCCCCGCCGTGACCGGCTCGCCCTCGCGGATCTGCCGCGGGACCGGAGCCCCATGCGGCACCAGGTCGGGCGGCTCGATGCTGATGCGCGGAAGGAGCCGGTCGAGCCAGCCGGGCAGCCACCAGTTGGCGCTGCCCAGCATGTGCATGAGGGCGGGCACCAGTAGGGTGCGCAGGACGAACGCGTCGAGGGCGACGGCGGCGGCGAGCGCGATGCCGAACATGGCGATGACCCGGTCGCCGCTGAGGACGAAGGCCAGGAAGACCGAGATCATGATCACGGCCGCGGAGTTGATCACGCGGCTGGTCTCGGCGAGCCCCACGCGGACGGCCCGTCGGTTGTCGCCGGTCTCCAGCCACTCCTCGTACATCCGGCTGACCAGGAAGACCTGGTAGTCCATGGAGAGGCCGAACAGCACCGAGACCATGATCACGGGGAGGAAGGGCTCGATCGGTCCGGAGCTTCCCAGGCCGAGCAGCTCACTGCCCCAGCCCCACTGGAAGACGGCGACGACCACGCCGAACGCGGAGGCGACCGCGGCCACGTTCATCAGCGCGGCCTTCAGCGGGATGCCGATCGAGCGGAAGGCCAGCAGGAGCAGGACGCAGCCGAGGGCGATGACGACGCTCACGAAGAGGGGCAGCTTGCCGACGATGATCCCGGCGAAGTCGTCGTAGGCCGCGGTGACGCCGCCGACGTGGACGTCGAGGCCGGTGCCGTGTTCGGCGGCGGGCAGGACGTCCGTGCGGAGCCGGTCGACGAGGTCGCTGGTGGCCTTCGACTGGGGGGCGTAGTCCGGAACGACGGTGAGGAGCGCGGTGTCGCCCTTGCTGTTGATCACGGCGGGGGTGGCCGAGGCGATGCCGTCGGTTTCGCGGAGCACGCCGGGCAGGGCCTCAAGGGCGAGCCGGTCGGCGGCGCCGTCGACCTCGGCGACCAGCGTGAGCGGGCCGTTGACGCCGGGACCGAAGCCGTCGGCGAGGAGGTCGTAGGCCTGGCGGGTGGTGCTTCCGGCCGGATTGTTGCCCTGGTCGGAGGTGCCGAGGTGGAGCGAGAGGGTCGGCGCGGCGAGGACGAGCATCACCGCGGCGGCGACCGCGCCGAGCAGCTTGGGATGCCGTTCGACGAACGCGGACCAGCGGGCCGCGAATCCCGTGGGCAGCTCCGGCTCGGGGCCGTGCTCGGCGAGGCGGCGGCGCTCACGCGGGTTGAGCGCCCGCATGCCGATGAACGAGAGCAGCGCGGGCAGCAGCGTGACGGAGGCCGCGACGGTGAGGACGACGGTGAGCGACGCGGCTATCGCGACGCCGTTGAGGAAGCCGAGCCGCAGGATCAGCATGCCGAGCAGGGCGATGCAGACGGTCGCTCCGGCGAAGACCACGGCTCGTCCGGTGGTCGCCACGGCGTTCCGCGCGGCCTCCTCGACGGACAGGCCTCGGCGGAGCCCCCTGCGGTGCCGCGTGACGATGAACAGCGCGTAGTCGATGCCCACGCCCAGGCCGATGAGCATGCCGAGCATCGGGGCGAAGTCGGCGACGGTCATGACGTGCCCGAGGAGCACGGTCCCCGCGTAGGCGGTGCCGACGCTGACGAGCGCGGTGGCGATGGGCAGCAGGCTCGCGGCGAACGATCCGAAGGCGACGAACAGCACGACCGCGGCGACGACCACCCCGACGACCTCGCTGAGGTGGGCGCCGGGGGACTCGGTGCCGGCGATGGCCCGGCCGCCGAGCTCGACGCGGAGGTCGGTGCCGGTCTCGGCCTTCTTGGCGACGTCGACCACGGCCTGCGCCTGGGAGACCGGGACGTCGTCGGCCTCCTCGGTGAAGGTCACCAGGGCGTACGCGGTGCGGCCGTCCTCGCTGATCCGGTCGGCCCCGTCGGGCTGGTACGGGCTGCTGACGGATGCGACTCCGGGCAGTTCGGCCACCGTGCGGAGGGTGCCGGACATCAGCTCCCGGACGCCCGGTGACCGGACGGTGCCGTCGGAGGTGTGCCAGACGATGGTGTCGACGTCACCGCCCCGGCCCGGGAAGCCCTCCTTGAGGAGGTCCTCCGCACGGCCCGACTCGGCGCCCGGGACGCGGTAGTCGTTGGAATAGGCGGTGCCCGTCGCGACCGCGGCGGCAGCTGTGCCGCCGAGGGCGAGGATCCACAGCAGGACGGCGGCGAGGCGGTGCCTGAGGCACCACCGTGCGATAGCGGCCAACGGATGAGCTCCCTGGATGGTTCGTGGATCTTCTCCGGGAACTGTCCCCTGCAGCCGTCAAAGAACCCTTCGCCTACAGCTCGCCACTATGACAGTGATTAGTGATCCTTTGTCCGTTTAGTGGCATTCCTCACACCGGCGCGCACCGGACGCCGCAGTGGTCCGCGCCTCCGTGCGGAACGCCGCGACGGGTGGTGTGCGCGATGTAGCCGAGCGGTCGCACCACGAAGGTCAGGCGGGAGGTGCCGCGGTTGACGAGGGTGAGGTGGACGTCGCGGTGATGGTGGTCGATCGACGAGGAGACCTCCGCGCCCCTGCGGGCCGCGCCCGCGAACTCACGCCGGAACCAGTTGGGCCCGGTGATCGTGAAGCGGTACGAGTCCCGGGCGAGCGGAACGGTCCAGTGCGCACTGCCCCGGACGTCGCGGTGCTGGGGAACGTCGTACTCCCCCGCGTACGGGTACGGCGCGAGGGGCACGCTCGACCGGCCCTTGTTGCCGAGCGACAGTTCGACGCTCTTCCCGTCCTCGGCGACCCTGCGTACACGTCCGGCTGGTAAGGCAGCGGGCGCGCGGGGCGGGTGCCGGGCTTCCTGGACGGGCATCCGCTGCTCCGCGGGCGGTGCGGGCCGCCAGCGGCCGCTGAACGCGGGAATCGGGCCCGGCTGCTCCACGTCGGGCTGCCGGTGACCGCCACACACGGGGGCGGCACGGGCGACGCCACACACGAAGGCGGCACGGGCGACGCCACACACGGAGGCGGCCCGCACCGGATCGGTGCGGGCCGCCCCTGGCCTGTGCGTGGATCAGCCTTCGCTGACGCCCAGCTTCTCCAGGATGAGCTCCTTGACGCGGGCCGCGTCGGCCTGGCCGCGGGTGGCCTTCATGACCGCGCCGACCAGCGCGCCGACCGCGGCGACCTTGCCGCCGCGGATCTTGTCCGCGATGGCGGCGTTGCCCGCGATGGCCTCGTCCACGGCGGTGCCGAGGGCACCCTCGTCGGAGACGACCTTCAGACCGCGCTTCTCGACGACCTGGTCCGGGTCGCCCTCGCCGGCGAGAACGCCCTCGATGACCTGACGGGCCAGCTTGTCGTTCAGGTCGCCGGAGGTGACCAGCGCCGCCACCCTGGCAACCTGTGCCGGGGTGATGGCCAGCTCTTCGAGCGACCGGCCGGCCTCGTTGGCGTGCCGGGACAGCTCGCCCATCCACCACTTGCGGGCCTGGTCGGCCGGCGCGCCCGCGTCGATGGTGGCGACGATCGGCTCGATGGCGCCGGCGTTGAGGATGGACTGCATGTCGTGCTCCGACACGCCCCACTCCTGGCGGAGACGGTTACGGCGCAGACGGGGCAGCTCGGGCAGCTCCGCACGGAGCTGCTCCACCCAGTCGCGGGACGGGGCCACCGGCACGAGGTCGGGCTCCGGGAAGTACCGGTAGTCCTCGGCCTCCTCCTTCACCCGGCCGGACGTGGTGGAGCCGTCCTCCTCGTGGAAGTGACGGGTCTCCTGCACGATGGTCCCGCCGGAGGAGAGCACCGCCGCGTGGCGCTGGATCTCGAAACGGCAGGCACGCTCGACGGACCGCAGCGAGTTGACGTTCTTCGTCTCGGAGCGGGTGCCGAACTTCTCGGTGCCCTTGGGACGCAGCGACAGGTTCACGTCGCAGCGCATCTGGCCCATCTCCATCCGGGCCTCGGACACGTCGAGCGCCTTGATGAGGGCGCGCAGCTCGGCGACGTACGCCCGGGCGACCTCGGGGGCGCGCTCACCGGCGCCGACGATCGGCTTGGTGACGATCTCGATCAGCGGGATGCCGGCGCGGTTGTAGTCCAGCAGCGAGTGCTGTGCGCCGTGGATGCGGCCCGTGGCACCGCCGACGTGCGTCGACTTGCCGGTGTCCTCCTCCATGTGCGCGCGCTCGATCTCGACGCGGAAGACCTCGCCGTCCTCCAGCTGGACGTCCAGATAGCCGTTGAAGGCGATCGGCTCGTCGTACTGGGAGGTCTGGAAGTTCTTCGGCATGTCCGGATAGAAGTAGTTCTTCCGGGCGAAGCGGCACCATTCGGCGATGTCGCAGTGCAGCGCGAGTCCGATCCTCATGGCGGACTCGACGGCCACGGCGTTGACGACCGGCAGGGAGCCGGGCAGGCCGAGGCAGGTGGGGCAGGTCTGCGTGTTGGGCTCGGCGCCGAGCGAGGTCGAGCAGCCGCAGAACATCTTGGTCTTGGTGCCGAGCTCGACGTGCACCTCCAGGCCCATGACGGGCTCGTAGGCGGCGAGGGCGTCCTCGTACGACACCAGTTCAGTGACGGTCACGGTGAAAACTTCCCTCTCAGCCCAGCAGGACGTCGTCGTCGCCCAGGCGCTTCAGCTCCCGGTAGAGGATGGCCAGGCCGGTGACGATGGCGGCGGCGGACACCGCGGCGTCGATCAGCCGGAGCGTGTCGTGCTCCATGCGGGCCTTCCTGGCCTGCTTGTACACGCTGACCGCGCCGAACGCGGTGGTGCCCATGGTCAGGTACGTACCGGTCTTGGACTTCTTGAAGCCCTTGGCCTTGGTCAGTGCACTCACAGCGACGGAGCCTCCTCCAGCAGCGGGTGACCCCAGCGTTCCACGAAGGCGGCCTCGACGGCGGCACCGACCTTGTAGAGGCGGTCGTCCTTCATGGCGGGGGCGATGATCTGCAGACCGACCGGCAGGCCGTCCTCCGGCGCGAGGCCGCAGGGCAGCGACATCGCGGCGTTGCCGGCCAGGTTGGTCGGGATGGTGCACAGGTCGGCGAGGTACATCGCCATCGGGTCGTCGGCGCGCTCGCCGATCGCGAAGGCGGTGGTCGGGGTCGTCGGGGAGACGATCACGTCGACCTTCTCGAAGGCCTTCTCGAAGTCACGCGTGATGAGCGTGCGGACCTTCTGGGCACTGCCGTAGTACGCGTCGTAGTAGCCGGAGCTGAGCGCGTACGTGCCGAGCATGATGCGGCGCTTGACCTCGTCGCCGAAGCCCGCCTCACGGGTGAGGGCGGTGACCTCCTCGGCGGACCGGGTGCCGTCGTCGCCGACGCGCAGGCCGTAGCGCATGGCGTCGAACCGGGCGAGGTTCGAGGAGCACTCGGACGGCGCGATCAGGTAGTACGCGGAGAGCGCGAGGTCGAAGGACGGGCAGTCCAGCTCGACGATCTCGGCGCCGAGCTCCTTGAGCAGCTCCACGGACTCGTCGAAGCGCTGCACGACTCCGGCCTGGTAGCCCTCGCCGCGGAACTGCTTGACCACACCCACGCGCATGCCGGCGACGGAGCCGTTCCTCGCGGCCTCGACCACCGGCGGAACCGGGGCGTCGATCGAGGTCGAGTCCAGCGGGTCGTGCCCGGCGATGACCTCGTGCAGCAGGGCGGCGTCCAGGACCGTGCGGGCGCACGGACCGCCCTGGTCCAGCGAGGAGGAGAAGGCGACCATGCCGAAGCGGGAGACCGCGCCGTAGGTCGGCTTGACGCCCACGGTGCCGGTGACGGCGGCGGGCTGGCGGATCGAGCCGCCGGTGTCCGTGCCGATGGCGAGCGGCGCCTGGTAGGAGGCGAGCGCGGCGGAGGAGCCACCGCCGGAACCGCCGGGGATCCTGGTCAGGTCCCAGGGGTTGCCGGTCGGGCCGAACGCGCTGTTCTCGGTGGAGGACCCCATGGCGAACTCGTCCATGTTGGTCTTGCCGAGGATGACGACGTCGGCGGCCTTCAGCTTCTTGGTGAGCGTCGCGTCGTACGGCGGGATCCAGCCCTCGAGGATCTTGGAGCCGACGGTGGTCGGCACGCCCTCGGTGGTGAAGATGTCCTTGAGCGCGAGCGGCACACCTGCCAGCGGGCCGAGCTTCTCGCCCCGGGCGCGCTTCTCGTCGACGGCGCGGGCCTGCGCCAGGGCGCCCTCACGGTCGATGTGCAGGAAGGCGTGGACCTTCTCGTCGACCGCTTCGATGCGGGCGAGGTGCGCCTCGGTGACCTCGACGGCGGTGAGCTCGCCGGAGGCGATCTTCCCGGCGATCTCGGCCGCGGTCAGCTTGATGAGGTTCTGGGTGTTCTCTTTGGCCGTCATGGCTGTCTTAGTCCTCCCCCAGGATCTGCGGCACCTTGAAACGCTGCTGCTCCTGGGCCGGGGCGCCGGAGAGCGCCTGCTCGGGGGTGAGCGACGATCGCACCTCGTCGGCGCGCATGACGTTGGTCAGCGGCAGCGGGTGGGAGGTCGGCGGTACGTCTTGGTCGGCGACTTCGGAGACGCGGGCGACCGCGCCGATGATGTCGTCGAGCTGGCCGGCGAAGTGGTCGAGCTCTTCGTCCTTCAGCTCCAGACGCGCCAGCCGGGCGAGGTGGGCTACCTCCTCGCGCGTGATGCCAGGCATGCAGCGATCCTTCAGGGAGTGATTTGTGGTTTCGGGCCCAATCCTATGGGGCGGCCGCCCGTCACCGCGAAACGCTTGACCCCTCCTCACCTCTCCTCGGGCCGTGCGGCCGGGGCCGGCCAGTTCTCCAACACGACGTGGAGTGCGTCGACGACCCGCTCCCAGGAGGCCCGGCGGTCACGCGGGTGCCCGAACCGACCGTTGGCCTCGAGGTCGGCGACGGGCCCCTGGAGTCCGTGGGGAGCGGGTGCCGGCGACGGCACCTCGAGGCTGGTCGACGGTACGCCAGGACGCGGCGGCGCCTCCACGGGCGCCGCGTGTGTCAGCGGGGCTCTCGGGGCTGGCCGGACTGGAGGACGACGTGGCCGCCCGTGGCGTGATCGGCAGAGGCAGGCGGAAGCTCCGCAGGGCGGCGCCAGCCGTGTTCGCCGCGGGCTCGCAGCCACGCCGTGGTCTCGGCGGGGGGCATCGCGGCGGCCACCAGCCAGCCCTGCACCGCGTCACAGCCCAGGTCGCGCAGCCTCTCCCAGGTCTCGTCGTCCTCGACGCCCTCGGCGACGACCAGCAGCCCGAGGGAATGGGCGAGGTCGACCGTGCAGCGGACGATCTCGGCGTCCTCCGTGTCCACGGCCAGCCGCGCCACGAACGACCGGTCGATCTTGAGCTCGCTGACCGGCAGCCGGCGCAGATGGACCAGCGAGGAGTAGCCCGTCCCGAAGTCGTCCAGGGACATCTTGACGCCGTGCCCGGTGAGCCCGGCCAGGGTGTCGGCGGCCCGCTGCGGGTCCTCCAGCAGGACGTGTTCCGTTATCTCCAGCTGCAGTGCCCCGGCGGGGACCCCGTGCCGGGCGAGCCGCGCGGCGACGGCACCCGCGAAGCCGGGCGTGTGCACATCGCGGGGCGACACATTGACGGCCACCGGGACGTTCAGGCCCTGGGCGCGCCACCGGGCCACCTGGGCGAGGGCGGTCTCCAGTACGTACTCCGTCAGATGGGGCATCAGCCCGGAGGACTCGGCGATGGCGATGAACTCGTCCGGAGGGACCCGGCCGCGCTCGGGGTGCACCCACCGGACGAGCGCCTCCAGACCGGCGACGTGGCCGTCGAAGCGGACCTTCGGCTGGTAATGGAGCTCGACCTGACCGGCGTCGAGGGCACGCCGCAGGTCGCCGAGCAGTCCGAGCCGGTCGGGGGTGTTGGAGTCCCTCTTGGACTCGTACACCTCGACTCCCGTGCGGTCCCGCTTCGCCTGGTACATGGCGACGTCGGCGCGCCGCAGCAGGCCTTCGGCGTCGAGGGCGTGGTCGGGGAAGACGGCCACCCCGGCGCTGGCCTCCAGGACCAGGGTGAGTCCGTCGAGGTCGAGCGGCGAGGACAGTTCGGCGACGAGATGGCGGGCCACCCGCTGTGAGCTGGTGGCGGAGTCGGCGACCGGCAGGAGGACGGCGAACTCGTCGCCGCCGAGCCGGGCGGCCTCTGCCCCTCGGGGCAGGGCCAGCCGCAGGCGCTCGGCGATCTGCAGCAGCAGCCGGTCGCCGGCGAGGTGTCCGAGGGTGTCGTTGACCGACCGGAAACGGTCGAGGTCGATCAGCACGAGCGCGGAACGGGTGTCGTTGCCCTCGGCCTCCTCGAGGGCGGTCCAGGTGCGCTCCAGCAGCCACTGCCGGTTGGGCAGTCCGGTGAGCGGGTCCCGCAGCTGCTCCTCGGCGCGGGCGCGGGCGATCCACAGGGTGGAGTCGAGGGCGACGAGGGGGACCGCGAACAGGGGCAGCAGGATCGGCCGCTCCGTGGCGACGACGCAGATCAGCGGGGCGATGCCGAGCAGGGCGACCGCAACGAGGCCCTGCCTCAGCAGGGCCGTCCGGGCGACGGTGGAGAGTCCGGCACCGCGCGGTGCCATGGCGAACCAGAGCAGCACCCGGGTGACGGCAAGGTAGGTGAGGGCCGCGAGAACGACCTCCGGCGCGGTCGAAACCCCCCATTCGGCGGGCGGCCAGGGGAGTTCCACGGTCGGGACGTCACCGAAGAGGGCGAGCACCAGGGCCGCCGCGCCGATACCGAGGACATCGGCCGAGCCGTGCAGCACCCCTTGTCGCCAGCGGTGCCTGCGGGCCGCGCCGACCAGGGTGACCACGGCGAGGCTGACCAGCCCGGCGGGCACCCAGCCGTAGAGCAGCAGCACCGCGAGGGTGAGGGCGGCCCCGGAGCCGGTGCCGCCCCACCAGCGGTCACGCCCCAGGGCGACCAGGTGACCGACGATGATGCCGGTAAGCAAGGCCATGGACCAGCCGACCGTGCCCTCGGGGAACAGGGCGTGCCCGGTGCGCAGGGCCTGGACGAAGCCGGTCAGCAGAACGACGCCCGCCAGCACCGGGACGAGGACGGGCAGTCCGGAGGCGCGGGTCGCGAAGACGCGCAGTCTTGCGAGCGGGGCGGCGCTCTCGGTCGGTTCCATTCCCGTCCCTCTCACTGCCGGCAGTGACCATCCCTCGTGATGGCTCCGATGTCATGCCACCACGGCCGGAAACCCACCTCGCAACCGTGCACGACAGGCGCACATCTCAACAGTAGGCCGCGGAAGCCCTGGACGGGCAGCGGTCCGTCGCGGTTGCCCGAATGCGATCCGGGCTCTCACGGCCATCTGCTATGGGCAGAACGGGTGATGTTCCCATGCTGTTCCCCTCATTCCTCCGTGCCTTCCGAGGCCGGCGCCGCGGCCTCCCGCGCGGCCTCGGGGCCTTGCTCCAGCAGGATCGCGAAGCCGTCCTCGTTCAGAACCGGAACCTTCAGCTGAACTGCCTTGTCATATTTCGATCCAGGATTGTCACCGACGACCACGAACGACGTCTTCTTGGACACGGAACCGGTCACCTTGGCTCCGCGGCTTTGCAGCGCCTCTTTCGCGCCATCCCTGGTGAAGTTCTGCAGCGTGCCGGTGACGACCACGGTGAGGCCCTCCAGCGGACGCGGTCCCTGCTCCTCTCCTGCGCCTTCCTCCTCCATGCGTACCCCGGCGGCACGCCACTTGCGCAGGATCTCGCGGTGCCATTCCTCCTCGAACCACTGCTTGAGCGAGGCGGCGATGATGGGTCCGACGCCCTCGACGGCGGCGAGCTCCGCCTCGGAGGCCTGCTCGATGCGGTCGACGGAGCGGAACTCGCGGGCCAGTGCCTCGGCGGCGACCGGGCCGACATGACGGATCGACAGACCGGTGATGATCCGGGCGAGGGGGCGCTGCCTGGCAGCCTCGATGTTCTCCAGCATGGCGAGGGTGTTCTTCTTGGGCTCGCCCTTCTGGTTGGCGAAGACCCTGACGATCTTCTCCTCGCCCGTCCTGGGGTCGCGCTTGGGCAGTCCGCTGTCCTGGTCGAGGACGTAGGCCTTGATGTCCAGCAGCTGTTCGATGCGGAGGTCGAACAGGTCGCCCTCGTCGACGAGGGGCGGCTCCGCGGGCTCCAGAGGCTTCGTCAGCGCCGCGGCGGCCACATAGCCGAAGTTCTCGATGTCGAGGCAGCGACGGCCGGCGAGGTAGAACAACCGCTCGCGCAACTGGGCGGGACAGGTACGGCCGTTGGGACAGCGCAGGTCGACGTCGCCCTCCTTCATGGGCCGCAGCGCGGTGCCGCACTCGGGGCAGTCGGCGGGCATGACGAACTCGCGCTCGGTGCCGTCGCGCAGGTCGACGACCGGGCCGAGGATCTCGGGAATCACGTCACCGGCCTTGCGCAGCACGACCGTGTCCCCGATGAGGACGCCCTTGGCCTTCACCACGTCCTGGTTGTGCAGCGTGGCGAACTCCACCTCGGAACCGGCGACCTTGACCGGCTCCACGACCGCGTACGGCGTGACCCGGCCGGTGCGGCCCACGCCGACCCGGATGTCGACGAGCTTGGTGTTGACCTCCTCCGGCGCGTACTTCCAGGCGATGGCCCAGCGGGGCGCGCGGGAGGTCGAGCCGAGCCTGCCCTGGAGCGGGATCTCGTCGAGCTTCACGACGACGCCGTCGATCTCGTGCTCCACGGAGTGGCGGTTGTCCCCGAAGTACGCGATGAACTCCCGCACCTCCTCCAGCGTGCCGACCACCTTGTTGTGACGGGCCGTGGGCAGGCCCCACTCGCGGAGCAGGTCGTAGGCCTGCGAGAGGCGGCCGATGTCGAGTCCGTCGCGGGCGCCGATGCCGTGCACCACCATGTGCAGCGGGCGGGTGGCCGTGACCTTGGGGTCCTTCTGGCGCAGGGAGCCCGCGGCGGCGTTCCGCGGGTTGGCGAAGGGCTTGTCGCCGGCCTCGACGAGCCGTGCGTTCAGCGCCTCGAACTCCTCCATCGGGAAGTAGACCTCGCCGCGGATCTCCACGAGGGCCGGGATGCGGTCGCCCTTGAGGCGGTCCGGGATCTCGGTGATCGTCCGCACATTGGGGGTGATGTCCTCGCCGGTGCGTCCGTCGCCCCGGGTGGCCGCGCGGGTCAGCCGCCCGTTCTCGTACGTCAGGTTGACGGCCAGGCCGTCGACCTTGAGTTCGCACAGGAAGTGGTACTCGGCGGCGCCGACGTCCCTCGCGACGCGCTCCGCCCAGGAGGACAACTCCCCGTCGTCGAAGGCGTTGTCCAGGGACAGCATCCGCTCACGGTGCTCGACGGAGGTGAACTCCGTCTCGTACGCCCCCGCGACCTTCTGGGTCGGGGAGTCGGGGGTGCGCAGCTCGGAGTACTGCTCCTCCAGGGCCTCCAGCGAGCGCAGCAGCCGGTCGAACTCCGCGTCGCTGATGACCGGCTGGTCCTTGACGTAGTACCGGAAGCGGTGCTCCTCGACCTGCTCGGCGAGAAGCATGTGCTGTTCCCGTGCCTCGGCGGGCACCGCCGACTGCTGTTCGCCAGCCACCGTCCTGTCCTCCCGTTCCCGTCACTCTGGGTTGTCTGCGAGCGATCTCGCGGCCCGGACGCAATGGGCCTGCGCGGTGCGGGCGTACGCGGGTGAAGCACCCGCCAGACCGCACGCGGGGGTGATCACCACGGAGTCCGCGAGGGTCCCCGGATCGAAGCCCAGCCTGCGCCAGAGCGTCCTGACACCCATGACGCTACCGGCAGGGTCCGACAATGCCGTGTCCGTGCCCGGCACGACGCCGGTGAGCAGGCGGGTGCCGCTCTCGACCGTCTCACCGATCGCCTCCTCGTCACGTTCGGTGAGCAGTCCGAGATCGAAGGACACCCCCGCGGCCCCGGCCCGGCGCAGCAGTGCGAACGGCACGTCGGGGGCGCAGGAGTGCACCACCACCGGACCGTCCGCCACGCCGATCACGTCCCGCAGGGCGCTCTCGACGATCTGCCGGTCCACCGCCCGGTGGGTTCGGTAGCCGCTCGCCGTCCTGACCTGTCCGCGCAGCACGGCGGTCAGCGACGGCTCGTCGAGCTGGAGGACCACCCGGGCGCCGGGCACCCGCCGCCGCACCTCCGCGAGGTGGGCGCCCAGTCCCTCGGCGAGCGAACCCGTCAGGTCGCGGCAGGCACCGGGGTCGCTCAGCGAGGACTCGCCGTTCTTCAGCTCCAGCGCGGCGGCGAGCGTCCAGGGGCCCACGGCCTGGACCTTCAGCGGCCCCTCGTAGCCCTGGGTGAACTCCTCCAGGGCGTCGAGGTCCTCGCCGAGCCAGGAGCGGGCGCGCCGGGTGTCCCGGCCGGGCCGGTCGCCGACCCGCCAGCCGCTGGGCTCCACCCGCGCGTACACGTCGACGAGCAGTCCCGCGGTCCGCCCGATCATGTCGGCGCCCGGCCCGCGGGCGGGCAGTTCGGGCAGGTACGGGAACTCGTCGAACGTGCCGGTGACCGTTCTCGCGGCCTCCCGGGCGTCTCCCCCGGGCATCGATCCGACTCCGGTGGCCGGACCCCACACGACGTCCTCGCTCATCGGCCCGGCCGCACCGTCAGATCGTTGACCTCGGCGTCGCGCGGGAGGTCGAGGGCCATGAGGATCGTGGTGGCCACGGATTCGGGGTCGATCCAGCGGGAGGGGTCGTACTCCTTGCCCTCCTGCTGGTGCACCTTCGCCTGCATGGGGCTGGCGGTGCGGCCCGGATACACGGAGGTGACCCGGACGCCGTTGCCGTGCTCCTCGTGGCGCAGGGAGTCGGCGAGGGCCTTCAGTCCGTGCTTGGACGCCGCGTAGGCGGACCAGTCGGCGTGGGCGTTGAGGCCGGCGCCGGAGTTCACGAAGACCACGTGGCCCTGGGAGACGCGGAGTTGGGGCAGCACGAGCCGGGTCAGTTCGGCGGGTCCGACCAGGTTGACGTTGAGCTGGTGCTGCCAGGTCCTGGGTGTGAGGTCGCCGACGGCACCCAGGTCGACGACACCGGCGATGTGCAGGAGCGAGTCGAGCCGGTCCGGCGGGGACTGGTGGGAGAAGGCCCAGGAGAGCCGGCCGGGCTCCGCGAGGTCGCCGACCAGGGTGTGCGCGCCGGGGAACGCGGCCGCGAGGTCCTTGGCGCGTCCGGCGTCCCGCGCCAGCAGCACCAGCCGGTCGCCTCGCTCGTGCAGGCGGCGCGCGACGGCCGCGCCGATGCCGGAGCCCGCTCCGGTGATCAGATGGGTAGCCATACCGGACATGCTCGCATCACCGACCCGCACCGGACTCCTCCAGGTGGGAAAGTGCCGCGACACCGTTCTCCGCGAAGAACACCAGGTCGCCGAGGGGGACGGGCAGGAAGCCCTCCTCGTCCATGCGCCGGAATTGCTGCTTCAGGCCGTCGTAGAACCCCGCGGTGTTGAGCAGCACGACGGGCTTTGCGGTGTGGCCGTGCTTCTTCAGCTCCAGGATCTCGGTGGCCTCGTCCAGGGTGCCGGTACCACCCACCATGATCACGACCGCGTCGGACCGGGCGAGCATCTGCGCCTTGCGGTCGGCGAGATCCCGGGCGAACACCATTTCGTCGGCGTCCCGTCGCGCTTTCGCGGCGAGGAACTCCACCGAGACCCCGACCAGTCGGCCGCCCGCCTGCTGCACCCCGTCCGCGACGACCTTCATCAGGCCCACTTCGGAGCCGCCCCACACCAGGGTGTGGCCGCCCTTGCCGAGCAGCTCGGCGAACTCCCGGGCCGGGCGGGTGTACCGCTCGTCGAGGTCGGCGGAGGAGAGGAAGACGCAGATGTTCATGCGGCCACGGTACGGGGGCCGGACGGACCGCTCCAGGCGGCCTCCGCCGTCGTCCGGAAAGTGCGGCGGTAGGCGATCGGGGAGACGCCGAAGGCCGTGCGCATGTGCGCGCAGGGAGTTGCCGGTGCCGAAGCCGGAGCGATGGGCGACCAGGTCCACGGACAGGTCGGTGGTCTCCAGCAGTCGGCGTGCCGGCTCCAGGCGCTGGGCGGTCAGCCACTGGCCGGGGGTCATGCCCGCCTCGTCGCGGCAGCGGCGGGTGAAGGCGCGCAGGCTCATCCGGGCGTGCGCGGCGAGTTCGGTGAGGCTGATCGGACGCTGGAGGCGCTCCAGGGCCCGGGCGCGGGCCGCGGAGGTGGTCGCCTGCGCCGGTTCGGGCACCGGTCGCTCGATGTACTGGGCCAGGCCTCCGTCCCGCCACGGCGGTACGGCGTCCGCACGGGCTCCACCCTCGTGGAACCCGACAACAGGGGGCTCACGGCGATCGCCCGGCTCGTCGAGGAGGGCCGACTCCCGCCGGTGATCGACACGGTGCTCCCGCTGGAGCGGGCCGCGAAGGCCCATGAGCTCGCGGAGAGCGGCCGGACGACCGGCAAGATCGTGCTGACGGTGGTCTGAGCCGCTGCCGGTGTCACCTGACCGGACCCCGTCGGCCCCACGGGGGCGGCGGGTCCGATGCCTACAGGGGGCCGGGTCCACGGGACGCGCGGGCCGGGGGTCCATGGCCCGCGTGGCCGGCGGTGCTACGAGACGGCCGCCGCCTGGCTCGCCCGGGTCGTCGTCGCGATGGTCGCCGAGCCCACTACGCGGGTGCCGTCGTAGAGGACGATCGCCTGGCCCGGCGCGACGCCACGGACCGGCTCGTCGACGAAGGTGACGTGCAGTTCGCCGTCGACCAGGGACGCCGTCACCGACGTCTCGCCGCCATGGGCGCGGAGCTGGGCGGTGTACGTGCCGGGACCGGCCGGGGCTGTCCCGCACCAGCGCGGCTTGATCGCGGTGAGGGCGGTGACGTCGAGGGCCTCGACGGGGCCCACCGTCACGGTGTTGTTCACCGGGGAGATGTCCAGTACGTAGCGGGGCTTGCCGTCGGGGGCGGGGTGGCCGATGCGCAGACCCTTGCGCTGTCCGATGGTGTAGCCGTAGGCGCCCTCGTGGGTGCCGACCTGCTTGCCCGACTCGTCGACGATCGCGCCTTCCGCCCTGCCGAGCCGCTGCGCGAGGAAGCCCTGGGTGTCGCCGTCCGCGATGAAGCAGATGTCGTGGCTGTCGGGCTTCTTGGCGACGGCCAGCCCACGGCGCTCGGCCTCGGCGCGGATCTCGTCCTTGGTCGTCAGGGTGTCCCCCAGCGGGAACATGGCGTGGGCGAGCTGCCGCTCGTCGAGCACACCGAGGACGTACGACTGGTCCTTGGCCATGTCACTGGCCCGGTGCAGCTCCCGGCTGCCGTCCTCGTTCACCACGACGGTCGCGTAGTGTCCGGTGCACACGGCGTCGAAGCCGAGGGCGAGGGCCTTGTCGAGCAGCGCCGCGAACTTGATCTTCTCGTTGCAGCGCAGGCAGGGATTGGGCGTACGGCCCGCCTCGTACTCGGCGACGAAGTCCTCCACCACGTCCTCGCGGAACCGCTCCGCCAGGTCCCACACGTAGAAGGGGATGCCGATGACGTCGGCCGCGCGGCGGGCGTCACGGGAATCCTCGATGGTGCAGCAGCCGCGGGCACCGGTGCGGAAGGACTGCGGGTTGGCGGAGAGCGCCAGGTGCACGCCGGTCACGTCGTGGCCCGCCTCGGCCGCGCGGGCCGCGGCCACGGCGGAGTCCACCCCGCCGGACATGGCGGCGAGGACGCGGAGGGGACGCTGAGGAGTCTGAGTCATAGCACCCTCCAGGGTACGGGCCCCGGGAACCGGGATCGCCCGGGTGTGCGTTGTGGATCTCGAAGGGGGTGGTCTCCATGGGGACGGACACGAGCCGGCGGGTCGGACGGCGTGCCCTGCTGCTGGGCGGCATCGGTGCGGCGGCGGGCGCCGGGCTGCTCGCCAGGGAGGAGCTCGGCCGTCTGTGGTGGCGGCTGCCGGGCGTGGACAAGCCGCGCAAGGAAGGCGAGCTGGACCACGCGGGGGCGGAGTGGACCGCGGCGTCCCCGGCGAACTGGCGGCGGGCCGACCGGCCCGCGGACTTCGTGATCGACCGGGTGGTGGTGCACGTGGTGCAGGGCAGCTACCCCACCGCCCTGAAGGTGTTCAAGGATCCCGAGCACGGCGCGGCCGCACACTACGTGGTGCGCAAGGACGGCCATGTCGCCCAGATGATCCGTGAGCTGGACGTGGCGTACCACGCGGGCAGCCGGCCCTTCAACGAACGCAGCATCGGGATAGAGCACGAGGGTTTCGTGGACAAGCCGCGGTCGTTCACGGACGAGATGTACGCGGCGTCTGCGGCGCTGACCGCGGGGATCTGCCGGAGGTACGGCATACCCGTGGACCGGCAGCACATCGTGGGCCATGTCGAGGTGCCGGGCACGGACCACACCGACCCCGGCCCGCACTGGGACTGGGACCGCTATCTGAACCTGGTGCGGAGCAGGTCGGTGGCCTGACCCGGGCCGGGGGGGGGGGTCGATCTCGGTAATCAGGATGGACGGCTGGAAGGTGGGGCGAG
>NZ_JBVICA010000001.1:48578-427105 GCF_055573115.1 Streptomyces sp. NPDC030222
CCCTCCCCCCCCCCCCCCCCTCCCCCCCCCACCCCCCCCCCCCCCCCCCCCACCCCCCCCCCCCCCCCCCCCCCCCCCCCCCCCCCCCGCCCCGGGTCAGGTGAGGCCCGCCGTGCGGGCACGCTCCACCGCCGGGCCGATCGCGGCGGCGACCGCCGCCACGTCCTGCTCGGTGGAGGTGTGGCCGAGCGAGAAGCGCAGGGTGCCGCGCGCGAGTTCGGGGTCCGTACCGGTGGCGAGCAGCACATGGCTGGGCTGCGCGACGCCCGCGGTGCAGGCCGAGCCGGTGGAGCACTCGATCCCCTGGGCGTCGAGCAGCAGCAGCAGCGAATCGCCCTCGCAGCCGGGGAAGGCGAAGTGCGCGTTGGCGGGAAGCCGGTCGGCGGGGTCACCGCCGAGCACCGCGTCCGGTACCGCGGCACGCACTGCCGCGACCAGTTCGTCGCGCAGTCCGCCGATCTCCCGGGCGAAGTCCTCGCGGCGTTCCGCGGCGAGCCGCCCCGCCACCGCGAAGGCCGCGATGGCGGGCACGTCGAGGGTGCCGGACCGGACGTGGCGCTCCTGGCCGCCGCCGTGCAGCACCGGCACGGGGCTGTACTCACGGCCCAGGAGCAGCGCGCCGATACCGTACGGGCCACCGATCTTGTGGCCGCTGACCGTCATGGCGGCGAGCCCGGAGGCGGCGAAGTCCACATCGAGCTGGCCCACGGCCTGGACGGCGTCGGCGTGCAGCGGAACGCCGAACCCGGCTGCCACGTCGGCGAGCTGACGGACCGGCATGACCGTGCCGATCTCGTTGTTCGCCCACATCACGGTGACGAGCGCGACGTCGTCGGGGTCGCGGCTCAGTGCCTGGCGCAGTGCCTCCGGGTGCACCCGTCCGTAGGAGTCCACGGGGAGGTACTCCACCGTGGCGCCCTCGTGGTCGCCGAGCCAGTGCACGGCGTCCAGGACCGCGTGGTGCTCGACCGGACTGGCCAGGATCCGGGTACGGCGCGGGTCGGCGTCACGGCGGGCCCAGTAGAGGCCCTTGACGGCGAGGTTGTCGGCTTCGGTGCCGCCCGCGGTGAACACGACTTCACTGGGCCGTGCGCCGAGTGCCTCCGCGAGCGTCTCGCGGGCCTCCTCGACGGTGCGCCGCGCCCGCCGCCCGGCGGCGTGGAGCGAGGACGCGTTGCCGGTGACGGCCAGGTGGGCGGTCATCGCCTCGACCGCCTCGGGAAGCATCGGAGTGGTCGCGGCGTGGTCGAGGTATGCCATGGTGGCCCCGATTCTACGAGCCCCGGGGGGCGACGTTCCCGCTGCCCGCCGTGTACGGCGGCGTACGGGGAGGGTCCGGGCCGGGGCGTACGGGCGGGTGTTCGCGCAGGGGCCACGGACGCCGGCGGCACGAACCCGCACCGGCCGCCACCCGACGGTCGGTGCTCTCCGCCCGGGCCGGGGTCCCGGCAACCCCGGCCCGGGTGAGGAGCACCGACCGTCGGGCGAGGTGCATCGCGCGGCAGGGCCTGCACACCGACGTCGGATGAGGAACACACCGTCGGGCGTGGTGCACGCCGTCGGGCGTGGTGCACACCGTCGGGCACGGACGCCGACATCGGGCGTGTCGGCCACCAGACGCGGACGCGGCCGCCAGGCGTGCACCCAACCGCCAGGCGTGCACCCGACCGCCAGGCGTGCACCCGACCGCCAGGCGTGCACCCGGCCGTCAGATGTGCACCCGGCCGTCAGATGTGGAGCGCTCGGGCCAGCTGGCGGGACTGTGCGACCAGGCGGTCCGCGCTGTCCCAGACCTCGGCGTCCTCCTCCAGGAAGCCGCCGGCGAGGTTGCGGGTGGTGATGGAGACTCGGAGCGGTCCCGGCGCGGGGCGGCAACGGATGTGCGTGGTCAGTTCGACCGTCGGGGTCCACCCCTTGATGCCCAGTTCGAAGGCGGTGGGGGGCAGTGCGTCCACGGTGAGCAGCAGGGAGAGCGGGTCGGCGTCGCGGCCGTCCGCCAGGCCGAACCAGGCGCGCATCTCGCCCTTGCCCGAGGGCGCCCCGAGCACCCAGCCCACGCACGCCGGATCCAGCTTGAGCATCAGCCGCTCGGTGATCGCCGAGCTTCCGGGGATCTGCGGAGTGGGGCCGTCGGCCGGGCCCAGGCACTGGTCCAGCGGAGGGATGGCCGGCGGCCGCGCGGTCGTCCGGACGTCGTCGGGCAGCGCGTCCAGGTCGCCGTACGAGGCGAGCACCCGGATGCGCTCCACTTCGGCGCCGTTCTCGTCGTACTGGAACAGCGAGGCCTGGCCGGTCGAGAGGGTGCGCCCGGTGCGGACCACGTGTGTCCGGATGACCGCCGGCCCCGGGACCGACGGCGTCAGATAGTGCGCCGAGACGCTGAACGGGTCCCGGTGCGGCAGCGCCTCACCGAGCGCCCGGCCGAGCAGGGCGAGCAGGTAGCCGCCGTTGACGGCTTGGATGATCGTCCATCCTGCGGAGAGTTCGGCGTCGTAGACGCCCGGTTCCTGCGCCCGGGGGGTCACCGCCGTGTCGCGGTCGAACTCGCTGTCGCCGATGGTTGCGGATACGGATGCCGGTGCCAGTGCCATGCTTCGCACGGTACAACAAGAAATTACTGAGCGGTAGCTTTTCTGGTTCAGGCTTCTTCGGCCGCCGCGGAACGGCGGTTCCAGGCGCGCGGGGCCCGCCAGTGGAACTTCATGGCCGCCAGCCGGATGAGGAAGGCCGTGACCACGGCCAGGCCGCTGGTCGCCGCGTTGAGCACGCCGAAGCGGATACACAGGACGACGATGGTGGACCCCACGATCGCGGGCACCGCGTACAGGTCGCGGTCCCAGCGCAGCAGGGACGGGACCTCGTTGGCCAGGACGTCCCGCAGCACACCGCCGCCGACGGCGGTCGCCAGCCCCAGCACGGCCGAAGAGGTAAGCCCCAGGCCGTATTCGTACGCCTTGGTGGTGCCCGTGACGCAGAACAGGCCCAGGCCGGCCGCGTCGAAGACGTAGACGGCGCCCTGGATGCGCTCGACCTCGGGGTGCAGGAAGAACACCAGGGCGGCCGCGACCAGCGGCATGAGGAAGTAGCCGAGATCGGTGAAGGCGGCCGGAACCGCCCCGATCACCAGGTCGCGGAAGAGCCCTCCGCCCAGCGCGGTCGCCTCTGCGAGCACTGCGATGCCGAAGACGTCGAAGTTCTTGCGTACGGCGAGCAGGGCGCCGGAGATCGCGAAGACGAAGATTCCGGCGAGGTCGAGCACATGCTGGACGGAGGGCGTGAACAGTTCGTGGAGCACCGGCCAATTGTGCCGGTTCTACTCCTTGTGGGTGCTCTTGGCCCCCCCGTCGGTGCCACCGGCCGCCTCCGCGGGGGCCGTGGACGCCTCGGCCGCACCGGACTCCGTGGCCTCCTCCGTCGCACCGGGGCCCTCGAACGCCTCGGACTCCTCGGACGTCCCGGACGCTTCCGACTCCTCCGTCGTCCCGGACTCCGCGGCCTCCTCAGAAACCGAGGCCTCCTGGGACGCCGAGGCTTCCGCCTCCGCCTCAGCCGCCTTGGGCGTCACGTCGACGATCTCGATCGCCTCGCGCGCCGACGGCAGTGCCACCTCGTCCGGCGCCTGGTCGGCGGCGTTCTCCGGGTGGTGGCAAGCCACCTGGTGCCCTGTCTTCAGCGCCAGCAGCGGCGGGTCCTGCGTCTTGCAGATCTCCGTCGCCTTCCAGCAGCGCGTGTGGAAGCGGCAGCCGCTCGGCGGCGAGATCGGCGACGGCACATCGCCCTTGAGCAGGATCCGCTCGCTCTTCACACCCCGCCGCTTCGGGTCCGGGACCGGCACCGCCGACAGCAGCGCCTTGGTGTACGGGTGCATCGGCGAGGTGTACAGCGAGGAGCGGTCCGCCAGCTCGACGATCTTGCCGAGGTACATCACCGCGATCCGGTCCGAGACGTGCCGGATGACCGACAGGTCGTGCGCGATGATCACGTACGTGAGGCCCAGCTCCTCCTGGAGGTCGTCCAGGAGGTTGACGACCTGGGCCTGGATCGACACGTCCAGCGCCGACACCGGCTCGTCCGCGACCACCAGCTTCGGCTTCAGCGCGAGCGCCCGGGCGATACCGATGCGCTGGCGCTGGCCGCCGGAGAACTCGTGCGGGTAGCGGTTGTAGTGCTCGGGGTTCAGACCCACGAGTCCGAGCAGCCGCTGCACCTCCTTCTTCACTCCGCCCTCGGGCGTGACGCCCTGGAGCTTGAAGGGGGCCGAGACGATCGAGCCGACGGTGTGCCGCGGGTTCAGCGAACCGTAGGGGTCCTGGAAGATCATCTGCACATCGCGGCGCATCGGACGCATGCCCGCGACACCGAGGTGCGTGATGTCCTTGCCCTCGAACTCGATCTTCCCGCCGGTGGGTTCGAGCAGCCGGGTGATGAGCCGGCCCATGGTCGACTTGCCGCAGCCCGACTCGCCCACGACGCCCAGGGTCTCCCCCGGACGCACGTCGAACGAGATGCCGTCGACCGCCTTGACCGCGCCGACCTGCCGCTGCAGCAGCCCCTTCTTGATCGGGAAGTGTTTGACCAGGCCCTCGACCTTGAGAAGCGGCTCGGGCGACGCCGTGGCCTGCGCGGGGACTACGGAGGCATCCGCCTTCTTCGATTCACTCACAGCTTCGGCGCAATCTCTTCGGTCCAGATCCGGGCACGTTCCTCCTGCGTCATGTGGCACGCGGAGAAGTGGCCGCTGTCGGCTTCGCGCAGTTCGGGGCGCTCGGTACGGGTGATGCCGTCCTTGGGCACGTCCGCGTAGGGGCAGCGCGGGTTGAAGGCGCAGCCGCTGGGGACGTTGATGAGGCTGGGCGGCGAGCCCTTGACGGGGATGAGCCGATCGGTCTGGTCGCGGTCGATGCGCGGCATCGAGCCGAGGAGGCCCCAGGTGTAGGGGTGCTGCGGCTGGTAGAAGACCTGTTCCGCGGGGCCGCGCTCGACGCAGCGGCCGCCGTACATCACCAGGATGTCGTCGGCGAGTTCGGCGACGACGCCCAGGTCGTGGGTGATCACGATGACGGCGGAACCGAACTCCTTCTGGAGGTCGCGGATGAGGTCGAGGATCTGCGCCTGGACGGTCACGTCGAGGGCGGTCGTCGGCTCGTCGGCGATCAGCAGCTCGGGGTTGTTCACCAGCGCCATCGCGATCATCGCGCGCTGGCGCATGCCGCCGGAGAACTCGTGCGGGTAGTTGTCGACCCGCTTGCCCGGCTCGGGGATGCCCACCCGGTCGAGGAGTTCGATCGCGCGCCGGCGAGCCGTCTTCTTGTCGACGTCGTTGTGGACCCGGTAGGCCTCCACGATCTGGTGGCCGACCGTGTAGTACGGGTGCATCGCGGACAGCGGGTCCTGGAAGATCATCGCCATGTCGCGTCCGCGCAACCGGCGCACCTTGTCCTGGTCGGCCGACAGCAGTTCCGTACCGTTGAGCCAGATCTCACCGGATATCCGTGCCCGCTGGCGGCCGTACTGGCCGACCGTGTGCAGACCCATGATGCCCAGCGAGGTGACCGACTTGCCGGAGCCGGACTCGCCGACGATGCCGAGGGTCTTGCCCTTCTCCAGCCGGAAGGTGAGCCCGTCCACGGACTTGACCAGTCCGTCGT
This sequence comes from Streptomyces sp. NPDC030222, assembly GCF_055573115.1. Taxonomy (NCBI): domain Bacteria; kingdom Bacillati; phylum Actinomycetota; class Actinomycetes; order Kitasatosporales; family Streptomycetaceae; genus Streptomyces; species Streptomyces sp. NPDC030222. The sequence continues at coordinate 54,227 of NZ_JBVICA010000001.1, forward strand.
CGGTCGGGAAGTGGATCCTGAGGTCGCGCACGTCGAGGAAGGCGTCCGACGGCGGTGCGCCGACGGTCTCCGGTTCGCCCACGACGGCTGTGTTCTTGAGCTCGGTCATGCCAGCCTCACTCGGGGGTCGATCACGGCGTACAAGAGGTCCACGACGAGGTTGGCGATCACCACCGCCGAAGCGGTGATCAGGGTGACGCCGACGATGATGGGCAGGTCCCGGTCGCTGACGGACTTGATCGCGAGATGGCCCAGACCATGCAGGGAGAACGTGGTCTCGGTCAGGATCGCGCCGCCCACGAGGGCACCGAGGTCCATGCCGAGAATGGTCAGGATCGGCGTCATGGTGGAACGCATCGCGTGCTTGCCGAGGACGACCGGTTCACGCAGGCCCTTGGCACGCGCGGTACGGATGTAGTCCTCACCGAGCACTTCGAGCAGGGTGGCCCGGGTCAGCCGGGCGTACATGGCGGCGTAGAGGAACGCGAGGGTGACCCAGGGCAGGATCAGCCCGCCGAACCAGCCTCCGAAGCTCTCCGTGATGGGCACGTACTCGGCGTTCGTCCAGCCCAGTTGGGTCCGGAAGACCAGCAGGGCCAGCATGCCGGTGAAGTAGATCGGCAGCGAGACGCCGGCGAGGGCGGTGATCATCGCGACCCGGTCGACCGCGGTGCCCCGCTTGAGCGCCGACAGCACACCGGTGGAGATGCCGACGAGCAGCCACAGCACCACCGCTCCGATGATCATCGACAGGGTCACCGGGAAGGCGCCCACGAGCATCGGCCATACTTCCTGCTCGCTGCGGAACGAGTAGCCGAAGCACGGCGCGCTGCAGTGAATGGTCTCGCCACCGCCGGTGTAGTCGCGGCCGGCGACGACACCCGTGACGAAGTGCCAGAACTGCACCAGGATCGGCTCGTCCAGGCCCAGCTTCTGGCGAATGCCCTCGATCGAGGCCGGGTCCGCCTGCTTGCCGACGAACATCGCGGCAGGGTCACTGCCGGTCAGTGTGGGAATGAGGAAGAAGATGCCGAACGTCACCAGCGTGACGACCATCAGCATCACAACGACGGCGGTCAGCCGCCTGATGAGGTATGCAAGCATGCAGTCGGCCCGGCGGCGGCCGGGGCACCCTCAGAGGGTTCCCCGGCCGCCGCGCACGGCCATCACCTGCCCTTCGAGCCTAGCGGCGGGTGCGCCGGTGGAGCGGTCGGACGGTCACTTGACGCCGAGCGAGGCGTAGTCGTAGCGGCCGTTGTAGGCGTCGGCCGTGTAGACGTTGGTCAGCCGGGAGCTGCGCCAGATGATGTTCTTCTCGTGGGTGAAGGGCAGGTAGACCGCGGCCTCCGAGACCTTCGTGTTGATCTGCTTGTAGAGCTCGCCGGCCTTGGTCGGGTCGGTCTCCTGCAGCGCCTGGTCGAACAGACCGTTGACGGTCTTGTCGTTCAGCTCCGAGAAGTTGTTGTTGCCGCTCTGCAGGATGAAGCGACCGTCGACCAGCGGCTGCAGGAAGCCCTGACCGGTCGGGAAGTCGGCGCCCCAGCCCATGATGATGATGCCGTAGCCCTTTTCCTTGACGACCTTGGGCGAGCCGATGATGCCGGAGGTCTGGGCACCGTCGAACTGGTCGATCTGGGCGGTGATACCGACCTTGGCGAGCGCCTGCTGCAGGGACTCGGCCGTGGCGATCTCGATCGGCTTGTTGTTGCGGACCGCGATGGTCGTCTTGAAGCCGTTCGGCTGGCCGCACTTGGTCAGTGCTTCCTTGGCCTTCGCGACGTCCGGCGTGCCGGCGAGCTTGCCGTACGGGTCGGCCTTCGGGTCGGCGCCCTTGATGGCCGGCGGCAGCATGTTGGTGGCGATGTCACCACCGGCCTGCGGGCCGCCACGGGCGGTCTGCAGGGACTTGGAGTCGGCCGCGTAGATGAGCGCCTTGCGGCACTCGACGTTGTCGAGCGGCTTGACCGTCTGCGGGAACACCGCGTAGCGGATGAAGCCGGTCTGCGGGTTGTCCGCGTTGGCCTTGTGCTGCTGGAGCACCTTGGCGCGGGCGGCCTGGCCGATACCGGTGGCGTTGAGGTCGAGGTCGTACTCGCCCTCGATCAGCCGGTTGTCCATGTCGTCGGCGTTGGTGGTCAGCTTGACGGTGATCTTGTCCGGCAGTGCCTTGCGGACGGTGTCCGTCTTCGCGTCCCACTTCTCGTTGCGGACGAGGGTGATGGACTTGTTCGGCGTGTACTCCTGCCACTTGTACGGGCCGTTGGAGAACGGCTTCAGGCCGTACTTCGCCTTGGTGTCCGTGTCCTGGCGGACCGGGGTGGCGGAGGGCATCGCCAGCATCTGCAGGAAATCGCCGTTGGGCGTCGGCAGCTTGAAGACGATGGTCTTGTCGTCCGGGGTCTCGATGGCCTTCAGGCCGAGCTTGTCCGCGGAGGTGTCCTTGTACGGGCCCTTGTACTCGCCCTTGGGGTCGAGCACCTGCTGGAGGTAGATCGGACCGCCGGAGATGACGTCCTGCGCCCAGATGCGCTCGATGCCGTACTTGATGTCCTTGGAGGTGATCGGCTTGCCGTCCTCCCAGGCCAGACCGTCCTTCAGCTTGAAGGTGTAGGTCTTCCCGTCGGCCGAGACCTGGCCGGTGTCGGTGGCCATGTCCGGGACCAGCTCGGTGCTCGCCGCACCCGGCTCGGCCTTGAAGGTGACCAGCTGACGCGTGTAGTAGCGGGCGAAGTCCCACATGAAGCCGTAGTAGCCGCGCTGCGGGTCCCACGAGTCGGCGTCCTGCGAGCCGATGAACTTCAGCTCGCCGCCCTTCTTGTCGGAGGCGTTGGCGATCTTGTTGACTGCGGCGTTGAAGCCGGGGGCGCCGTCCTTGCCACCGTCACTGTCCTTGCCACCGCCACAGGCCGCGGTGCCGAGCAGGGCAGCGACGACAAGCGCGGAGCCCGCGGCCAGTCTGCGCCTCGATGAGCTGTTGAGTGTCACGTTCTCGCAACCTCCGTGGTGATGGTGGCCCGGACGACGGACCACACGTATGTGGGGGCCTCCTGACTGATCGGCAGGGGCGGGTCTTGCTGGTCTGCGGGCGGCTCAGGCGGAGATCAGCGAGCGCCCTTCGGGTCGAGCGCGTCCCGCACGCCGTCGCCGAAGAGGTTGAAGGCCAGCACCGTGACGAAGATGGCCAGACCCGGGATCACCATGAACAGCGGGTCGGACTCGTACGTGGTCACGGCCTTCGAGAGCATCTGGCCCCACGAGGCGGTGGGCGGCTTCACGCCCGCACCCAGGAAGCTGAGCGCGGCCTCGGTGAGGATGTTCGTGGGGATCATCAGGGTGGCGTAGACGGTGATGGGCGCCACCAGGTTGGGCAGCAGCTCCCGGCGGAGGATGTAGAGCCGGCCGGCGCCGAGGCTGCGGGCCGCCTCCACGTACTCCCGCTCCCGCAGCGAGAGGGTCTGGCCTCGCACGATCCGGCCGACGTAGGGCCAGCCGAAGAAGCCGATGACGACCACCAGGGCGCCGATCCGGACACCCGAACCCTCGATGCCGAAGAGCTCGTTGGGGAGGACGGACACCAGGGCGATGGTGAAGAGCAGCTGCGGGAAGGCCAGCATGACGTCCATGACCCGGCTGATCGCCGCGTCGACCCAGCCGCCGAAGTAACCGGCGATGATGCCGATGACGGTGCCGAGCACCACCGCGACAACGGCGGCGAGGAAGGCGACCAGCAGCGAGATACGGGCGCCGTAGATGATGCGGCTGAACACGTCACGGCCGTTGACGGGCTCGACCCCCAGCAGGAATTCCGAACTGATGCCGCCCCAGGATCCGATCGGCGTACCGAAGAGGGGGTCGATCTGGTCTTCGTGGAACTGGTTCGGCGGGTGGCCGAAGGCACTCACGATGGCCGGCGCGAAGATCGCGACGCCGATCAGGAAAAGGACGACGAAACCACCGGTCAGCGCAATCCTGTCGCGCTTGAGGCGCACCCAGGCGATCTTCCAGGGGGAGCGGCCCTCGATCGCCTTCTGGGGGACGTCCGCGGCGACATCGGCTGCCGCGGTCCCGGCCGCGGTCGTGTCGTGCAGTGGTGCCGTCATCGTGGTGGGGACCCCTCTCGGCCGTCTGTGGTCGGCCAGCGCCCGCCGCTGTAGCGGCATCGTTCCATCAGTTGGTGCAGGGTGATGCATACCTACGGGGCCTGCGGGCAGGGCCCGCGAACAGGCCTGACTCGGACCGAAGGTGCGTGTTTCCGGGGAGTCTTCAACGCTCTCGCGATCACCCGCCAGACCTGTCGGGGAATGTTTGCGCAACCGTGATGCAGTACGTGACCTTCCGTTATACGGACGTCGATTGATACTGAGCGGTAGTGCGACCGCTATTCACTCAGAACGGACATGACGCTCAACTCGCGTTATTGCCCCAGGAATTCGGATGAGTGTCGGTCTCGTGGCCTACGGGTGTTTCCTGTACTACGGGTGGTGTGCGCGCTTTTTGGGGGTGATTCCCCCTCCTCAGGGGGGTTCCGGGTTTCCGGTGTTTTCTGCGCTTCCGGGGCTTCCGTCGCTTCCGGGGCTTCCGGGGCTTCCGGTGTTCGCCTGGTCTACCGGTGTCTCCCGTACTCCGGGTGCCGACCGCATGCCGGGTGACCGACCGCACGCCGGGTGACCGAGCGCATGCCGGGCACGCGGGACCGACCCCGCGCACGTCTGCCGGCCTGCCCGCAGGCCGGGCAGGCCGGGCGCCCCGGACTACTCCGGCGCGTCAGTACCCGAGAGGAGCCGCCGGGGGGTAGCCGTAGCCGGGCGCGGGCGGGGCCGCGGGTGCCGCGTGGGCCTCGCGGGCATAGAAGGGGCGGGCGTTGGCGCGCAGCCACATGCCCACGGGGTCGTACTCGTCGGAGAGGGCGACCGTGGAGACGGGCAGTCCGTCGGGGACCGCCACGAGGGACTGGCGCATCATGACGCGGACCGATTCGACCGCTGCCGACGCGTTGTCGTACAGGTCGAGGCCGATCGCCAGATAGGGCGCACCGAGGGCCGGCTGCACCCAGGCGCGGCGCAGGGAGCGGACGGCCGGGGTGCGGTGGGCGTTCTGTGTCAGCAGCGCGTAGAACTGCGGGAGTTCGATGGCCGGCTCGGACAACCTGAGCGGTCCCGCGGGCATCCGGTCGAGGCCGGTGGCGATCCGGCGCAGATCGGGCCACGGAATGCCGACGCCGCCGCCCTGGGCGTGCGGATTGAGCCAGATACCCGAACGGTCGGGATAGAGGGCCTGGGCGATGTCGAGGCCCGGGACGACCTCGTGGGCGCGGTTCCAGCCGCTGGCGGCGAACTCCTCGGCGGAGGTCACGCACGGGGCGTAGCGCAGGCCGTCGACCTCCATGCTGCCGTACTGGGCGTCGGGCGAGCCGGCGAGGCCCTGCCAGAGCAGCATCCAGACCCGGCCCTCGGCGAGGGACCACAACAGGTTCTCGTACGCGTCGTAGCGCCCGGGCGTCACCTGGCGCAGCATGTGCTCGACCTGCCCGACCGCAGCGGTGCCTGACGCGCTCACCTGGGTCCCGCCCCTCTTCGATCCACCCGTTTGCGCACCAGCTTAGGGGGTGGCGCCGGATCCGGCCGATGCGAGCCGGCCCCGGGAAGGGTCCCGGAGCCGCCGCCCCCTCCCAAGCGGCACGGCGGCCGGCGGCAGCCGTGCCCGGCGGTCACCCGGGCAGCCGGTGTTCCCGCTGATAGAAGGGGCGGACCCGCTCGCGGAGGTAGTCGCCGACGGGGTCCTGGGCGACGTCCAGGAGGACCAGATTGACCGGCCAGGGAACCGGGATCAGGCCAAGGACCCGGCCCAGGGCGTCGAGCGGGACCTCCCGGTCGGCGGCGTGCACGGAGAGCATCTCCACACCGATGAAGAGCGTCGGCGCCTGCCCCTCGATGCTCGCCAGCGCGCGGCGGGCCGAGAGGACCACCCCGGTCGCCTCGAACTCGGCGGAGGCGGCGGACAGGAAGTCGACGGGGTCGTCCTGCCAGTCCGGCTCGAACAGCCGCACGCGTCCTCCGGCGGCGGAGCCCTCCAGGGGGGTGCGGCCGGCCCGGCACAGTTCGGCGACGGCGGGCGGCGGCAGCGGGACCCCGACCACGCCCTCGGGGTTCACGGCGATGCCGAGCTGCGGGGGCAGACCCCGGGCGAACTCGACAGCGGGCGCGACGGCGTACGGCATGCCCTCGCCCGCGCACTGCAGGAACTGCTGCTCCGAGCTGTAGACGGGGACGTACGCCTCGCCGTTGATGTCCATGGTGGGCAGATCGAGGTTCGGGCTGTCGGGGCTGCCGCCCTTGGGGAGGGGCACCCAGACGTGGCTGCGCCCCAGCACCTCGACGATGCGGGCGCCGGCCGAGGGGTTGCCGACGGATGCGGCGAGCACCTGCTCCAGCTCATTGGCGGGCCATGCGCCGCCCTGCCCGTACGCATGCGCGTGCGTCTGCCCCGGAACGCCAGGATTCTCCACGGCTCCCCTCCGTCACCCTTGCCTGTGCGGTCGACCCTATTACGCGGGAAGGACGGACCCGGGACGCGGGATGTCCGGACCTCGACCCGCGCGCCGGCCACCGGCCCCGCCGACCCCGCGCGCACCCGGTACGGTTCGCCGCGCCCAGGCGCTACCCGTCCCCGGCACACCGACGTCCGCCACGGCGCCGCACCTCCCCCGGTACGCGCCTCAGGGACCCGTACCTCGCGGACCACACGCGGCTGCGCCTCCGCGTGCCGCCGCCCCCTATGCCTCTGCGAACGCGATCCGGTGGACCGCGGTCGCGGCGTCCCGGTCGAGGAGCACCGCGGACGTACAGCCGCCCGGGAGCACTCCGCGTTCGGCGTCGCGCACCAGCCGGGCGACCGCTCGGCGGTGCCGGCCGAAGGCGTAGCCGGTGACGCCGCGGCCCCGCTCGCGCTGGCCGTCGAGCGCGGTCTCCGGCGGCACGTCGAGGAGGACGAGCCGGAGCGCCCGGCCGCGGCGCCGGGCCTCCCGGCCCAGCCAGCGGCGCACCCACGCCTGGGTGCCGCAGTCGTGGACGACCACGCTGTCGCCGGAGCGCAGGGCGCCCCGCAGTCCGGCGTAGTGGGCGATCCTGACGAGGGGGCGGTAGACGCCGTACGGGAGGAAGCGGGGCAACCGCTGTTCCCAGCGCTCCCGCACGTCCTGGGAGTCGATACGGCGTGCGCCGTAGCCGTCGGGCACGGCCCGCCGGATGAGGGTGGACTTGCCGCTGCCCGGCAGTCCGGAGACGACGACCACGTCGCCTGCGGGGAAATGGAGTCCGGCGGCGCCGAGCCCGGCGCGTCCGCGCAGGTCGCGGACGGTGCGGGTGGCACGTCCTGATGCCCGCCGTGCCGTGGCGGGCACGGGCAGGGCCGGCTGGGCCGGTACCGCGGCGGCGTATCCGCCCGGTCTTTGCGTGTGCGATGTCATCGAGCCTCCCCCGAGGTCGGGTCTCCCGACTATGCCCATGAAGTGTAAAGAATCAGTAATGCCAGACAAGCAGATTTGCCGGTGCGGCGCGCGTACGCCCCGGTAGGGATTGTTTCCGGCCCTGGGGCTCCGTTTCCCCGTCCCGCGTGCAATGATGTCCGCGCCAACTGCATATCGGCCGTTTGAATCCGCGCGGGAGAGTCCCGGCCACCTGGTGCCGGGCGCCGAAGGAGCAAGTTCCTCCCTTGAATCTCTCAGGCCCCGTACCGCCCGGATGAGGCAGATCTGAAAAGCGAGCCGCTGCGCGGCTCCACCCAAGGTGCAAGTCGTGGTCCGTTCCGGGCTCTCGGCGAACCTCTCAGGTTCCGATGACAGATGGGGAGGACCGTCCTCGTCGGCACGCCCTGGGAGTCATATCCATGAGCACCACCCCTCGTCTGACCGCACTCGACGCCCTGCATCGTGCGCTGGGCGCGACCATGACCGATTTCGCGGGCTGGGACATGCCGCTGCGCTACGCCAGTGAGCGGGACGAGCACCACGCGGTCCGCACCAAGGCCGGCCTGTTCGACCTGTCGCACATGGGCGAGATCACCGTGACGGGTGCCGGTGCCGCGGACCTGCTGGACTTCGCGCTGGTCGGCAACATCGGCGGGGTCGGCGTCGGCCGCGCCCGCTACACCATGATCTGCCAGGAGGACGGCGGGATCCTCGACGACCTGATCGTCTACCGCCTCGGCGAGACGGAGTACATGGTCGTCGCCAACGCCTCCAACGCCCAGGTGGTGCTGGACGCGCTGACCGCCCGCGCGGAGGGCTTCGACGCGGAGGTCCGGGACGACCGCGACGCCTACGCGCTGATCGCGGTCCAGGGCCCCGAGTCCCCGGGCATCCTGAAGTCCGTCACGGACGCCGACCTCGACGGTCTGAAGTACTACGCGGGCCTGCCCGGCACGGTCGCCGGCGTCCCGGCGCTGATCGCCCGTACCGGCTACACCGGCGAGGACGGCTTCGAGCTCTTCGTGGCTCCCGAGCACGCGGAGAAGCTGTGGAAGGCGCTGACGGAGGCCGGCGAGGGCGTCGGTCTGGTCCCCTGCGGCCTGTCCTGCCGCGACACGCTGCGCCTGGAGGCGGGCATGCCGCTGTACGGGCACGAGCTGACGACCGCGCTGACCCCGTTCGACGCGGGCCTCGGCCGGGTCGTGAAGTTCGAGAAGACCACCAACGAGGGCCGTTTCGTCGGCCGTGAGGCCCTGGAGGCGGCGGCCGAGCGCGCCGCCGCGAACCCTCCGCGCAAGCTGGTCGGCCTGGTAGCCGAGGGCCGCCGGGTTCCGCGCGCCGGTTTCCAGGTCGTCGCGGGCGGCGAGGTCATCGGTGAGGTCACCTCGGGCGCTCCGTCCCCGACCCTCGGCAAGCCGATCGCGATGGCGTACGTCGACGCCGCGCACGCCGCCCCGGGCACGGAGGGCGTCGGCGTGGACATCCGCGGCACGCACGAGCCGTACGAGGTCGTGGCGCTGCCGTTCTACAAGCGCCAGAAGTGACGACGGCGCCCCGGGCGTCGAGCAGTGTCAATTGTCCGTGAGCACCGGTCGGTGCAGTGTCCATCAGTGTCCGTGAGCACCGATCGGTGACGATCGGTACCGACAGGTGACGGTGGCGTCCGCCGCCCCCGACGGGACGGGCCGAGGGCGGTCCGGCACCGGACGTAACCGGCGCCGGGGACAATCCGCGCCGGGAGCGCCCCGGACGTGACCCAGGGCACGCCTCCCGTCCCACATCCCAAGACCCAAAGTTCACCACCACTTCCCCGCGTACAGGAGAATTCAGGTCATGAGCAACCCCCAGCAGCTGCGCTACAGCAAGGAGCACGAGTGGCTGTCGCCCGCCGAGGACGGCGTGGCGACGGTCGGCATCACCGAGCACGCGGCGAACGCCCTCGGCGATGTGGTGTACGTCCAGCTCCCCGAGGTCGGTGACACGGTCAGCGCCGGTGAGACCTGCGGTGAGCTGGAGTCGACGAAGTCCGTGAGCGATCTGTACTCCCCCGTCACGGGTGAGGTCGTCGAGGCCAACCAGGACGTGGTGGACGACCCGTCCCTGGTGAACTCGGCGCCGTTCGAGGGCGGCTGGCTGTTCAAGGTCCGCGTCTCCGAGGAGCCGCAGGACCTGCTCTCCGCCGACGAGTACACCGACTTCGCCGGCTGAGCGTCTCGCTCAGCTCCTCTGACGGAACGGGACTGTGATGTCGCTTCTGAACTCTTCCCTGCACGAGCTTGACCCGGACGTCGCCGCCGCTGTCGACGCCGAACTCCACCGTCAGCAGTCGACCCTGGAGATGATCGCGTCGGAGAACTTCGCTCCGGTCGCCGTCATGGAGGCCCAGGGCTCGGTGCTGACCAACAAGTACGCCGAGGGCTACCCCGGCCGCCGCTACTACGGCGGATGCGAGCACGTCGACGTCGTCGAGCAGATCGCCATCGACCGGATCAAGGCGCTGTTCGGCGCCGAGCACGCCAACGTTCAGCCGCACTCCGGTGCGCAGGCCAACGCCGCGGCGATGTTCGCGCTGCTCAAGCCGGGCGACACGATCATGGGCCTGAACCTCGCCCACGGCGGTCACCTGACCCACGGCATGAAGATCAACTTCTCCGGCAAGCTCTACAACGTGGTCGCCTACCACGTGGACGACGCCACCGGCCAGGTCGACATGGCCGAGGTCGAGCGGCTCGCCAAGGAGTCCCGTCCCAAGCTGATCGTGGCCGGCTGGTCGGCGTACCCGCGGCAGCTGGACTTCGCCGCGTTCCGCCGGATCGCCGACGAGGTCGGCGCGTACCTGATGGTCGACATGGCCCACTTCGCGGGCCTGGTCGCCGCGGGTCTGCACCCGAACCCGGTGCCGCACGCCCACGTCGTGACCACCACCACGCACAAGACCCTGGGCGGTCCGCGCGGCGGTGTGATCCTCTGCACCGCCGAGCTCGCCAAGAAGATCAACTCCGCGGTCTTCCCCGGCCAGCAGGGCGGTCCGCTGGAGCACGTGATCGCCGCCAAGGCGGTCTCCTTCAAGGTCGCCGCCTCGGAGGAGTTCAAGGAGCGCCAGCAGCGCACCCTGGAGGGCGCGAAGATCATCGCCGAGCGCCTGGTCCGCGACGACGTGAAGGCGGCCGGCGTCTCGGTGCTGTCCGGCGGCACCGACGTGCACCTGGTCCTGGTCGACCTGCGCCACTCCGAGCTGGACGGCCAGCAGGCCGAGGACCGGCTCCACGAGATCGGCATCACGGTCAACCGGAACGCCGTCCCGAACGACCCGCGGCCGCCGATGGTCACCTCCGGCCTCCGGATCGGTACACCGGCCCTGGCCACGCGCGGTTTCCAGGCGGACGACTTCCGTGAGGTCGCCGACGTCATCGCCGAGGCGCTGAAGCCGTCCTTCCAGGCCGAGCCGCTCAAGGCCCGGGTCACCGCCCTCGCCGCGAAGCACCCGCTTTACCCTGGTCTGAAGTAGTTACGAACGAGTTCCCTCGTTCGTAACCGCGTGACCCCCGGGGCACCGCGCACACTGGACACATAACGGACAGTGCGTGCGGTGCCCCGCACCTTGCCCCCACCTGCACGACCCCTCGCTTTCTCTGCTCCACCCCGGCAGACAACGGCGTCTCCACACCCCTAGGAGTTCCCTCGTGGCCATATCGGTCTTCGACCTGTTCTCGATCGGCATCGGCCCGTCCAGCTCCCACACGGTCGGCCCCATGCGCGCCGCCCGGATGTTCGCCGCGCGCCTGAAGAACGACGGCTTCCTCGCCCACACCGCGTCCGTACGCGCGGAGCTGTTCGGCTCGCTCGGTGCCACCGGCCACGGCCACGGCACGCCCAAGGCGGTCCTGCTGGGCCTGGAGGGCAGCTCGCCGCGCACCGTCGACGTGGAGACGGCCGACGACCAGGTGGAGCGGATCAAGGCGGAGAAGCGCCTCAGCCTGCTGGGCGTGCACGAGATCGGCTTCGACTTCGACGAGGACCTGGTCCTGCACCGCCGCAAGGCGCTGCCCTACCACGCCAACGGCATGACGATCGCGGCGCGTGACGCCGCCGGCACCGTGCTGCTGGAGAAGACCTACTACTCGGTCGGCGGCGGTTTCGTCGTGGACGAGGACGCGGTCGGCGAGGACCGCATCAAGCTCGACGACACCGTGCTCCGGTACCCGTTCCGCACCGGGGACGAGTTGCTGCGGCTGGCCCGGGAGACCGGTCTGTCCATCTCCTCGCTGATGCTGGAGAACGAGAAGGCCTGGCGGACCGAGGACGAGATCAGGGCCGGGCTGCTGGAGATCTGGCGTGTGATGCAGGCCTGCGTGTCCCGTGGCATGTCCCGCGAGGGCATCCTGCCCGGCGGCCTGAGGGTCCGCCGCCGCGCCGCCGTCACCGCCCGCCAGCTGCGCGCCGAGGGCAACCCCGACCTGCACGCCATGGAGTGGGTGACCCTCTACGCGATGGCGGTCAACGAGGAGAACGCCGCCGGCGGCCGCGTCGTCACCGCGCCCACCAACGGCGCGGCGGGCATCATCCCCGCGGTCCTGCACTACTACCTGAACTTCGTCGCCCAGGGATCCCCCGAGAGCGAGCGGGAGGACGGCATCGTCCGCTTCCTGCTGGCCGCGGGCGCGATCGGCATGCTCTTCAAGGAGAACGCCTCCATCTCCGGCGCCGAGGTCGGCTGCCAGGGCGAGGTCGGCTCCGCCTGCTCGATGGCGGCCGGCGCCCTCGCCGAGGTGCTCGGCGGCAGCCCGGAGCAGGTCGAGAACGCAGCCGAGATCGGCATGGAGCACAACCTCGGCCTGACCTGCGACCCGGTCGGCGGCCTGGTGCAGATCCCGTGCATCGAGCGCAACGGCATGGCCGCCGTGAAGGCCGTGACCGCCGCCAAGATGGCCATGCGCGGCGACGGCAGCCACAAGGTCTCCCTGGACAAGGTCATCAAGACCATGAAGGACACCGGCGCGGACATGTCGGTTAAGTACAAGGAGACCGCCCGCGGCGGCCTCGCCGTCAACATCATCGAGTGCTGAGCACCGCGAACGAGGCGCGGGGCCGGTGCCGGCCCAGCACGAAGGACGGGGACCCGTGGCCGTCGGCCGCGGGTCCCCGTCCTTCGTCGTTCCGGAGCGGGCTCAGCTCTTGTTGAGCGAGCCCCAGAACTCGTCGAAGGACAGCAGGCCGTCGCCGTTCTCGTCGCGCTGGCCGATCAGCGCCTGGGCCACGGTCTCAGTGACGTGGAAGTCGCCGAGCTGCGCCATGGCGCTCTTGTACTCGGCCGGCGTGATCAGGCCGTCGCCGTCCGCGTCGAACCGCTCGAACGCCTTGCGCGCCTCGTCGATGTCCGCCACTGATGCCACCCCTTCTTGGTGCCTTTAGGAAGGGCCCCAGATTAACGGGCCGGGGGCGGGGTCCGGACAGCGGCCGGGTCATGCCGCAGGCGTCGGCCGGTCCGGCGGGGCCCCGGCCGGACACGCCGATTTCCGTGCGTGCCGGGCGGGCGGACGGGGTGGCGGCCGACGGGCCGTCACGCCGTCCGCGGCACGTCAGCGGCACGTCAGCGGCACGTCAGCGGAAGACGCCGGTGTGCCCCAGGGAGTAGCGGCCGGGCTGGGGATAGACGGCCAGGCCGTGCGGTCCGCTGCCGACCGGGATACGGGCCAGCTGCTTGCCCGTGGCGGTGTCGATGGCATACACCTCGGCGTCGTACCGGCCGGACAGCCAGAGCACCTTGCCGTCCGCGGAGACGCCACCCATGTCGGGGCTGCCGCCCTCGGGCAGCCACCACTTCTTCGTCACCCGGTTCTGTGCGAAGTCGAACACGGAGACGGAGCCCTCGCCGCGGTTGGGGACGAACATCTCCCGGGAGTCACGGCTGATGTAGAGGCCGTGCGCGCCCTTTCCGGTGGGCAGCAGCTTCGGGGTGGTGAACCGCTCGCCGTCCAACGCCCAGACACCGTGGGCCATCATGTCGGCGACGTAGAACGTCTTCCCGTCCGGGGACACCTTCACGTCCTGCGGCATCGCGCCCTGGAACGGGAGCCGCTGCTTGGCGACGACCTTCATCTGCTCGGTGTCCACCTTGAGCAGTTCGCCGGAGAACTCGCAGGACACGATGAAGTAGCGGCCGTCGGCCGAGAAGTCCGCGTGGTTGACGCCGTAACAGGAGACCGGCTCGGCGTGGATCCGTTCCATGCTGTGCGGGTCACGGAACACCAGCTCGCGGTCGAGGGAGGCCATGACCACGGCGTACTTGCCGTTCGGGGTGAAGTAGAGGTTGTACGGATCGTGGACCTCGACCGGTGCGCCGGCCCTGCCGGTGGCGGGGTCGATGGGGGTGAGGGTGTGTCCTCGGTTGTTGTTGACCCAGAGGGTCCTCATGTCCCAGGAGGGGACGACGTGCTGGGGCTGGACGCCCACCGGGATGGTCTCGACGACCCGGTACGTGTCCGGGTCGATCACCGACACGGTGTCGGAGTTGGTGTTGGGCACGTACACCCGGGACGGGAAGGCCCTCACCACGGGCGAGAGCATCCCGGGGCGGGTTGCCGCGTAGATGTCCTGCGGGTCGAGCACCGGAGGCATTCCGGACAGTCCGGCCGGCGCCGCCGGTGCCCACTTCTCACCGGCGGGCGATGCCGGCGGCGGCTGGGGGCCGCGGCGCTCTGCGCTCGGGGCACCGCCGTCCCCGCAGCCCGCGAGGGCGGCGGCGAGACAGGCAGCCACCAGCAGTACGGCGGTCCGTTGCGTCAACGAAAGCACGCGACCATTTAACGGGGTGACGGTGCGAAAGGTGCAGATCTATCCAATTAGGACATGATACGAGTCGCATGCACCCGGCCCCCGGACGCCCCAGTGACCAATGGAATACCCGCCAGGTTCAATAAGTATTCATTATTTCGCAGGCAGGTGGGCCATCTCACCTGCGATTCAGACCCCACCGGTTTGGCTTACCCGGTAATCGTCTGTCATAGTCACGTGGACAACGACCCCCATCGACCCGGGCCAGGTCGTCCCGCAGCCGTGGACACACCCCATCGATCCCGCGGCGCACCCCAGGAGAGCCCCCGCAACGCCACACCCCAGGCACCGGGGGCTCCTGCACATCCGGAGCTCAGCGGTCCGCCACGCGCATCTCGAACCAGGTGGTCTTGCCGCGCGGCAGCAGGTCCACGCCCCACCGGTCGGACAGCTTGTCGACGAGGAACAGACCGCGGCCGCTGGTGTCCATCTCCTGTACGGGCATCAGACAGGGCAGACCGCGCGAGGGGTCGCGCACCTCGATACGGATCCAGCCCCGGCGGCGCAGCATCCGCAGCCCGAAGACCCGGGCGCCGGTGTGCCGCACGGCGTTCCCGACGAGCTCGGAGACCAGCAGCACGGCATGCTCGGAGATCTGCGGGGAGAGCCCCCAGTGCCCCAGCACCACGCACTGCGTCAGCCGGCGCGCATCGGCGGCCGATTCGGGGCGGGACGGGAGCCGCACCTCACCCTCGGCCGGATTCCCGAGCGACTCCAGGGTCCGCAGCGCCCGTTCGTCCTCGACCGCCGGCGACCATCGCGCAACGGTCGCCCCGGTTCGCTGCCGCGGCTGCTCGATACCCTCCAGGCCCGCCATGGCCCCCATGATGGCCGCCCCGGCCGCGGCCCGTGAGACTTCCGGCGGAATCCCTCCCCCCGGGCCACCCCCTCCCCTGCCGCCCAATGGCATATGACAGGGGCAGGAGGCAGCCGGTTCGGCCCGACTGACCTGCGATGACGTCCCGCTTACGGTTGATCACTACGCGTCCGCGGGCAAGGACTCCTTAAGGTTCTCTTAAGGCTGCGCTAATGCGCCCACAAGGCGGGCGTGCAGAGCGGGAGGGCGTCCGACACGGCAGCTCTCAGACGAACTTGGCCTTACCCGGCCCCTCCTCGACGAAGCTGCGCATCCCGCGCTCACGGTCCTCTGTCGCGAAGAGCCCGGCGAACCAGTTGCGTTCGACGGCGAGACCGGAGTCGATGTCCGTCTCCAGACCGACGTCGATGCTCTCCTTTGCGGCGCGCAGCGCGAGGGCGGGGCCCTGCGCCAGCTTCGCGGCCCAGGCGTGCGCCTGCTCGTACACCTCGTCGGCCGGCACGACACGGTCCACCAGGCCCAGTGTCAGCGCCTCGTCCGCCTTCACCATGCGGCCGGTGAAGATGAGGTCCTTGGCCCGGGAGGGGCCGATCAGCCTCGAAAGCCGCTGGGTGCCGCCGGCCCCCGGGATCAGACCGAGGAGGATCTCCGGCTGGCCGAGCTTGGCGTTGTCGGCCGCGATCCGGTAGTCGGCGCACAGCGCCAGCTCGCAGCCGCCGCCCAGGGCGTATCCGGTGACCGCGGCGACCACGGGCTTGGGGATGCGCGCGACGGCGGTGAACGCGTCCTGGAGGCCCCGGGACCGCTTGACCATCGCGGCGTGGTCCATCACCTGCATTTCCTTGATGTCCGCGCCGGCGGCGAACACCTTCTCCCCGCCGTAGAGAATCACGGCGCGCACGTCGTCGCGGTCCGTCGCCTCCTGCGCGAGCTCGCGCAGCCGGTCCTGGGTGGCGATGTCCAGCGCGTTCATCGGGGGGCGGTCGAGGCGGATCGTGCCGACGCCTTCGGCGACTTCGAGGTTCACAGTCATGGGGGCAGGTTAGTACCGGGCGGTACGGGGGCGTCCCCCGGAGGGCACGGCACGCGCACGGGCCCGGCGCCGTGGGTCACGGCACCGGGCCCGCGTCGGAACTCCGGGGGGAAGGAGCGTTACTTCGTCCACTCCGCCCAGGACATGTTCCAGCCGTTGAGGCCGTTGTCGGGCTGGATCTGCTTGTCGTTGGAGTTCTTCACCACGACCACGTCACCGATGATCGAGCTGTCGAAGAACCAGGCCGCCGGCATGTCCTTGTCGTAGGCGCCGCGCACGTCGCGCAGGCCGACACAGCCGTGGCTGACGTTGGCGGAGCCGAAGGTGCCCGCCGAGGCCCAGTAGTTGCCGTGCACGAAGGTGCCGGAGGTGGACAGACGCATCGCGTGCGGCACGTCCTTGATGTCGTACTCGCCGCCGAAGCCCACGGTGGCGCCGTTCATCCGGGTCACCTTGTACTTCTCGCTGATGACCATCTGGCCGTTGTAGGTCGTCGTGGCCGGGGCGCCCGCGGTGATCGGGATGGTCTTGACGACCTTGCCGTCCCGCTCGACGGTCATGGTCTTGGCACTGGCGTCGACCGTGCTGACCTGGCTGCGGCCGATGGTGAAGTTCAGCGTCTTGTTCTGCTTGCCGTACACCCCGGGCCGGCCCTCGACGCCGTCGAGGTTGATCTTCACCGTGACCTTGGTGCCCGCGGCCCAGTACTTCTCGGGCCGGAAGTCCAGGCGGTCGTTGCCGAACCAGTGGCCCTCGACGGGCACGGCCGGCACGGCCGTCACCTTGATGGCCCGCTCGACGGCCTCGGGGTTGGTGATGCCACGGGTGAAGTTGATGGAGACCGGCATGCCGACGCCGACGGTCGAGCCGTCCTCCGGCGTGTAGTGGCCGACGAAGGTGTTCTGCGGAACGAGCGTGGTGAAGGAGGTGTCCTTGGCGGACTCGCGGCCCTCGGAGTCCTTGGCGACCGCGTGGACCTTGTACTTGGTCGCGGAGCCGAGGTGCTGGGACGGCTCCCAGGTGGCGCCGTCCTTGGAGATGGCGCCCTCGATCGTGTTGCCCTTGCTGTCCTCGACCTTGACGGCGGTGAGCTTGCCGTCCTTGGCGCCGACCTTCAGCGCGCCCATCGTGGCGACATCGGTCGCCCCGTCCTTCGGCTCGATGCTGACGACAGCGACCGACGCCTTGTTGTCGCCGGCCTGGCCGGAGCCCGCGGCAGCCTTGTCGCCGCCGGCGTCACCGCCGCCCCCACAGGCCGACACCAGCAGAAGCGCCGCACCCACCATGACGGCCGAAAACGTCCGGCCCGCGCGCCTGCGCCGGCCACCGACCGATGCCCCCGATATCGGCTGCCCGTTCACTTTGGCTATCTCCCCTCGCACGGCCTGGCCCCGCCACGGCCCGCACCCCCGGTGCGCACTCCTCTCGCGCACTTGGCGATAGATAATCACATGGCGAGGAGTGCTTTGGTCCCGCGAATGTCACCGTTCAGTCCCAACTTGTCCAGGACGGGCACGGGTCATGCGGAACGGCCGGGCGTCGCAGGGGAGAACCCCGGACAACACGCAGGAATCAGGACAGTTCCGAGCCCGCCTTCCACGCGCGCCAGTCCATGTTCCAGCCACCGAGCCCGTTGTCCGGTGCCACCTGTTTGTCCTTGGACTTGACGACCTCGACGACGTCCCCGACCAGGGTGCGGTCGAAGAACCAGCCCGCCGGGGTGTCCTCGTCGCCGCCTTGCTCGTCCCGCAGGCCCACACAGCCGTGGCTGACGTTGGACCGCCCGAACACCTTGGGATCGGCCCAGTAGTTCCCGTGCAGGAAGGTCCCCGAGGAGGTGAGCCGGATGGCGTGCGGCACGTCCGGGATGTCGTACTCTCCCCCGAAGCCCACGGTCCGGCCGTTCATCCGGGTCACCTCGAACATCTCGGTGACCACCATCTTGCCGTTGTAGGTGGTGGTCTTGGGCGCGCCCGCCGTGACGGGCAGCTTGGCCAGCAGTTCACCGTCGCGGAACACCTCCATGGTGTGCGCCTCGGCGTCCACCCGGGAGACCTGGGAGCGGCCGACGGTGAACGTGAACTTCTTCTGCTGGATGCCGTACACGCCGGGCGAGGCCTGGACGTCCCGCAGCCCGATGTCGACGGTCACCTTGGTGCCGGGCCGCCAGTAGTCGCGGGGCCGGAAGTCCAGCCGGGTGTCGTCGAACCAGTGGCCCACCACCTCGATCCGGGGCCGGGCGGTGACCGTGATGGCCCGTTCGACGGCCGCCCGGTTACGGACGGGCTGGTTGAAGGTGAAGGAGATGATCATTCCGGTGCCGACGGTGGAGCGGTTCTCCGGTTTGAAGTAGCCGATGAAGCGCTCGTCCGGGACGAACGTGGTGAAGGTGGTGTGCCGGGCCTGCCGCCGTCCGTGGGCGTCGAGGGCGACCACGTCCACGGTGTACTTGGCGGCGAGCTGGAGCTGCCCCTTGTCGGGAAGCCAGCTCAGCCCGTCCGCCGAGATCCTCCCCTTCACCTCCTTGGGGAGGGCGTCCTCGGCCTTCATCACCTTGACGCTCTCCAGCCGCCCGGCGGGAATCCGCACCTCGACCCGCTGGTCCGCCATCACACCCTTGGCGCCGTCCGCCGGGGTGACCTGAATGGTCTCGGCGGGTGACCGCGGCTTGCTCCCGATCACCACGGTCCCGCCCGTGCATCCGGCCAGCCCGGCCACCAGTCCCGCCCATGCCATGACGGCGGCGATGCCCGCCCCGGCCCGTTTCGCTACGAATCTCACGAAGGGCCCAACGACCGCGCCCCTCCGGGAGAAACGTGAGTACGACCGCTCTTCCGGGCAGAACTGCTGGGAGGACCACGCACGGGGAGCCGCGGCCGGGACGCCGTACGCCCCCGGATCACCCCGTGGTTCTGACGAGCCGCGGGAGGCCGACCGGTGTCGAGCGCAGCCGAGCAGCACCAGGCAGTACAGGAGGCGATGCCGGGCGCACAGCCCGGGCAGGACGGAGCGCCCTGTCGCGCCGCCGCCGGACGGAACTCCGGGCCGGAACCGGAACCTCGCCGTCCGAAGGTGTGGCCGGGCGCGCCGACCCCGCTCGGGGCGCGTTTCCGGGTCGGCCCCGACGGGGTCGCCGGCACCAACTTCGCCCTGTGGGCGGGCGGTGCCGAGGCGGTGGAGCTGTGCCTCTTCGAACCGGACGGCTCGGAGACCCGCTGCCCCCTCACCGAGCTGACCCATGAGATCTGGCACGGCTTCCTGCCGGGCGTGGGGCCGGGGCAGCGCTACGGCTACCGGGTGCACGGCCGCTGGGACCCGTGGACCGGCGCCCGCTGGAACCCGGCGAAGCTGCTCCTCGATCCGTACGCGCGGGCGGTGGACGGGGAGTTCGGGGTACGCGGGACCGGCCCGCGGGCCGAGTACGCCGCGCTGCCGGCGGAGGTCTACGGTCATGTGCGCGACTGGCCGCAGCAGGGCGTCGCGGACACCGTGCGCGACGACCGGGACTCCGCGCCGTACGTACCCAAGGGCGTGGTCGTCCATGACGACGACGACTGGGCCGACGACCGGCGGCCGAAGACGCCCTGGGCCGACTCGGTCATCTACGAACTCCACGTCCGCGGCTTCACCATGCGCCATCCCGGCGTCCCGGAGGAGCTGCGCGGCACCTACGCGGGGCTGGCCCACCCGGCCGCGGTCGACCACCTGGTCCGCCTCGGGGTGACCGCGGTGGAACTGCTGCCCGTCCACCAGTTCGCCCATGAGGACCATCTGCTGCGCCGGGGCATGCGGAACCACTGGGGCTACAACTCGATCGGCTACTTCGCCCCGCACGCCGGATACTCGGCCAGCGGCACCGGCGGCCAGCAGGTCGGCGAGTTCAAGCGGATGGTCCGGGCCCTGCACGCCGCCGGCATCGAGGTCGTCCTCGACGTCGTCTACAACCACACGGCCGAGGCGGGCGAGCTGGGGCCGACGCTGTCGCTGCGCGGCATCGACAACCGCGGCTACTACCGGCTCCAGCCGGACGCCCGCCGCTACTCCGACTACACCGGCTGCGGCAACACGCTGCACGTGGTGCAGCCCCAGGTACTGCGTCTGATCACCGACTCGCTGCGCTACTGGGTCACCGAGATGGGCGTCGACGGGTTCCGCTTCGACCTGGCCGCCGCACTGGCCCGCTCCATGCACGACGTCGACATGCTGTCGCCCTTCCTCGCCGTGATCGCCCAGGACCCGGTGCTGCGCCGGGTGAAGCTCATCGCCGAGCCCTGGGACGTGGGCAACGGCGGCTACCAGGTCGGCGCGTTCCCCCCGTTGTGGGCCGAGTGGAACGACCGCTACCGCGACGCGGTGCGGGATTTCTGGCGTGGCGCGCTGCCCGACGTCCGGGACCTCGGCTACCGGCTCTCCGGGTCCAGCGACCTCTACTCCTGGGGCGGTCGCCGCCCGTACGCGTCCATCAACTTCGTCACCGCGCACGACGGCTTCACCCTCCGCGACCTGGTGAGCTACGAGCACAAGCACAACGAGGCCAACGGCGAGGGCAACCGCGACGGCACCAACGACAACCGCGCCTGGAACTGCGGCACGGAGGGCGAGACCGACGATCCGCGGATCAACGCGCTGCGCCGCCGTCAGCTGCGCAATCTGCTGAGCACCCTGCTGCTGTCCACGGGCGTGCCGATGCTCGTCGCCGGCGACGAGATGGGCCGCACCCAGGACGGCAACAACAACGCCTACTGCCAGGACGGTCCGACCGGCTGGGTCGACTGGTCCCTGCTCGACTCCCCCGCATGGCGCAGCCTGTACGAGCTGACCTCGCGGCTGATCGCGCTGCGCCACAGCCATCCCGTACTGCGCAGGCGCGCGTTCTTCTCCGGGCGGCCGCAGGCCCCCGACGGACTGCGCGACCTCGCCTGGTTCACCCCGCACGGCACGGAGATGACCCAGCAGAACTGGTACGACCCGGCGCCCACGCTCGCCCTCTACCTCTCGGGCCGGGACATCCCCGGCCGGGACGCCCGCGGAGAGAAGATCACCGACGACAGCTTCCTGGTCGTCCTCCACGCGGGCGACCGTCCGGTGGGCTTCGTCCTGCCCGGCCCGCCCTGGGCGGAGGTGTACGAACTGGTCCTGGACACCTCCCGGGAGGACCAGTCGGCCGCGCCGGGGGTGGACCACCGGGCGGGCGGCACGATGACGGTGCCCGCGCGGTCGGTGCTGCTGCTTCGGGTGAAGCCGGGGTAGGGGGCGTCCGAGTCCCGGGCCCATGGGAGGAGACCGGGTGGACCCATAATCCATTGGGCCGCGTCAGTGGTGAACCGTACGCTCACTGCTGATGTCCGATTCACACAGCGCCCCCGAGACCCGCTCCTCCGTCCGTTCGCTGCTGCGCCTGTGGCCCTACGTACGCCCGGTGCGGAGACGACTGTTCCTCGCCGCGTTCATCGCCACCGCGGCCTCCCTGCTGAGCCTCGTCATCCCGCTCGTGCTCAAGTGGATCGTCGACGGGCCGGTGGCCCACGCGGATCCGGGCGGGGTGTGGCTCGGAGCGTTCGCGCTGCTGCTGCTCGGCCTCGCCGAGGCGCTGCTCTTCGGGTACCGGAGGTGGCTGGTCGCCCGGCCGCTGTCGCGGGTCGAGGCGGACATGCGGGCCGATCTGTACCGGCACCTCCAGCGGCTGCCGGTGGCGTTCCACGACCGCTGGGCGTCCGGACAGCTGCTGTCCCGAGGCACGACCGATCTGATGCTGCTGCGGATGTTCCTCGCCTTCCCGCTGACGTTCCTGCTGGTCAACGGCGTCACGATCGTCGCCGGATGTGCGCTGCTGATCGTCCAGGAGTGGACGCTCGGACTGGTGCTGCTCGCGCCCGTCGTCCCGCTGGTCGTCATGTGCTCGCACTTCGAGACGAAGTACGCGCTGGTGGCACGCCGGGCGCAGGACCAGGTCGGTGACCTCACCACGGTCGTCGAGGAGAGCGTGCTGGGCATCCGGATCATCAAGGGGTTCGGCCGGCACCGCAGTCAGGCGGCGGCGTTCCGGGAGCTGACCGGGCAGCTGCGCGGGACCGAACTGGCCAAGGCACGGCTGCTGGCGGGCGTCTGGGGGCTGATCACGACCGTGCCGGAGCTGGCCATCGGCGCCGCGCTGGTGCTGGGGACCGTCCAGGTCGCGGACGGCGGGCTGTCGGCGGGCACGCTCGTGGCGTTCCTGTCCACGGCACTGGCACTGCGCTGGCCGGTCGAGTCGATCGGCTTCCTGCTGGCGATGTGCCAGGAGTCCGCGACGGCGACGGAACGGTACTTCGAAGTGATGGACGAGCAGGCGGAGTCCGCGGACGCCGCGGGTGTTCCGGGTGCCGCCCCGGCAGCAGAGTCCGCGGACGCCACGGCTGCTCTGGACGCCACCCCCACCGCGGTGTCCGGGGCCGCGGCGCCGACCGACGGGGCTTCCGGTTCCGCTCCCGGAACGACGGGCGGGCTGCGCTTCGAGGGCGTCACGTTCCGCTACCCGGACGCGCCGCCCGGGTCGGCGCCCGTACTGGACCGCGTCGACCTGCACGTCGAACCGGGCGAGACCATGGCCCTCGTGGGTGCGACCGGCAGCGGCAAGACCACGCTCACCGCGCTCGTACCCCGGATGTACGAGTTGACCGCGGGGCGGATCAGCCTCGACGGACGGGACATCAGCGCGATGCCCCGCGAGGAGCTCCGGTCCCTGGTGTCGGTGGCGTTCGAGGAACCGACCCTGTTCTCGGCGAGCGTCGGCGAGAACGTGCTGATGGGCGCCGACGGGGACGCCGGCCCGGAACGGCTCGGCCGGGCCCTGGACATCGCGCAGGCACGTTTCGTCGACACCCTGCCGCAGGGCGCCGACACCCAGGTCGGTGAGCAGGGCCTCAGTCTGTCGGGCGGTCAGCGGCAGCGGCTCGCCCTGGCCCGGGCCGTCGTCGGACAGCCGCGCTTCCTGGTGCTCGACGACCCGCTGTCCGCCCTGGACGTGCACACCGAAGCCCTCGTCGAGGCCGCGCTGCGCCGCGTCCTGGAGGACACCACCGCGCTGGTCGTGGCCCACCGGCCGTCGACGGTGATGCTCGCCGACCGGGTGGCGCTGCTGTCCGGCGGCCGGATCGCCGCCGTGGGCACCCATCAGGAACTGCTGCGGGAGAACGTCGAGTACGCCTGGCTGATGTCCGGCGCGGAGGGAGAACGATGACGGCCACCGTCGACACCCCGCAGGACGTCACCGGGCCGGACGGGAACGGCTCCGGCAACGACCCCTTCGACCGGGACGCCCTGCCCGCCGCACCCGGCGCCACGAAGGCGCTGCTGAGGTCGCTGCTCAGGCCGCAGCGCGGACGCGTGGTCCTGACCGCGCTGCTCCTGCTGCTCCAGCAGGCCGCCGTCCAGGCGGGCCCGCTGCTGGTCGCGTACGCCATCGACCGGGGCGTTCCGGCGTTCCGCGCGCACGACTACGGGCCGCTGGTCGCGGTCGCCGTGGGATACGCGGTGTGCGCCATGGCGTCCGGCGTGCTGCAGTACGCGTTCATCATGCTGTCGGCCCGGGTCAACCAGGACGCGCTGCTGGATCTGCGGGGGCGCATCTTCCGGCACGCCCAGGCGCTCAGCATCGACTTCCACGAGCGCTACACCTCGGGCAGGCTGATCTCGCGGTCCACATCGGACGTGGAGTCGCTGCGGGAGCTGCTCAACGAGGGCCTGCAGGAGCTCGTCAACGTCGTGCTGGCGTTCGTCTACATCTCCGCGATGCTGCTCTACCTCGACCTCGGCATCGGCGGTCTCGCGCTGCTGTCCTTCCTGCCGCTCTACTGGCTGGTGCGGGTGTACCGGCGGCGGGCCGCGGTCGTGTACGCCGAGCGGTCCACCGCGATCGCGGCCGTGATCGTGAAGTTCGTCGAGACGATGAACGGGATCCGCCCGGTGCGGGCGTTCCGCCGGGAGGACGTCAACGACGCGGCGTTCGCCGGGCTGAACCGCCGTCACGAGCGCTCGAACGGCGACGCGCTGCTGGAGATGGCCCGCTATGTGGTCGGCTCCCGGGTGGTCGCCAACACGGCCGTGGCCGCGATGGTGCTGTGGGGCGCCCACAGGGTGGCGTCGGGCTCGCTGGAGCTTGGTGTGCTGGCGGCGGCCGTGCTGTACCTGCGGCGGCTGTACGACCCCATCGACCGGCTGGGTATGTTCCTCAACTCGTACCAGTCGGCCGCCGCGTCGCTGGAGAAGATCGCGGGCCTGCTGGCGCAGACCCCGTCGGTGCCCGGGCCGGCGGACCCGAAGCCGCTGCCCGCCCGGCCCGGCGACGACCGGCCCGGCCGGGAGGTGGTGTTCGAAGGGGTGGGCTTCGGCTACCGCACGGGCGGCGAGGTACTGCCGCGGTTCGACCTGACGATCCCGGCCGGGCGGACGGTCGCCGTCGTGGGTTCGACGGGAGCGGGCAAGTCGACGCTCGCGAAGCTCCTTGCGCGCTTCTACGACCCGTCGGCAGGCCGGGTGCTGCTCGACGGCGTGGACCTCCGGGACCTGTCGCCGGCCGAGCTGCGCCGGGGCGTGGTGATGGTGACGCAGGAGGCGTTCCTGTTCTCCGGGACCGTCGCCGAGAACATCGCGATCGGCCGACCGGACGCCACCCGCGAGGAGATCGAGCAGGCGGCGAAGGCGATCGGAGCGCACGACTTCATCGCGGCGCTCCCGGAGGGCTACGACACCGACGTCCGTAAGCGCGGCGGCCGGATCTCGGCGGGCCAGCGGCAGCTGGTCGCGTTCGCGAGGGCGCTGCTCGCCGACCCGGCGGTGCTCATCCTCGACGAGGCGACGAGCTCGCTGGACATCCCCGGGGAGCGCGCCGTGCAGGCCGCGATGCTCACGGTGCTGAAGGGCCGCACGGCCGTCGTCATCGCGCACCGCCTGTCCACGGTGGAGATCGCCGACCGCGTCCTGGTCATGGAGCGGGGGCGGATCGTCGAGGACGGCTCCCCCGCCGAACTCGTCGACGGCACGGGCAGGTTCGCGGAACTCCACCGGGCGTGGCGGGAGAGCCTGGCGTGACGGCGGGGCGAGCCGGGGTCCGCGACCAGGGGGTGTCCGGTGGATCAGGGTCGGATAGCCCGGGCCTTTGGTGCCGTGGATTGCAGGGCGGAGGATGAGGGTCCCGCCGGCAGGGGGGCACGGGGAGGCAGGGGGAGGCAGGGGGAGAGTCCATGTGGAGCATCGGCGACCGACGACAACTCCGCAAGCCGCGGTGCCGGACGGGCCGGTCCCAGCCGTGATCCACCGGCCACCCCCTGGGTCGGCGATGCGGGGTCCGCCGACCGCGGCGCCCGGTGACGGGGCTCGGACGTGCACACCGCGGCAAGAGGGGCGAGGGCGCCGAAGCCGAGGGGGCCCTGCGGGGGCTGACTCCGCCGTGGTCCGTCGGCGAGCGGCGGCTGGTGCTCATGCGACTCGGGGGCATTTTCCGGAGGCGTTTTCCGGCCATGGCGACGGTGCGCCGGGAACCCCGGCCGGATCTCGTGGGCTTCCGCGGTGCCGCCGGAGCACGGTCGCGAGGCGGTCCGTACCCGGCCCGAGGAGGGTCCGTGGCCCGTCCGGGAGGGAGGGCGGGACGGTTCGGCGGCGGGCGCCGCGGCGGTCCGGGCAGCACGCGCGTGCATGACGGCCGGCCCGCGAGCGGACCGTCGGCGCGGATCGCGGGCCGGTCGCGGCGGCACGGCGTGCCGCACGAGGCCCGCGTCCGGGACGCGTCCGTCCCCGGCGGTGCACAACTCGGCCCGCCCGCAGGGAGACTTGTGCGCATCCTTCGACGGCGCCCGATCACATGTGTCTTACGCCCCGGTGAACCGTCCGTATAGCGAACCCGACTCTTCGGGCAACGGACGATTTCCGGCCAACCTTTTGACGCGCTCCTGACATTAGGTCAATCCCGATGGCACGCTTCTGAGCGTTCTGCGCACTCGCACTGCCTGTTCTGCCACGGACGGCCCACCCAGCCGACCGTTCTCGACTTCTTGCAGAAGGAGCCTGCGTTGAGACCCACCCCCCATCGGCGTGCCACCGCCATCGGTGCGTTCGTCGCCGCCGCAGCCATGCTCAGCGTCGGAGTCCAGGCCGGAGCCGCCACCGCCGAAACCCCGCGTGCCGCAGCCGCCGGAGCCGCGCTCGGCAAGGTCGACACCGGAGCGCTGCCGGCCAGTCTCAGCCCCGCCCAGCGTGCCGCGCTGATACGCACAGCCGAGTCCTCCGCGGCGGAGACCGCCCGGGAGCTCGGCCTCGACGCCAAGGAGAAGCTGGTCGTCCGCGATGTCGTCCAGGACCGCGACGGCACCACGCACACCCGCTACGAGCGCACCTACGACGGGCTCCCGGTCCTCGGTGGAGACCTCGTCGTCGCCGAGTCCAAGGCCGGCGTGACGGAAGGCGTGAGCAAGGCGTCCCGCGCCGGACTGAAGGGGCTTCCCGGCTCGTTCACCACCGCCAAGGTGACGACCGCCACCGCCGAGAAGCAGGCACTCGGTGCCGCCGCGGCCGAGGGCTCCAAGAAGACCAAGGCCGACCGCGCCCCGCGCAAGGTCGTCTGGATGGCCCAGGGCAAGCCGACCCTGGCCTACGAGACCGTCGTCGGCGGCATCCAGCACGACGGCACCCCGAACGAGCTGCACGTCGTCACCGACGCGACGACCGGCGCCAAGCTCTACGAGTGGCAGGCCATCGAGACCGGCACCGGCAACACCCAGTACAGCGGCACGGTGACGCTCGGCTCCGCGCAGTCCGGATCCACGTACAACCTCACGGACACCGGCCGCGGCAACCACAAGACGTACAACCTCAACCGCGGCACCTCCGGCACCGGAACGCTGTTCTCCGGACCCGACGACGTCTGGGGCAACGGCCAGGCGTCGAACGCGGAGACCGCGGGCGCGGACGCCCACTTCGGCGCGGGCGTCACCTGGGACTACTACAAGAACGTGCACGGCCGCAGCGGTATCCGCGGCGACGGCGTCGGCGCGTACTCCCGGGTCCACTACGGCAACGCGTACATCAACGCGTTCTGGTCCGACAGCTGCTTCTGCATGACGTACGGCGACGGCGCGGGCAACGCCAAGCCGCTGACGTCCATCGACGTGGCCGCGCACGAGATGACGCACGGCGTCACCTCCAACACCGCCAAGCTGGTCTACAGCGGCGAGTCCGGCGGCCTCAACGAGGCGACCTCGGACATCTTCGCCGCCGCGGTCGAGTTCTACGCCGCCAACGCCCAGGACAAGGGCGACTACCTGGTCGGCGAGAAGATCGACATCAACGGCGACGGCACCCCGCTGCGCTACATGGACAAGCCGAGCAAGGACGGCTCGTCCAAGGACGCCTGGTACTCGGGCCTCGGCGGGATCGACGTCCACTACTCCTCGGGCCCGGCGAACCACTGGTTCTACCTGCTCTCCGAGGGCAGCGGCGCCAAGACCATCAACGGCGTGAACTACGACTCGCCGACCTCCGACGGTCTGCCGGTCACCGGTATCGGCCGCGACAAGGCCGCGCTGATCTGGTACAAGGCACTGACCACCAAGTTCAACTCGACGACCAACTACGCGGGCGCCCGCACCGGCACCGTCGCGGTCGCCGGTGAGCTCTACGGCACGTCGAGCGCCGAGTACAAGGCGGTCCAGGACGCGTGGGCGGCCATCAACGTCGGCACCCGCCCCGGCGGCCCCGGCGGCGGCACCTCGTACGAGAACACCACCGACGTGTCCATCCCGGACTACGGCGCAGCGGTCACCTCGTCGATCACCGTGGACAAGACGGGCAACGCGCCCAGCAACCTCCAGGTGGCCGTGGACATCATCCACACCTGGCGCGGTGACCTGGTCGTGGACCTCGTCGCCCCCGACGGCTCGGTCTACAACCTGAAGCCGTTCAGCGGCTCGGACTCGGCGGACAACGTCCAGACGACGTACACCGTCAACGCGTCCTCCGAGGTCGCGGCCGGCGTCTGGAAGCTGCGAGTCCAGGACAAGGCCCGCCTCGACACCGGCTACATCAACAGCTGGAAGCTCACCTTCTGATTCCAGACTCCGCACCCACGAGCTGGTCCGAAGGTGTTGGTGCCCGGAGCCCCGGAGGGGTTCCGGGCACCGCCCATTTCACGGCGGCGTCCCGCTCACCTCATGAGCACCCCCGCGCCCTCCCCCGTGGCCTCGGGCGGTACCGCGATCAGGCCGAGGTCGGTGCCGGAGGCGAGGAGGGGGTGGGACGGCAGGACGCGGACGCTGTAGCCGAAGGGGCCCGTACGGTCCAGGGAGAGGGTGCCCTCGTAGGTCCAGCGGCCCTCCAGGTCCGGGCTGCCCACGGGCTTGAGCGGGAAGACCCGGGCGTCCTCGATGGTGTCGTCCGCGTCGACGCGACCGGCCACGGCCTGGACGTCGACGTCGTCGGGCCGGAGCTCCCCGAGCGCGACCCGGACCCGCAGGGCGACCGTCGAGCCCAGTTCGGCGGTGCAGCCCACGGCGGGTTCGGCGACGGTCTCGCCGTGGCTCACCGCGACCTGCGGCCAGGCGGCCCGGACCCCGGCCTTCCAGTCGGCCAGTTCACAGGCGGTGTCGGCGTCCAGCGCCCGGTGGGCCAGGGCGGCCGGGGCGTACAGCTGCTCCACGTAGTCACGGACCATACGGCCGGCCAGGACCTTGGGACCGAGGCCCGCGAGGGTGCGGCGGACCATCTCGATCCAGCGGCCAGGCAGTCCGGCCGCGTCCTGGTCGTAGAAGCGCGGCGCGACGTGCCGTTCGACGAGGTCGTACAGGGCGGCGGCCTCGATGTCGTCGCGCCGGTCGGGATCGGCCGCGGAGGAGCCGTCGGCGGTGGGGATCGCCCAGCCGAAGTCCGGTTCGTACCACTCGTCCCACCAGCCGTCGAGGACCGAGAGGTTCAGGCAGCCGTTGAGGGCGGCCTTCATCCCGCTGGTCCCGCACGCCTCCAGGGGACGCAGCGGATTGTTCAGCCATACGTCACAGCCGGGGTAGAGCTTCTGCGCCATCGCCATGCCGTAGTCCGGGAGGAAGACCAGCCGGTGCCGCACCCGCGGATCGTCGGCGAACCGGACGAGCTCCTGCACCAGCCGCTTGCCGCCGTCGTCGGCGGGATGGGCCTTGCCCGCGACCACGATCTGCACCGGCCGCTCGGGGTGCAGCAGCAGCCCGGTCAGCCGCTCGCGGTCGCGCAGCATCAGGGTCAGGCGCTTGTAGGAGGGGACCCGGCGGGCGAAGCCGATGGTGAGCACGTCGGGGTCGAGCACGGAGTCGATCCAGCCGAGTTCCGCGGCACCGGCGCCGCGCTGCCGCCACGAGGCACGCAGCCGGGACCGCACCTCGGTGACGAGCTGTTCCCGCAGGACGCGGCGCAGCTCCCAGATCTCGCTGTCGGGGATGTCGGCGACGGAGTCCCAGCGCTGCCGCCCGCCCAGGCTGAGGGCGTCCTCGGCGCGGCCGGCCCCCAGCTTGCGGGCGCCCAGCCGGAACACCTCGGGGGCCACCCAGGTAGGGGCGTGCACCCCGTTGGTCACGGAGGTGATCGGCACCTCGGCGGGGTCGAATCCGGGCCACAGACCGGCGAACATCTCCCGGCTGACCCCGCCGTGCAGCGTGGAGACGCCGTTGGCCCGCTGGGCGAGGCGCAGGCCCATCGCGGCCATGTTGAACAGGCCGGGTTCGCCGCCGAGGCCGGTCTCGGTGCCGAGCTGCAGGATCCGTTCGACGGGGACGCCGGGCAGTTCGCCGCCGGGCCCGAAGTGGCGGGCGACGAGATCGCGGTCGAAGCGGTCGATGCCGGCCGGTACGGGCGTATGGGTGGTGAACACCGTGCCGGCGCGCACGGATTCCAGGGCGGCGTCGAAGCCCAGCCCGGTCGCGGCGAGTTCCCTGATGCGTTCCAGGCCCAGGAATCCGGCGTGGCCCTCGTTGGTGTGGAAGACCTCGGGCCCGGGATGTCCGGTGAGCCGGCAGTACGTGCGCACGGCGCGGACGCCGCCGATGCCCAGCAGCATCTCCTGGAGCAGCCGGTGTTCGCTGCCGCCTCCGTAGAGGCGGTCGGTGACGTTGCGTTCGCCGGGCCCGTTCTCCTCGACGTCGGAGTCGAGGAGCAGCAGGGGCACCCTGCCGACCTGCGCCTGCCAGACACGGGCCTGGAGCGTACGGCCCCCGGGGAGGGCGAGGCCCACCCGCGCCGGACTGCCGTCGTCCTCGCGGAGCAGGGTGAGGGGCAGTTCGTTGGGGTCGAGGACCGGATAGTGCTCCTGCTGCCAGCCCTCGCGGGAGAGGGTCTGCCGGAAGTACCCGTGCCGGTAGAGCAGGC
Source organism: Streptomyces sp. NPDC030222 (assembly GCF_055573115.1). Taxonomy (NCBI): domain Bacteria; kingdom Bacillati; phylum Actinomycetota; class Actinomycetes; order Kitasatosporales; family Streptomycetaceae; genus Streptomyces; species Streptomyces sp. NPDC030222. Next base: position 84,737 of record NZ_JBVICA010000001.1, read on the forward strand.
CTACTCCGATCAGCGGAACGCCCAGGTCGCTGGCGGCCTTGAGGTGGTCGCCGGCGAGGATGCCGAGGCCGCCGGAGTACTGCGGCAGGGCGGCGGTGATGCCGAACTCGGGCGAGAAGTACGCGACGGCCGACGGCAGCGCGGTCCCGGCGGACTCCTGGGTCTGGTACCACCTGCGGCCGCGGACGTAGTCGTCGAGGTCGTCGACTGCGGCGGCGAGCCGACGCAGGAAGCGGCGGTCCTGGGCCAGTTCGGCGAGGCGGGACGCGGGGACGGATCCGAGCAGCCGGACGGGGTCGCAGTCGGCCCGGCGCCAGCCCTCGGGGTCGACGGACTGGAACAGTTCGCGGGTCTCGTGGTGCCAGGACCAGCGCAGGTTGCGGGCGAGGTCGCTGAGCGGGCGGAGGGGATCGGGGAGGACGGGGCGGACGGTGAACCGACGAATGGCCTTCACGTGTTCCACCTTCGCAGGGGGCGTGCGGATCCGGGCGGACGCACGGCGATGGAGGCCCGCCCTTCACTCGACGGTAGCCCGGCGCGGTCGTCCCCACCACGGCGCGGCGAACGGGGGCAACGCGCCCCGGCGTACCCTCCGGAGGACGTCCGGGGGATCTCCCGAAGGCGCTTGCAGGACGGTCGGGCGCACCGTCAACTCGGCATGGGTGAACGTCCGTTCACGAATTCGGGGGGTCATCCCTTCGGGTTCCGTTCCGATCGCGGCACTTACGCGTCAGTAGTCGGCAATCCGCCGGAATACCCGCCGGGGCGCGTGGAAGGCTCATCCGGTAACAGCGCCCCTCTATTCGAGTGAACGCGGACAGGAGCGGCCATGCCCGCAGCCGGTCAGCCGTCAACGGAGCAGCTACAAAGGACGAACTCCCGCAATGTTCTGCGCTCTGCCACGCCCTCGTCCATGTCCGTCCCCGAGTTATCCCTCACCCAGGTGATCCCATGATCGGTCGCATTCCCGTCCTTGACGTCCGCCCTGCCGTCGAGTGCGGCAAGAGGCCCGCGAAAGCCGTTGTCGGCGAGACCTTCATGGTCACCGCCACGGTGTTCAGAGAGGGCCACGAAGCCGTGGCCGCCAATGTCGTCCTGCGCGATCCGGCCGGCCGGCCGGGACCGTGGACCCCGATGCGCGAACTCGCCCCCGGCACCGACCGGTGGGGGGTCGAGGTGACACCGGCCACCGAGGGCCGCTGGACCTACAAGGTGGAGGCCTGGGCCGACCCCCTCGGCACCTGGCGGCACGACGCCGGCATCAAGATCCCCGCGGACATCGACACGGCGCTCGTCCTGGAGGAGGGCGCGGGCCTGTACGAGCGGGCCGCCGCGGGGGTGCCGAAGAAGGACGGCCGCGAGCACGTACTGGCCGTCGCGGACGTGCTGCGCGACGCGTCACGGCCGGCCGCCGACCGGCTGGCGGCCGCTCTCACCGGCGCGGCCGCGGCGGTCCTGGCCCGCCATCCGCTGCGCGAACTGGTCACGTCCTCCCGCCCCTTGCCGCTACAGGTGGAGCGGCAGCGGGCGCTGTTCGGCTCCTGGTACGAGTTCTTCCCCCGCTCCGAGGGCGCGGTGGTGACCGGGGACGCCCCGCCGGTGCCGGGAACGTTCGGGTCGGCCTCGGAGCGGCTTCCGGCCATCGCGGCGATGGGCTTCGACGTGGTGTACCTCCCGCCCGTCCACCCCATCGGCACCACCCACCGCAAGGGCCCCAACAACGCGCTGTCCGCAGGGCCGTACGACGTGGGCGTGCCGTGGGCGATCGGCTCGCCGGCCGGCGGGCACGACGCCGTGCACCCGGACCTCGGCACGATCGACGACTTCGACCGGTTCGTCGCGCGGGCCCGGGAACTGCGCCTGGAGATCGCCCTGGACTTCGCGCTCCAGTGCTCCCCCGACCACCCCTGGGTGCAGAAGCATCCGGAGTGGTTCCGGCACCGCCCGGACGGCACCATCGCGTACGCGGAGAACCCACCGAAGAAGTACCAGGACATCGTCCCCGTGGCCTTCGACCAGGACATGCGCGGTCTGGTCGAGGAGACGGTGCGGGTGCTGCGTTTCTGGATGGAGCACGGCGTCCGCATTTTCCGTGTCGACAATCCGCACACCAAGCCGGTGGTTTTCTGGGAGAAGGTGCTCGGCGAGATCAATGCGGCCGATCCGGACGTGATCTTCCTGGCCGAGGCATTCACCCGTCCGGCGATGATGCGCACGCTCGCCGCGATCGGATTCCAGCAGTCGTACACGTACTTCACCTGGCGTACCGGCAAGCAGGAACTGACGGACTATCTCACCGAGCTGTCGCAGGAGACGGCCGACCGCATGCGTCCGAATCTCTTCGTGAACACCCCGGACATCCTGCACGCCTGTCTGCAGCACGGCGGCCGGCCGGCCTTCGAGCTCCGCGCGGTGCTCGCCGGGACGCTCTCCCCCACCTGGGGCATGTACTCCGGCTACGAACTGTGCGAGAACACCCCCGTGCGGGAGGGCAGCGAGGAGTACCTGGACTCGGAGAAGTACCAGCTGCGGCCGCGGGACTGGGAGGCGGCCGAGCGCGAGGGCCGCTCCATCGCCCCGCTGATCACCACGCTGAACCGGATCCGGCGCCGCAACCCGGCGCTCCAGCAGCTGCGCAACCTGCGTTTCCACCACGCGGACAACGACCAGGTGCTCGTCTACTCCAAGCGGCACGGGTCGAACACCGTCGTCGTGGTCGTCAACCTCGACCCGCACCACACCCAGGAGGCGACGGTCTCGTTGGACATGCCGGAACTCGGCCTCGAATGGCACGAGACCGCTCCGGTGCGCGATGAGCTCACCGGCGAGACCTATCACTGGGGCAGGGACAACTATGTGCGCCTCGAGCCGGGCATCACGCCTGCGCACATCCTCACCCTGCGACCGTCCTCACCGATCGGAGGGTCACCCACAACATGATCGTCAATGAGCCCGTTCACGACACGTTCGAGGACACGCCCGCCAAGGACCGCGATCCCGAGTGGTTCAAGCGGGCCGTCTTCTACGAAGTGCTCGTCCGGTCATTCCAGGACAGCAACGGCGACGGAGTCGGCGACCTCAAGGGCCTGACGGCCAAGCTGGACTATCTGCAGTGGCTGGGCATCGACTGCCTGTGGCTGCCGCCGTTCTTCAAGTCGCCGCTGCGCGACGGCGGTTACGACGTGTCGGACTACACGGCCGTACTGCCGGAGTTCGGCGACCTCGCCGACTTCGTGGAGTTCGTCGACGCCGCGCACCAGCGCGGCATGCGCGTGATCATCGACTTCGTCATGAACCACACCAGCGACCAGCACCCGTGGTTCCAGGAGTCGCGGAAGGATCCGCACGGGCCGTACGGCGACTACTACGTCTGGGCGGACAACGACAAGCAGTACCAGGACGCCCGGATCATCTTCATCGACACCGAGACGTCCAACTGGACGTTCGACCCGGTACGCCAGCAGTACTACTGGCACCGGTTCTTCTCCCACCAGCCGGACCTGAACTACGAGAACCCGGCCGTCCAGGAGGAGATCCTCGCCGCCCTGCGGTTCTGGCTGGACCTCGGCATCGACGGATTCCGGCTGGACGCCGTGCCGTACCTCTACCAGGAGGAGGGCACCAACTGCGAGAACCTCCCGGCGACGCACTCCTTCCTGAAGCGGGTGCGGGCCGAGATCGACGCGCACTACCCGGACACCGTGCTGCTCGCCGAGGCCAACCAGTGGCCCGAGGACGTCGTCGACTACTTCGGCGACTACGCCAAGGGCGGCGACGAGTGCCACATGGCCTTCCACTTCCCGGTGATGCCGCGCATCTTCATGGCGGTCCGCCGGGAGAGCCGCTACCCCGTCTCCGAGGTGCTGGCCAAGACCCCGGCCATCCCCTCGGGCTGCCAGTGGGGCATCTTCCTCCGCAACCACGACGAGCTGACCCTCGAGATGGTGACGGACGAGGAACGCGACTACATGTACGCGGAGTACGCCAAGGACCCGCGGATGCGCGCCAACATCGGCATCCGGCGGCGGCTGGCCCCCCTGCTGGACAACGACCGCAACCAGATCGAACTGTTCACGGCGCTGCTGCTCTCCCTGCCCGGTTCGCCGATCCTCTACTACGGCGACGAGATCGGCATGGGCGACAACATCTGGCTGGGCGACCGGGACGGCGTGCGCACCCCCATGCAGTGGACGCCCGACCGCAACGCGGGCTTCTCGTCCTGCGATCCCGGCCGGCTGTACCTGCCGACCATCATGGACCCGGTCTACGGCTACCAGGTCGCCAATGTCGAAGCGGCGATGTCCTCGCCGTCGTCGATGCTGCACTGGACCCGGCGGATGATCGAGATCCGCAAGCAGAACCGGGCGTTCGGCCTGGGCTCCTACACCGAACTCCCTTCGTCCAACCCGGCGGTGCTCGCCTTCCTGCGCGAGGCTCCGTCCACCGAGCCGGGCGGTGAGGACGACCTCGTCCTGTGCGTGAACAACTTCTCGCGCTTCGCGCAGCCCACCGAACTCGATCTGCGGGTGTTCAACGGGCGGCACCCGGTGGAGCTCATCGGCGGGGTGCGGTTCCCGGCCATCGGTGAATGGCCGTATCTGCTCACCCTGGCGGGACACGGCTTCTACTGGTTCCGCCTGCGGAAGGAATCCCCGGCGGCGCCGAAGAACACTTCCACGAAGAAGCGTTCCGACGCCTGACCGGCTGGTTCTGACGCTTCATCACATGGGTCCCGGGGCGGACGTTTCCACCGCGACGCCCTGGGCACTCATGACGGATACCGTCCACGGATGGGCCAACCGGCTGTATGTGTACGGATCATCTCGACCCGACACTTCCGCGCCATTGACGCGGGGTCTCCCATGCATCGCCCGGACAGCTATATTTGCCGCAATCCGGGACACTCAGCGCATCCTGTGGTGTGCCCGGGGAAAGGACGCGTTGCCATGCCAAAGGCTGCATCCACCCGGATCACCACCCCACGCACCACCTCCCCGCTGCTGCTCTCCCTCGCTCCGCTGCTCCGCGAATGGCTGCCCCGCCAGCGCTGGTTCGCCGGAAAGGGAACGCCGATCACCGGCTTCGCGCTGGTCTCGGCGACCGAGCTGCTGCCGGTCGGCACGGTCGGTCCGGGTGCCACGGGCGGTCTGCTGCACCTGCTGGTCCGCGCCCGGCAGTCACCGGCCCACGAGGCGGCCGGGCCGGGCGCGGACGACTGCTACCAACTCCTGCTCGGGGTACGCCGGACACTCCCGTCACGCCTCGCGCCGGCACTCGTCGGACGGCCGCAGGACGGCCCGCTCGCCGGGAGGGCGGTGTACGACGCCTTCCAGGACCCCCGCCTCGCGGAGGTCCTCCTGGAGCGGCTGCGCACCCCCGGCGCGCTCGGATCGCTGCGCTTCGGCCGGGCCCCCTCGGCGGTGATCCCGGCGGGCCTCGCCCCCCGGGCCCTCGGCGCCGAACAGTCGAACTCCTCCCTGGTGTACGGCGATACGTTCATCCTGAAGGTGTTCCGACGCATCCATCCGGGCGTCAACCCCGACCTGGAACTTCCCCTCGCACTCGCGGGTGAACGCTGCACCCGCGTGCCGGCTCCGGTCGCCTGGTTCGAGACCACCGCCGTCGAGGACCTCAGCGAGCCGGCCACCCTCGGGGTGCTCCAGCCCTACCTGCGCGGTTCGGAGGACGGCTGGCAGCTCGCCCTGCGCTCCCTGGCCGGGGGAACGGACTTCGCCGCCGAAGCGCGCGCCCTGGGCCGGGCCACCGCCGAGGTGCACACCGCCCTCGCCTCCGCCCTGCCCTCCGTCACCCTCGACCGGCCGCAGACCCGGCTGCTCGCCGCCGCCATGACCGAGCGGCTGGAGGCGGCGGCCCGCGCCGTACCCGCCCTCGCACCCCATGTGCCCGGGCTGCGCGCCGCCTTCGACGCCGTCGCCGAACCGGTCCACGACGGCCGCACCTGGGCCGCCCAGCGGATCCACGGGGACCTGCACCTCGGCCAGACGCTGCGCACCTCCGGGGCCACCGTCCACGGCGAGGACTGCGGAGGGGGCCGCTGGTCGGTCATCGACTTCGAGGGCGAACCGGCCAGCCCGCTCGCCGAACGGCGCCGCCCCCAGCCCACCGTGCGGGACATCGCCGGGATGCTCCGGTCCTTCGACTACGCGGCCCGCACCCACCGGCCGTGGAACCCCGACTGGGCCGCCCGCTGCCGGGACGCCTACTGCACCGGCTACGCGGAGGAGGCGGGCGCCGACCCACGGGACGAACCCGCCCTGCTGCGCGCCTTCGAGACCGACAAGGCCGTGTACGAGGTGCTCTACGAAGCCCGCCACCGTCCCGACTGGCTGCCGGTGCCCATGGCCGCCGTCCAACGGCTGGCCCGGGCCTGACGCTCCGCCCACCGGAGCCGCGGCGCCCGGGCCCGCCCACGACCCCGTGCGCCGAACGTCCGCGACCCCGGGACCCCGTACCCGCCCGTCCCGGCACGCTCGTCCAGGCCGCCCGCTCGTCCCACGCCCCTGTGCCTTCCCCCGTCCGCAGCCTTCCGCACGACTCCCCCGGTCCGCGGAATCCGTGTCGTCCGTCTCCCGAGGAGGCAGTACCTGTGACCCCGCGAACGCCCACCCCTCCTTCGTCCCCCCTGCCCGCGTCACCCGCCGCGGCCGCGCCGGATCCGTCGTCCCCCGTGGATCCGTCGTCCCCGGTGGATCCGTCGTTCCCCGCAGATCCGACGGTGTCCGCAGATCCGGCGGTGTCCGCCCCCGAACCGCCGGACACGCAGGACGTATCCCCCGAGCCGACGGCCGGGACCGCGGCGCCCGCGAAGCCCGCGGCGTCGAGGGAACGAGCGGACAGGCCGCCGCGTGCGCGGCGCCCCGCGGGCGGCAAGGGCGACGCCCGGACCGCCCCGCCGCTCCCGGACGGGGACCGGGAGCGGCTGCTCGCCGGCACCCATCACGACCCGCACGGGCTGCTCGGGGCCCACCCGGTGCGCGGCGGCGTGGTGTTCCGGACCCTGCGGCCCTTCGCGCGGTCCGTGACCGTCGTCGGGAAGGGGCTCAGGGCGGCGCTCCACGACGACGGCGACGGCTTCTTCTCCGGACTGCTGCCGCTGCCGTCCGTCCCGGACTACCGGCTGGTCATCGCGTACGACGGCACGACCGTGGAGACCGAGGACCCGTACAGCTTCCTGCCCGCCCTCGGGGAGTTCGATCTGCACCTGATCGGGGAGGGCCGCCACGAGCAGCTGTGGAAGGTGCTCGGCGCCCACCCCATGACGCATCAGGGCGTCACCGGAACCCGCTTCACCGTCTGGGCGCCGAACGCCCGGGGCGTACGCCTGACCGGCGAGTTCTGCTACTGGGACGGCACGGCCCACCCCATGCGGTCCCTGGGCTCGTCCGGCGTCTGGGAGTTGTTCGTGCCCGGCCTCGGCGAGGGCACGCTGTACAAGTTCGACATCACCCGCCCCGACGGCAGCCACACGCTGCGCGCCGACCCGCTGGCCCGCCGCACCCAGGTCCCGCCGGACACCGCCTCGATCGTGACCGAGTCGCGGTACGCGTGGCAGGACGAGGAGTGGATGGCGCGGCGCGGTGCACGACCGGTGCACGAGGCGCCCTTCTCGGTGTACGAGGTGCACCTCCCGTCGTGGCGGCCCGGGCTGGACTACCGGCAGCTCGCCGAGCAGCTGCCGGCCTATGTGAAGGACATGGGCTTCACGCACGTGGAGTTCCTGCCGGTGGCCGAGCACCCCTTCGGCCCGTCGTGGGGATACCAGATCACCGGCTTCTACGCCCCAACCGCCCGGCTGGGCGGTCCCGACGACTTCCGCCACCTGGTGGACTCGCTGCACCGGGCGGGCATCGGGGTGATCCTCGACTGGGTGCCCGCGCACTTCCCGAAGGACGACTGGGCACTGGCCCGGTTCGACGGACGGCCGCTGTACGAGCACGAGGACCCGCGCCGGGCCGAGCACCCCGACTGGGGCACCCTGGAGTTCGACTACGGCCGCAAGGAGGTGCGCAACTTCCTGGTCGCCAACGCCGTGTACTGGTGCGAGGAGTTCCACGTCGACGGTCTGCGGGTGGACGCCGTCGCGTCGATGCTGTACCTCGACTACTCGCGCGAGTACGGCCAGTGGAGCCCCAATGAGTTCGGCGGCCGGGAGAACCTCGACGCGGTGTCCTTCCTCCAGGAGATGAACGCCACCGTCTACCGGCGCTGTCCGGGCGTGGTGACCGTCGCCGAGGAGTCCACCGCCTGGGAGGGGGTCACCCGCCCCACCGACCACGGCGGCCTCGGCTTCGGCCTGAAGTGGAACATGGGCTGGATGCACGACTCGCTCGTGTACATGTCCAAGGAACCGGTGCACCGCAAGTACCACCACAACGAGATGACCTTCTCGATGGTGTACGCGTACAGCGAGAACTACGTGCTGCCCATCTCGCACGACGAGGTGGTGCACGGCAAGCAGTCCCTGGTGTCGAAGATGCCCGGCGACTGGTGGCAGCGGCGCGCCGGCCACCGGGCCTATCTGGGCTTCATGTGGTCCCACCCCGGCAAGCAGCTGCTCTTCATGGGGCAGGAGTTCGCCCAGGGCGCCGAGTGGTCGAGCGAGCACGGCCCGGAGTGGTGGCTGCTGGACGACGCGTACCACTCGGCGGGCGACCACCGGGGCGTTCAGGAGCTCGTCCGGGACCTCAACCGGCTCTACGCCGCCACACCGGCCCTGTGGGAGCGCGACACCGTCCCCGAGGGCTTCGCCTGGGTCGACGGCGGCGCGGCCGACGACAACGTCTTCTCCTTCCTGCGTTTCGACGCCGAGGGGACGCCGCTGCTGGCCGTCGCCAACTTCTCCCCGGTGGTCCGGTCCGACTACCGCCTCGGCGTCCCCGAGCACGTTCCCGCCTGGACGGAGGTCCTCAACACGGACGCGGCCCGCTACGGCGGCAGCGGCCTCGGCAATCCGGAGCCGGTGAAGCCGGAGTCCACCCCCGCCCACGGTCGCCCGGTCAGCCTCCAGCTGACGCTGCCTCCGCTCGCGACGGTCTGGCTGCGGCCCGCCTGACGGCCGCCGCGCCACCGCCGAGGGACCCGTTCACAGCCCGTCGGCGGGGCGCGGCACCCGCCCGGTCCCCCCGGCCGGGCGCTCAGGCGAGCTTGTTCACCGCGGTCGTGGTCGCCTTCTTGAAGGCCGTCACCGGAGCATGGCCCGGATCACCCGTCTGCGCGCACTGGACGAGGGCGACGGTACGGCCGTCACGGCCGACGCCGATGAGGTGGACCCGGGCTCGGAGTCCGGGACCGCGGTGTGACGCAAGGGCTCCGGCTCCCCTCGGCCGGGCGGGGGCTCCGGCCCCCTCAGCCGGCCCTGCGGGGCTCGGCGGGAAGCAGGGTCTTGTGCGGGACGGGCGAGGAGAGCACGACCGAGGTGGTCGTGCGGCCGAACGCCGAGATCCGGTCCAGCATCTCCTCCAGATGACCGGTGTCGACGACGGCGAGCTTGAGGATCCAGCAGTCCTCGCCGACTACGTGGTGGGCCTCGAGGATCTCCGGCCGGGCGATGAGGCCGGCCGTCTGCGGATGGCGCAGGGTGTAGCCGGCGTGCGGGTCGACGCGCACGAACGCCTGGATGCCGTAGCCGAGCCGGGCGGGTGACACCTGGGCGGCGTACCCGGTGACGGCCCCGCCGCTCTCCAGCCGGCGCACGCGTTCGCCGACCGCGGCCGGGCTCAGGCTGACGCGGCGGCCCAGCTCGCTGAGCGTGATGCGGCCTTCCGTCTGGAGCAGGTGCAGCAGCTGCCGGTCCACGGCGTCGAACGAGGACGCCGTCGAATCGTTGGCGGCGGCGCGCGGTTGCCGTGGTTCTTTCGGTGGACCGGCCGGTATTCCCATGACTCCCCCTTCAGTGTGCGATCCGACACCGTAACACTGGTGTGAGCGGTGGGAATTGCCGCCGGAATGGAAGGACTTCAGGGGAAATGCGGCGGGACATTTGCGTGATCGGCGGAAACCGGTATTTCGGAAAGCGACTCATCTCCCGGCTGCTGGATTCCGGGGCAAGGGTGACCGTCGTCAACCGGGGTTCCGCCACGCCGCCGGAGGGCGTCCGTCACGTGGTCGCCGACCGTGACGACGAGGCGGCACTGGCGGCCGCGCTGGACGCGGAACCGGGCGGCGGCCGGTTCGACGCAGTGATCGACCAGGTCTGCTACACACCGGTCCAGGCGGACACCGCGCGCAGGGTGTTCGGCGACCGCGCGGGGCGCTACGTCATGACGTCCACGATCGAGGTGTACGACACGGTGGAGGGAGCCGGCCGGCCGCTGACCGAGGAAGCCTTCGACGCCTCGGACGCCACAGCGGAGCCCGGACTTCCGTGGCGGGAACCGGAGTTCGCGGGCGTCCGTTACGCCGAGGGGAAGCGCCAGGCGGAGGCGGTGTTCGCCGCCGTGCCCGCGTTCCCCTACGTGGCGGTGCGGACCGCGCACGTCCTGGGCGGCGCGGACGACTTCACCGGGCGGCTGGACCACTACGCAGAACGGATCCGTACGGGACGTCCGGTCGTGGTGCCGGCGGCGGGCCACCCGTCGACGTACATCCACGTGGAGGAGATCGCCGACTTCCTGTTCTGGGCCGCCGGCGAGGACTTCACGGGCCCGGTGAACGCCTGCTCGCACGGCCTGGTGCACACCGAGGACATCTGCGCGCTGTTCGCGGAGCGGCTCCCGGGCGGCAGGACCGTCTTCGAGACCACCGCGGACGGCGGGGATCTGTCGCCGTTCGCGTTCGACCGCTATTACGCGATGGACAACACCCGGGCAGAGAGCCTCGGGTTCGCGTTCCGGGACGCCCGGGAGTGGCTGCCGGGCGTTGTCGCCGAGGCGGCCGCCCGTCACGGAGAGGCGGGCTGACATGCATCACCGCACCTTGGGCGACGTCCCTGTCGGGGCGATCGGATACGGCGCGATGCCGCTGTCCATCGAGGGACGGCCGGACGAGGCCCGCGCCGTCGCCACCGTGCACGCGGCACTCGACGCGGGCGTCACCCTGATCGACACGGCCGACTCGTACTACGCGCCGGGAGGCGAGCCCGGCCACAACGAACTGCTGCTCGCCAGGGCGCTCGCGGCGTACGGCGGCGACCGCGACACGGTGCTCGTGGCCACCAAGGGCGGCCGGGGGCGCACCGACGACGGCGGCTGGTCCGTCGACGGCCGCCCGGAGCACCTGCGGCGGGCCTGCGAGGAGTCGCTGCGGCGGCTCGGCGTCGAGGCGATCGGGCTGTACCAGCTGCACAAACCCGACCCGGCCGTGCCGTACGCGGAGTCGCTCGGTGCGCTGCGGGACCTGCTCGACGCGGGGAAGGTGCGGCTGGCCGGCGTCTCCAACGCGGACGCCGGACAGATCCGGCAGGCGCGGGAGATCCTCGGGGACCGGCTGGTGTCGGTGCAGAACCGGTACTCCCCTGCCGTCCGCGACGGCGCAGCGGAGTTGCGGCTGTGCGCGGAGCTGGGGCTGGCCTTCCTGCCGTGGAGCCCGCTCGGCGGCATCTCCCGGAGTTCGCTGGACGGGACGTCGGGGCAGCCGGCGGACCCGGTGCTCGCGGCGTTCCGCACAGTCGCGCGGGAACGGGGCGTGAGCCCGCAGCAGGTGTGCCTGGCCTGGCTGCTGGCCGCCGCGCCGACGGTGGTCCCGATCCCCGGCGGCAGCCGGCCGGAGAGCGTACGGGACTCGGCCGCGGCGGCGGACCTCGCGCTGAGCGCGGAGGAACTGGCCCTGCTCGGCGGGTACGGCCCCGACGGGCTCGGCGGCCGGACGCCGACCGCCGCGACCGTCCCCGGCCGGTCGATGCCGGTCGACTACGTCGCGGTGTGGACCCGTGGCCCGGACGGCGGCACCCGTCCGCCGGACCCGACGGACCCGCCGACCGACCCCGACCGTACCGGGGACGGCACCTGGGACCGTGCGGAGACGTACCGCTGCTTCGCCACCGACCCCGTCGCGGGCTACGAGCACTACGCCGAGGCGGCGGGGCTCACGTCGTCGACGGGTGCGCTCGGGGACCTGGTGGACGGGAGGGTCCGCGTGGAGGTGTCGAGCGCCATCGGCAACGGCCCCAGCACCCTCGGCGTCGGCGACCGGTCCGTCGTCCGCATCCCCTTCGACTGAGGGGAACGACGGCCGGCGCGGGCGTCCCCGCCCGCGCCGGTCCGGTCGTTCAGCGGGTGAGCCCGCCGATCGCGCTCTCGGTGACCTTCCCGGCCCGCTCGCGCTGCGGGAAGTCCCCGACCTTCACCCGGGCGACCTCCTTGGCCGTGGTGTAGTCGACGACCGACACCTCGTCGCGGTCGGACAGGGTGATGAAACAGTGCCGCCCGTCGGGCGCGGTGACGGCCCAGTACGGCAGGGCGCCCTCCGGGTAGTGCACGAAGCCGTCGGTGGTGAGGCCCGGCCGGGACACGACGGCCGTGTAGTCGTCGATCGTTCCGGCCATACAGAGCTTGTCGCCCGCGGCGTTCATCGCCATGCCGTGGTGGGCGGAGTTCTGCGGGTAGTCGTCGGGCTTCAGGGCGGCTCCGGCCTTGCTGAACGGCATCTCCACGGTCCGTACGGTCCGCCCGCTCACCAGGTCGTACTCGATGAAGCCGTTGAGGTAGGAGAGCTGCGCGTACATCGTCTTCTCGTCCGGTGTGACGACGGACGGCCTGATGCCCATGTCGAACGTGTACGTGCGGAGCACCTTCAGGGTGCGGGCGTCGGCGACGGTGACCTGCTTGGCGCCCTTGAGGCCGTTCAGGGCCTTGGGGAACGAGGTGATGCCGATCGACATGTTGTAGATGCGCTCGCCGTTTGCGGAGTACATGTTCTCGTGCGGATAGGTGCCCGTCGGGAACTCACCGGTGATCCGGCCGGTCGCCGTGTCGAGCGCCTGCGCCTTGCCGGCCGTGATCGCCGAGACGACGAAGGTCCGGCCGTCCGGGGAGAGCGCGGCGTGGTCGGCCTTGAGCCCGGCGAGGTGGGTGCGCCACACCTGGCGCCCGCTTTCGATGTCGTACGCGGCGGCGTCGCCGAGATTGCCGCGGGAGACGTAGAGGGTCCGCCCGTCGGGCGACACGTACGCGTCGTCGACGAACTTGTCCCCGCCCGCCTGCCGGCGCACGATCTCGTACGCGAGCCGTTCGAACGGGTTCATGCCGGAAAGGATCGCGTCGAGGTCGGGGACCACGTCCAGGGAGCCGAGGTTCTCATAGGTGCGCGAGTCGATGAAGCTGACCGTGCCCTCGACGCTGTTGCCGACGAGCACGACGTCGCGCAGGTCCTCGCTGCGCTGCGCCGCCGACGAGGCGGTCGCGGAGCCGAGGGTGAGCGCGAGAGCGAGGGCGAGCACTGCCGGGAAACGTGCCACGAGGTGTCCCTTCTCATGGGCATGCCACAGGTCACGCTCACCATGGCACGTTCCTGTTACCGGCGGTACACCTGCGGCGACAGCAACTCGGGATCCATGGCCCGGTGCCACCCGCGGCGGCGACCCGGCCCGCCCCGCCCCGTCCGGTTCACTCCGTCCCCTTCACTCCAAACCGTGCGCTCCGCCCCGCGCCCGCCGCGGCCGGCCCCCGGAGGGTCCGGGATCAGGCGCCGGGTGCGCGGAACTCGACCGACTTCCTGATCGCCGCGTCGATCTCCTCGGCGCTCAGCAGCGGCACCGCCTTGGACGCCACGGCCCCGGTGGCCCTTACCGCCATGGAGCTGGCGACCATCGACACGGCGTCGGGCATGTCGACGACGACGTAGAGGTCGTTGTCGCCGAAAGCGAAGTACATCCACTCGACCGTCCCGCCGCACGACGCGACCTCGCGCTCGACGGCCTCCCGCCGGCCCGACCCGCCCTCGGCGAGTACGCCCTTCGTTCCCTCTGCGGTGTAGCTGGCCTGGACCAGGTACTTCGGCATGTCCTTCTCCCGTTCTCCGGCTGCCCGCTGCTGCGGTTCCGCTCCCACCTTTGGTCACGGGACGGGGTCCGGCCATCCGGGGACGGCCGAGTGGGGGCGGGCCCGGTCGAGTGGGGGCGGGCCCGGTCGAGTGGCGCCCGGCCGAAAGGGGGGCCAGCCGGTGCGGACGGGCCGGGCCCCGGGCGCGGTGCGCGCCCGGGGCCCGGTGCGACCGGATGGCGGTTCAGGCCGAGGCCGGCTCCTTCGCGGCCTCCTCGCGCTGGTGCGGGACCTCCGCGGGGGCGCCGTGGCCGTCGTCGACGAGGGTCGTCTCGTCGAACGGGATCTCACCGGCCAGCACCCGGGCGGCCCGGTCCTTGTCGATCTCCTTGGTCCAGGTGCCCACCAGGACCGTGGCCACCGCGTTGCCCGCGAAGTTCGTCAGGGCGCGCGCCTCGCTCATGAAGCGGTCGATGCCGACGATCAGACCGACGCCGTCGACCAGATCGGGGCGGTGCGACTGCAGTCCGCCGGCCAGCGTCGCCAGGCCCGCACCCGTGACGCCCGCCGCGCCCTTCGAGGCGATGATCATGAAGACGAGGAGGGAGATCTGCTCGGCCAGCGAGAGCGGGTTGCCCGTCGCCTCGGCGACGAACAGCGACGCCATGGTCAGGTAGATCGCGGTGCCGTCGAGGTTGAAGGAGTAGCCGGTCGGCACGGTGATCCCGACGACGGGCTTGCTGACGCCCAGGTGTTCCATCTTCGCGATCAGCCGCGGCAGCGCCGACTCCGACGAGGAGGTCGACAGGATCAGCAGGAACTCCCGGCCCAGGTACTTCAGCAGCGTGAGGATGTTGATCCCGGCGATCACCCGGAGCAGCAGCCCCAGCACCACGAAGACGAACAGCGCGCAGGTGACGTAGAAGCCGATCATGATCACGGCGAGCGACTTCAGCGCGTCGATGCCGGTGGAACCCACCACGGCGGCGATCGCACCGAAGGCACCGATCGGGGCCGCCCACATGATCATGCCGAGGATACGGAAGACCAGTCGCTGGATGTGGCCGATGCCCCGCAGGATCGGCTCGCCCGACGGGCCCATCGCCTGGAGCGCGAATCCGGCGAGCAGCGCGACCAGCAGCGTCTGCAGCACCTCGCCCTCGGTGAAGGCGGACACCAGCGTCTTGGGGATGATCCCGAGCAGGAAGTCGGTCGTGGTCTCGCTCGAGCCCTCCGCCTGCTTGGCGCCGGCCTCGGCGGCCGCCTCCGTGAGGTGCAGTCCGGAACCCGGCTCCAGCAGGTTGCCGACGACCAGGCCGATCGCCAGCGCCACGGTGGACATGGCGAGGAAGTAGCCGAGCGCCAGCCCGCCGACCGCGCCCACCTTGGCGGCCTTCCGGACCGAGCCGACGCCCAGCACGATGGTGCAGAAGATGACGGGGGAGATCATCATCTTGATCAGGTTCACGAACCCGGTGCCGATCGGCTTGAGTTCGACGGCGACGCCGGGGGCTGCGAAGCCCACGACGACGCCGAGTACCACCGCGGCGATCACGGCGAGATAGAGATGGTGGGTACGGTCCCGTCGAGCGGCCACCACGGGTACCTCCTCGTCAGCGTTCCTGGTCCCTCGTCCCGAGGGGCCGCCCTCGTCCCGGAGGGTCCCGGCGACTATCCATCACGCCTGTGACGCCGGTCACGCTTACGTACATTTCGTTCACGCGTGACGGGCCGTGCAGACTGGCGGCATGCGCATACCCCGCCCCCGCAGCCTGGCCGGCCAGCTCTTCGCGATGCAGGTCGTGCTGGTCGCCGCGATCGTGGCGGGGTGCGCGGTCTTCGCTTACCTCACCGACCGCTCCCAGGCCGAGGAGACCGCGCGCCGTCAGGCCGCGGCGACGGCCACCACCGTGGCCGCCTCGCCCTGGGTCGCCCAGGCAGTACGGTCCGCGGACCCGACGGCCGTGCTCCAGCCGTACGCGGAGGAGGTGCGGCGGGACTCGGGCGTCAACTTCGTGGTGATCATGAAGCCGGACGGCACCCGCTACACCCACCCCGAGCCCGGCCAGATCGGCAGGACGTACCTCGGGCACACCGACGAGGCGCTCCGCGGGCGTACGTTCTCCGAGACGCACCTCGGGGTGCTCGGACGCTCGGTCCGCGTCGTGACGCCGGTGCTCGACACGGACGGCCGGGTCATCGCCCTGGTCAGCTCGGGCATCACCATCGACCGGATCAGCGCGCAGGTGAGCGAACAGGTCACCGCGCTGCTGATCGCCGCCGCGGCCGCGCTCGGCCTCGGCGGCCTCGGCACGTACGTGATCAACGCGCGCCTGCGGCGGCACACCCACGGCATGAACGCGGCCGAGCTGAGCCGCATACACGACTACCACCAGGCCACCCTGCACGCGGTGCGGGAGGGCCTGGTCATGCTCGACGGGCAGCGCCGCATCGCCCTCATGAACGACGGCGCACGCGAACTCCTCGGCTTGGACGAGGACGTCGTGGGCCGCTCGGTCGCCGGACTCGGGCTGCCCCCCGCGCTCGTCGGTGCGCTGCTGGCGAGTGAGCCGCGGGTCGACGAGCTCCATGTCACCGCCGACCGGATCGTGGTCGTCAACACCCGGCCGGTGGCGGGCGGCGGGCAGCGCGGCACCGTCGTGACCCTGCGCGACCACACCGAACTCCAGGCGCTGACCGGCGAACTGGACTCCGAGCGGGGCTTCACCCAGGCCCTGCGGGCGCAGGCCCACGAGGCGGCGAACCGGCTGCACACCGTCGTCTCGCTCATCGAACTCGGCAGGGTGGAGCAGGCCGTCGAGTTCGCCACCGCAGAACTGGAACTGGCGCAGGAACTGACGGACCAGGTCGTGGGCGCGGTCGGCGAACCGGTCCTCGCCGCACTGCTCCTGGGCAAGACCGCCCAGGCCAACGAGCGCGGCGTGGAACTGGTCCTGGCGGAGGCCGTCGGCATCGACGACGGTCTGCTGCCCGCCGGGCTCCCGGCACGCGACCTGGTGACCGTCCTGGCCAATCTGATCGACAACGCGGTCGACGCGGCCCAGGGCGGGCAGGGCGCCCGGGTGACCGTGACGGTCCGCGCCGTGCGGGAGGCCGCGCGGGACGGGGAGGAGGCGGGCGCCGGCGAGTTGCTGATGCGCGTCACCGACACCGGCCCGGGCATCGCAGCCGAGGACCTCGGCCGGGTCTTCGACCTCGGCTGGTCCACCAAGGGCGTCGGCCGCGGCCAGGGCCTCGCCCTGGTGCGTCAGGCGGCCGGCCGGCACGGCGGCACCGCGTCCGTGGCCCCCGGCCCCGCCGGGGGCGCAGAATTCACGGTCCGTATCCCCTTGGCCGCCGTCCCGGCGAAGGATCCCGGCACCACCCCCGCCACCGCCTCCGTGGAGGAACCCGTATGAGCGAGCACGGAAGACCGGCGGGCGAGCCCGCGAGACCGGTGGGCGACCACGGACCCCGGACCGGAGCGGGCGGCGGCGCGGCCGCCGGTCCGATCCGTGTACTGGTCGTCGAGGACGACCCGGTCGCCGCGGACGCGCACCGGTTGTACGTCGACCGGGTGCCCGGCTTCACGGTCGCCGGAGTGGCGCACACCCGGGCCGCGGCGGTGCGGGCGCTGGAGCGGACCGCGGTCGATCTGCTGCTGCTCGACCTCTACCTGCCCGACGGCCACGGACTCCAGCTCGTACGGTCGCTGCGCGCGGCCGGGCACGCCGTGGACGTCATCGCCGTCACCTCGGCCCGCGACCTGGCCGTCGTACGGGAAGGGGTGTCCCTCGGAGTCGTGCAGTACGTGCTGAAGCCGTTCACGTTCACCACCCTGCGGGACCGGCTCGTACGGTACGCCGAGTTCCGTGCGGCGGTCGGCGAGGCGAGCGGACAGGACGAGGTGGACCGGGCGCTCGCCGCACTGCGCGCACCGCAGCCCGCGGCACTGCCGAAGGGGCTGAGCGCGCCGACCCTGGAGGCGGTCACCCGTACGCTGCGCGGCGCCGGTGCAGGGGTGACGGCCACCGAGACGGCCGTCGCGGTGGGCATCTCCCGCATCACGGCGCGACGCTACCTGGAACACCTCGTGGAGACGGGCCGCGCCGAGCGCAGTCCGCAGTACGGGCAGATCGGCCGCCCGGAACTCCAGTACCGCTGGCTCGCCGCCCGGCACTGAGCCCGCCGTCCGGAGCCCGGCGGCCCCGCGGTTGCCGACCGGCCGGGAACACGGCCCGACGAACGCGGGGCGGCGTTCCGTAGGACGTTCCTACGATGTGCCACCTTGTGCGGACGGACCGTGGTCGGCCACCAGCGCTTCTGGGAGCTGGCCGTCGACCACACGGAGTGACCCGGCCGGCCCCGTGGCGTCAGAAGACGGACTCGGCCTCGTCCATCCGGTCCTCGGGCACCGTCTTCAGCCTGGTGATGGCCGAGGCGAGCGGGACCATGACGATGTCGGTGCCGCGCAGGGCCGTCATCATGCCGAAGTCGCCGCGGTGCACGGCCTCCACCGCGTGCCAGCCGAAGCGGGTGGCGAGCACCCGGTCGTAGGCGGTGGGGACACCGCCGCGCTGGACGTGGCCGAGGATCACCGGGCGGGCCTCCTTGCCCAGGCGGTGCTCCAGTTCCACGGCGAGACGGGTGCCGATGCCGGCGAAGCGCTCGTGCCCGAACTGGTCGATCTCGCCCTTCTGGTAGTCCATCGTGCCGTGCGCCGGATGGGCGCCCTCGGCGACGCACACGACGGCGAACCGCTTGCCGCGGTCGAAGCGCTCCTCGACCATCTTGACCAGGTCGGCGGGGTCGAAGGGCCGCTCGGGCAGGCAGATCCCGTGGGCGCCGCCGGCCATGCCGGACTCCAGGGCGATCCAGCCGGCGTGCCGGCCCATGACCTCGACGACCATCACGCGCTGGTGGGACTCGGCGGTGGTCTTGAGGCGGTCCATGGCCTCGGTGGCGACGGTGACGGCGGTGTCGAACCCGAAGGTACGGTCGGTGGCGGAGATGTCGTTGTCGATGGTCTTCGGTACGCCGACCACCGGCATGCCGGCGTCCGCGAGCATCCGGGCGGCGGTCAGGGTGCCCTCGCCGCCGATCGGGACGAGGGCGTCGAGCCGGTACCGGCGGGCCAACTCGCCGCGTTTCTCGGCGGCTTCCTGGAGCCGGGACCGCTCCAGCCGGGAGGACCCGAGGATCGTGCCGCCCCGGGCGAGGATGCCGCTGACGTTGTTGAGGTCGAGGGGTCGGAAGTGGCCGTCGAGGAGCCCCCTGAATCCGTCCTCGAAGCCGAGGACTTCATCGCCGTGACCGACCACGGCCCGGTGCACGATCGACCGGATGACTGCGTTCAGGCCGGGGCAGTCACCGCCCGCGGTCAGGATTCCGATGCGCATCGTCCTGCGTCTCCTGCTCCTGGACGTACATAAGCCCGTCAGTTCGATTCTCACACGTCCCCTCCCGCCGGGGCGGCCCGACTCCCCGGGCGGCTAGTCCAGAGCCGGAGGTATTGTCAAGAGGACACGACCATTCATCAGCGTTTTCGGCACTTTCGGCGCGGCGGCTCGTCGCTCAGGGCTCGCCGCCCGGGAAGGGGAGGGCGCGCGTGACGCGCAGCGTGTACGTGACCGGGATCGACCGGGGAGACGGGCGCCAGGTCGTCGAGCTGGGAGTCATGGAGCTCCTGACCCGCCAGGTCGACCGGGTCGGTGTGTTCCGTCCACTGATGCACGACGGACCCGACCGGATGTTCGAACTGTTGCGGGCGCGCTACCGGCTCACCCAGGACCCCTGGTCCATGCACGGCATGGACTACCCGCAGGCGTCCGCCCTCCAGGCCGAGCAGGGCACGGACGAGCTGGTCTCCCGGCTCGTGGACAGCTTCCACGCGGTGGCGCGCGACTACGAGGTGGTACTGGTCCTCGGCACCGACTTCTCCGACACCCAGCTCCCCGACGAGCTGGCGCTCAACGCCCGGCTCGCGAACGAATTCGGCGCGTCGGTGATCCCGGTCGTCGGCGGCAAGGGGCAGCCCGCGGAGTCGGTACGGGCCGAGGCGCGCAACGCGCACCGGGCCTACGCCGGGCTGGGCTGCGACGTCCTCGCCATGGTGGTCAACCGCGCGGTGCCGGAGGAGCGCGCGGAGATCGCCGAGCGGCTGAGGGCCCGGCTGCCGGTGCCCTGCTACGTCCTCCCCGACGAGCCCGCCCTCGCCGCCCCGACCGTCGCCCAGATCACCCACGCACTCGGCGGAACGATCCTGCTCGGCGACGACGCCGGCCTCGCCAGGGACGCCCTGGACTTCGTCTTCGGCGGCGCGATGCTGCCGAACCTGCTCAGGGCGCTGACGCCGGGCTGCATGGTCGTCACCCCCGGCGACCGGGCCGACATCGTCATCGGCGCCCTGGCCTCGCACAGCGCCGGCACTCCCCCGATCGCGGGCCTGCTGCTGACCCTGGACGAGCGCCCGCCGGACGAGATCCTGACGCTCGCCGCCCGTCTTGCGCCCGGCACCCCCGTCATCTCGGTGCCGGGCCGCTCGTTCCCCACGGCCACCGAACTCTTCGGCCTGGAAGGCCGGTTGAACGCGGCCACGCCACGCAAGGCCGAGACGGCGATCGGCCTCTTCGAGCGGCACGTCGACACCGCCGAACTGCTGGACCGGATGTCGGTGGCCCGCAGCGGGCGCGTCACCCCCATGATGTTCGAGCACGAGCTGCTGGAGCAGGCCCGCGCCGACCGCCGCAGGGTGGTCCTCCCCGAGGGCGCCGAGGAGCGGGTGCTGCGCGCGGCCGACGTACTGCTGCGTCGTGACGTGTGCGACCTGACCCTGCTCGGCGACGCCGACACGATCCGCCGGAAGGCCGCGGACCTCGGCGTCGACCTCTCCGGTGCGCACCTGGTCGACCCGCGGACCTCGGAGCTGCGCGCGGAGTTCGCCGAGCGGTACGCGGAACTGCGCGCCCACAAGGGCGTTTCCCTCGACCAGGCGTTCGACGTGGTGTCGGACGTCAACTACTTCGGCACGCTGATGGTCCAGGAGGGCCTGGCCGACGGCATGGTGTCGGGTGCGGTGCACTCCACGGCCGCGACGATCCGCCCCGCCTTCGAGATCATCAAGACGAATCCCGACGCGGCCATCGTCTCCTCGGTGTTCTTCATGTGCCTGTCGGACAAGGTGCTGGTCTACGGGGACTGCGCGGTCAACCCCGATCCCGACGCGGAGCAACTGGCGGACATCGCCGTGCAGTCGGCGGCGACCGCGGCCCGGTTCGGGGTCGAGCCGCGGATCGCGATGCTCTCGTACTCGACCGGCACCTCCGGTTCGGGCGTGGACGTCGACAAGGTCCGCGAGGCGACCAAACTGGTGCGCGAGCGCCGGCCCGACCTGATGGTCGAGGGTCCCATCCAGTACGACGCCGCGGTCGAGCCGTCCGTCGCGGCGACCAAGCTGCCCGGCTCCGCGGTGGCGGGCCAGGCCAGCGTGCTGGTCTTCCCCGACCTCAACACCGGCAACAACACGTACAAGGCGGTGCAGCGCTCGGCCGGGGCGATCGCCGTCGGCCCCGTTCTGCAGGGACTGCGCAAGCCGGTCAACGACCTCTCTCGCGGTTCCCTGGTGCAGGACATCGTCAACACCGTCGCGATCACCGCGATCCAGGCCCAGGGACAGGAGACCTCCGTATGACCGCCAGCCGCGTCCTCGTCCTCAACTCCGGCTCGTCATCCGTGAAGTACCAGCTGCTCGACATGCGGACGGACACCCGGCTGGCGGTCGGCCTGGTGGAGCGGATCGGCGAGCGGACGTCCCGGCTGGTGCACACCCCGCTGGCCGGCGGGGGCGGGAAGCGGGAGCGGACCGGACCGATGGCCGACCACTCCGCCGCGCTCAAGGCCGTCGCCGCGGAACTGGCCCAGGACGGACTGGGCCTGGACTCGCCCGAACTGGCCGCGATCGGGCACCGGGTGGTGCACGGCGGCCGGCGGTTCACCGAGCCGACGGTCGTCGACGACGACGTGCTGGCCGAGATCGAGCGGCTGGTGCCGGTGGCCCCGCTGCACAACCCGGCCAACCTCACCGGCATCCGTACCGCGCGGGCGCTGCGTCCCGACCTGCCGCAGGTGGCGGTGTTCGACACGGCGTTCCACACCACCATGCCGGAGCACGCGGCGCGCTACGCCATCGACGTGGAGACGGCCGACGCGCACCGGATCCGCCGCTACGGCTTCCACGGCACCTCGCACGCGTACGTCTCCCGCAGGACGGCCGAGCTGCTGGGCCGGGCACCCGAGGACGTCAATGTGATCGTGCTGCACCTGGGCAACGGCGCCTCGGCGACGGCGGTCGCGGGCGGACGCTGCGTGGACACCTCGATGGGCCTGACCCCCCTGGAGGGTCTGGTGATGGGCACCCGTTCGGGCGATGTCGACCCGGCGGTGACGTTCCACCTGGCGCGGGTCGCGGGCATGTCGGTCGACGAGGTCGACACGCTGCTGAACAAGAGGAGCGGTCTGATCGGCCTGTGCGGCGACAACGACATGCGGGAGATCCGGCGGCGGATCGAGGAGGGCGACGAACAGGCGCTTCTGGCATTCCGGATCTACGTCCACCGGCTGAAGAAGTACATCGGCGCGTACTACGCAGTACTGGGCAGAGTGGACGCCGTGGTGTTCACCGCGGGCGTGGGCGAGAACGCGGCACCGGTCCGCGAGGCGGCGATCGAGGGCCTGGAGCCATTGGGTCTGGCCGTCGACGGGGAGCTGAATTCTCTGCGTTCCGACGAGCCGAGGCTGATTTCCCCGGCGTACGCTCGTGTCGCCGTGGCGGTGGTTCCGACGGACGAGGAACTGGAAATCGCCCGCCAGGCGTATGCATTGGTGACCGTTTGACCGGTCGTACAACTGAGCAGAGGCCC
This sequence comes from Streptomyces sp. NPDC030222, assembly GCF_055573115.1. Classification (NCBI taxonomy): domain Bacteria; kingdom Bacillati; phylum Actinomycetota; class Actinomycetes; order Kitasatosporales; family Streptomycetaceae; genus Streptomyces; species Streptomyces sp. NPDC030222. Next base: position 107,592 of record NZ_JBVICA010000001.1, read on the forward strand.
GCCCATTTGTATTTTCCGCCAGACGGAATATTCCGCTTCGAAACAAACCGATAGGATCAGCCTCATGCGCCGTTCCAAAATCGTCTGCACACTGGGCCCCGCCGTCGACTCCTACGAGCAGCTGAAAGCGCTCATCGAGGCCGGCATGAACGTGGCCCGTTTCAACATGAGCCACGGGACCCAGGCAGAGCACCAGGAGCGGTACGACCGCCTCCGTCGGGCGGTGGCGGACACCGGCCGCGCCGTCGGTGTGCTCGCTGACCTCCAGGGCCCGAAGATCCGGCTGGAGACCTTCGCCGAGGGACCGGTCGAGCTGGTGCGCGGTGACGAGTTCACCATCACCACCGACGACGTCCCCGGCGACAAGTCCATCTGCGGTACCACCTACAAGGGCCTGCCCGGCGACGTGTCCAAGGGCGACCAGGTCCTGATCAACGACGGCAACGTCGAACTCCAGGTCACCGCGGTCGAGGGCTCGCGGGTGAAGACGATCGTCATCGAGGGCGGCGTCATCTCCGACCACAAGGGCATCAACCTGCCGGGCGCGGCGGTGAACGTCCCGGCACTGTCCGAGAAGGACATCGAGGACCTCCGGTTCGCGCTGCGGATGGGCTGCGACATGGTCGCCCTCTCCTTCGTCCGGGACGCCAACGACGTCAAGGACGTCCACCGCGTGATGGACGAGGAGGGCCGCCGGGTCCCGGTCATCGCCAAGGTCGAGAAGCCGCAGGCCGTCGAGAACATGGACGCCGTCGTCGCGGCGTTCGACGGTGTCATGGTGGCCCGTGGCGACCTGGCCGTCGAGTACCCGCTGGAGCGGGTGCCGATGGTGCAGAAGCGACTGATCGAGCTCTGCCGGCGCAACGCCAAGCCCGTGATCGTCGCCACCCAGATGATGGAATCGATGATCACCAACTCGCGCCCGACCCGCGCCGAGGCCTCCGACGTGGCCAACGCGATCCTGGACGGTGCCGACGCGGTCATGCTGTCCGCGGAGTCCTCGGTCGGCGCGTTCCCGATCGAGACGGTCCGGACCATGTCGAAGATCGTCCAGGCGGCGGAGGAGGAGCTGCTCTCCAAGGGTCTCCAGCCCCTCGTCCCCGGCAAGAAGCCGCGCACCCAGGGCGGCTCGATCGCCCGCGCCGCCTGCGAGATCGCCGACTTCCTCGGCGGCCGGGCACTGGTCGCGTTCACCAAGTCCGGCGACACCGCCCGCCGGCTCTCCCGCTACCGCGCGGAGCAGCCGATCCTCGCCTTCACCACGGACGAGTCCACCCGTAACCAGCTCACCCTGAGCTGGGGCGTCGAGTCCTACCTGGTGCCCTTCGTGGAGTCCACCGACCGGATGGTCGACCTGGTCGACGCCGAGGTGCTCAAGCTCCAGCGCTACAACGCGGGCGACATCGTGGTGATGACCGCCGGCTCGCCCCCGGGCGTGCCCGGCACCACCAACATGGTCCGTGTCCACCACCTCGGCGCGGAGGGCCGCGCCTGACACCCGGCGGCCGGCTCACCCGGCCGAGAACGACGGTGGCCCGCACCCACGGGGGGTGCGGGCCACCGTCGTTTCCGCGGCTCCCGGAAATCTGCCGACGGGGTGCTCAGCCGCCGTTGTAGAAATTCTTGAGGCCGGGGACCCTCAGGGTCCCGCCGAACTGGCCGGCCTGCTTCACCTTGGCGTTGGTGAAGAAGGCGAAGGGGACGTCCAGCGGAGGCGGGGTCTGCGGGCTGAACGTGACCGGGATGAGGCCGAAGAGGTTGCCCTTCAGCTCCTCCGTGTACATGGTGACCGTGCCGTTGCGGATGGTCGAGGTGGAACCCGGGTCCGAAGTCACGTGTGCGGTGGTGCCGTTCGGACCGACGACCAGCTGGTGCAGGTCCTTGATGTCGATCGACGTCGCGGTGAACTTCAGCGCCTTCTTGATCTTGCCGCTGCCCGTCTTCACCTCGACGATGCCGTGGTACTTGAGACCGCTCAGGGTGAGCCGGGAGCTCTCCAGGCGCCACGGGTCGTCCGGCAGGAGCGGGATGCCCGGCTCCAGTTCGGCGGCGGCGAGCGCTTCGGGGTCCGCGGTCGGACACGGGAAGCGGGGCTTGCCGTCGGCGCCCTCCGGGATGTCCTCGTCCTTGCGCGGCTCCAGGCCCTTGGCGTCCTCGTCGAGTTCCTCGACGGTGACGCCCGCCTTCGCGGCGGCGTCACGGATCGCGTCGGCGGTCGGGTCGGACGGCGAGTCCGTCTCCTCCGCCTTGCTCTCGCCGGACGTCTTGCTCGCCTCGGCCGCCTTGTCCGCCACCTTCTCGACCTCGGCGGCCGGCTGCTCGGCGGGGGCGGTGGGCTTCGGGGCCTCGGTCGTGGCCGCGGACGGCTGCTCGGTGGGCGTGGTCGTGGACGGCGTCGGCTTGTCCGGACCGTCGAGCAGGTCCTTGATGGCTGCGCCGACACCCAGCGGGTCGAGCGGGTTGATCTTCTCGGGCTCCGAAGTGGCGGGAGCCGCCGGCGTCGGGGCGGTGGTCTGCCCGGCGGCCGGTCCGGTGGGCGCCGGAGTGGCGCCCGGCTCGGGCTCGTCGGCCGGCCCGGTGGGCTCGGCCGGCTTGGTGGCACCCGGCGACGGCTGCTCCGCCGGCTTGTCCTCGTCCGCGGACTCGGTCGCGGACGGCGACGGGGACGCGGACTCCTCCGGCTGCGGCTCGTCCGAACGCGTCACGCACGGACCGGGGGCGAACGGGATGTCGTTCTCGTCGGCGATGGCCAGCTTGGGTGTGAGGCCCATCCCGACGAACACCGCGGTGGGCATCGCGGCCAGGGCCATCGCCTTGCCCGCGGGCACATGCAACTTGGTCAGCAGCGATTTCTTCGGGGCCGCGTGGCGCGGCCCCTTTCTCGTACGGGGCCCCTCGCCGTCAGCACCGATCAGCTGCGATTCATCACCCCGCACTGTTCCTCCCGCCGTTGGCGTCGACCGTCGTGTCCGTGCTCTCACCGCTCCACTGAGCGGGTACTGCCTCGCTCCCCGCAGCCGGCTCCGCCGGCGCATCCTTCGGCGCCTCGCCCGGCGCCCACGAAAGGGAGAGCGCACCGCCGACGAGGGCGAAGAGGAAGCCGATCAAGAAGCCGCCGATGTTGGACACCGGGAGGGACACCAGTGCCAGCAGGATCGCCGCGACACCCGCGAAGACCCGGACCACACTGTGGAACCACATGGTGAGACCGAGCGTCACCAGCAGTACGCCGATGATCAGCGACCCCGCACCGGCCGTGGTGGCCATGGCGAGCGTCATGTGGCCGAGCTTGAGACTGGCGTAAGGGAAGTAGGCAATCGGCACACCGCCGAGCATGGTGAACAGGCCTGCCCAGAAGGGGCGGTTGCCTCGCCAGGCCCGGAAGCGCTGCTTGAGGACGCGGAGATAGTGCTCGTTGTGTCCCTGTGTCTCGGCGCTCATGGATAGTGCTCCCTGGAACCGGTGGTGCTGTGAGGGGAAAGAAGGAAAAGAATCGGGCGGGCAGGTCCGCGCCAGGCTTCCCCGCCCGCCCTGGGGAGTGCTTAGAAGCACTCCTTGACGCCCTTGTGCAGCTTCAGGCTCAGGTCGGGGAGCTTGAAGGTGCCCGCGGTCGTGGCCCAGGCCGTCTGCTCGACGTTCGTCAGCTTCGCCACATCGGCGCGCTGCGCGAATCCGAACGGGTTGGCCTTGGTGCCCGGCTGGATGCCGGTCTTGTTGCTCTTGTCGCCGGCCGCGACACCGATGTCGATGTTCTCGAACTCGGCGTCCGCCTCGAGCTGGGCGACATCGAGGTAGATGTTCGTCGCCTCGATCTTGTCCTTGCCGGTGCCCGCGCGCAGCTCCAGGCTGACCGCGCCGAAGACCGGCACGTCGGGCGTGACGACGGACTGGCACATGTTGGAGATGGTCGCCCGGCCGAAGCCGGAGACCGCCACCGGGTGCAGCGTCTTGCCACCCTTGAGGTCATGACCCTCGGCAAGGCTGCCGTACTGGATGAAGTCGTAACCCGTGAGGCTCTCGGCCTTCACCTTGAAGCTCTGGCCCGACACGCTGAACGAGGCGGCGAGTGCGCCCTGCGCCAGACCGACGCCGATCGCGGCAGTCGCCGCGATGCTCGGGACCATGACGACGGCGAACCGCTTCCATCTGGTCCCGCCACGAACTTGGGACTGCATAAGTTCCTCCTTCTCGGACGTACATCTCCGGAGGGGCTGTGGGCCCGCCCTGGGATGGGAGAAGTGCTACGTCCTCGGGAAGGAGAGCGCCCTGTCTTCAGGCGCGTACCGCGTCCGAAACACCGGCGATCACCCCCGAGCGACAACCACTGGCCACGCCTTCGCGCAACCTGCATTGGACAGGCCCTGCCCGCGGGGGCAGGAACCCCCCTGTCCTCGGCCGGCGTCAGTGCCGCCGACCCACTCGGTGGGGACCCATGTCGCCCTGCTCCGGATGGCTCCCGGGACTGGTGCGGTAACGGACCGAGCGTGGCCGATCGTGGTCCATTCACGGCGCGGGCACAAGGGGGTTCGTTACTCGCTAGTAACGGACGGATAACCGGCGCGCGCCCGGAGGGTCTCGGGCGGGCACTCACGGTTCCGCGACGGCGCCCGGCATAACCTGAAATGGAATCCCAAAGAGGGACAGAAAACCCAAGATTCTTTACTGCCAGTAACAGCGGCCGCGTTTACCAAGTTTTGGTAAAGCGCGGCCGCGTGCGTCGCCGTGTCGTCAAATCGCCACAGGGTGCCTCAGCGGCACCCGGGGCTCAGAAGAGCACCCTCGCCAACGCCGTACGGGCGGCCGAAACGCGCGGATCCTCGGTGCCGACGACCTCGAAGAGCTCCAGCAGCCGCAGCCGTGCGGCGTCCCGGTCCTCCCCCGCCGTACGGCGCACGGTCTCGACGAGCCGGCCGAACGCGTCCTGGACGTGTCCCCCGACGAGATCGAGGTCCGCCGCGGCGATCTGGGCCTGCACATCGGTGGGGTTGCCCGCGGCGTTCCGCCGGACTTCCTGGGCGTCCATGTGCTGCACCCGTGACAGCAGCTCGGCCTGCGCCAGGCCCAACGACGCCTCGGTGTTGCCCGGGTCGTCGGCCAGCACGTTCTTGTAGGCCTGGACGGCGCCGGGGAGGTCACCGGCGTCCAGTGCGCGCACGGCCGCTTCCAGCAGTGCGTCGTGGGGCCCGGCCGGCACGGCGGCCTGCTCGCCGCCGTCCGCCGCGCCATCGGCGTCGGCGTCGACGGTCAGTCCGGTGAGGCCGAAGCGCTGCTCGGCGACCTGGATGAGCTGGTCCAGGGTGGCGCGGATCTGCGCCTCGGGCGCGGCGCCCTGGAAGAGCGGCAGGGCCTGACCGGCCACCACCGCGAAGACGGCCGGGATCCCCTGGATCCCGAACTGCTGCATCAGCATCTGGTTGGCGTCGACGTCGATCTTCGCCAGCACGAACCGGCCGCTGTAGTCGTGGGCCAGGCGCTCCAGCAGCGGGCCCAGCTGCTTGCACGGCTCGCACCACTCGGCCCAGAAGTCGATGACGACCGGGACCTCGTTGGAGCGCATCAGGATCTCGCGCTCGAAGTCCGCCTCATTGACTTCGATCACCAGACTCGCGGGGGAGACGGCCCCGCCACCGCCCTGCCTGGCGGCTTCGGCGCGCGCCTGCTCGGCCTTGGCCTTGGCCTCACCGGCCGCCTTCACCGCTGCGAGGTCGACGACGCCGCTCATGGACATGTTCCTAGGCTGCATGGGTCCATCCTCCCCCCTCCGCGGTGCTGCCGTGACGTCTCTGCCCTGCGCGAACCACGCTTATGCGCACCCTGTCGACACAAGGAGGCGCACAGATGGACGTGGTACGGAATTCCGGTGTATGTCGCGCCCTGGTCCCCACCCGGGCGCCGGTGGTTGTCACTCGTAGGAGCTCGTACGTTCCAAGCTTTCGCTACGAGTCGTAGCGTAACTGCAAGGGCGCCCCGCAGAACAGGGTTTTCCGGTGATCTGCCTCACGGGCTGTTCTCCTACCGGCCGGTATGGTCACCGCCATGTCCCGTCACGACAGCCCGCACCCCGCCACGGCCGCGCGCACCGGAAGGCCGCGCAGCGCCACCGCCGACGCCGCGATCCTGGACGCCACCAGGGCGGCGCTGGTCGAACTGGGCTGGTCGAAGCTGACGATGGGGGACGTGGCCACCCGGGCGGGAGTCGCCAAGACGACGCTCTACCGGCGCTGGGCCAACAAGAACGATCTCGTCGTGGACGCCGTGTCGGTCCTCTTCGACGAGATAGAGCTGCCCGACCGGGGCAGTCTGGCGGCCGATGTCGAGGGCGTGGTGCTGGAGTTCGCGGCGCTGCTGGAACGCCCCGAGGCGAAGACCGCCCTGATGGCGGTGGTGGCGGAGTCCACCCGTGACGAGGCACTGCGCGAACGCATCCGCACCTCGATCGTGGAACGCCAGAAGCGGCTCGTGCTCGAGGGCCGGGCCCGGGCGCAGGAGCGCGGCGAGCTGCCCGAGGAGGCGGACGAGGCGGGGGCCGCCCGGACCGCCGACCTGATCTTCGACGTGATCGCCGGCGCGGTGGTGCACCGCGCACTGGTGAGCGCCGAGCCCATCGACGCCGACTGGGCCCGCCGCTTCACCCTGCTGCTGCTCGCCGGCCTCGGTGCGGCAGCCGCTGCGCCCTGAGGGGCCGCCGCGCCCGGACCGTCAGAAGCCCGCGGGCTCCGTGTACGTGCCCCACTCGTCGCGGAGCGCGTTGCAGATCTCTCCCAGCGTCGCTTCGGCGCGCACCGCGTCCAGCATCGGCCCGATCATGTTGGAGCCGTCCCGCGCGGCGGCGAGCATGGCGTCCAGCGCGGTGCGGACGGCCGCGTCGTCCCGGCGCTCCTTGCGCTCGCCGAGGACCCGCACCTGCTCCCACTCGACCTCGTGGCTGACGCGCAGGATCTCCAGGTCGCCGGTGACCGAGCCGTGGTGGACGTTCACCCCGACGACCCGCTTGTCGCCCTTCTCCAGAGCCTGCTGGTAACGGAAGGCCGACTCGGCGATCTCGCCGGTGAACCATCCGTCCTCGATACCCCGCAGGATGCCCGAGGTGATCGGACCGATGGGGTGCTGCCCGTCCGGGTGGGCGCGTAGTCCGCGTTCCTTGATCTGGTCGAAGATCTTCTCGGCGTCGGCCTCGATGCGGTCGGTGAGCTGCTCGACGTACCAGGAACCGCCCAGCGGGTCGGCCACGTTGGCGACGCCGGTCTCCTCCATCAGCACCTGCTGGGTGCGCAGCGCGATCTCGGCGGCCTGCTCGGACGGCAGGGCGAGGGTCTCGTCGAGGGCGTTGGTGTGCAGCGAGTTGGTGCCGCCGAGCACGGCCGCCAGTGCCTCCACCGCGGTACGGACCACGTTGTTGTAGGGCTGCTGCGCCGTCAGGGAGACGCCCGCGGTCTGGGTGTGGAAGCGCAGCCACTGCGCCTTGTCCGTCCTGGCGCTGTACACGTCGCGCATCCAGCGGGCCCAGATCCGGCGTGCGGCGCGGAACTTGGCGATCTCCTCGAAGAAGTCGACGTGCGCGTCGAAGAAGAAGGAGAGACCGGGGGCGAAGACGTCGACGTCCAGGCCGCGGGAGAGACCCAGCTCGACGTAGCCGAACCCGTCGGCGAGGGTGTAGGCGAGCTCCTGCGCGGCCGTCGCGCCGGCCTCGCGGATGTGGTAGCCGGAGACCGACAGGGGTTTGTACGCCGGGATGTTCCGGGCGCAGTGCTCCATCAGGTCGCCGATCAGCCGCAGATGGGGCTCGGGCTCGAAGAGCCACTCCTTCTGGGCGATGTACTCCTTGAAGATGTCCGTCTGGAGGGTGCCGTTGAGGACGGACGGGTCGACGCCCTGGCGCTCGGCGGCCACCAGGTACATGCAGAAGGCCGGGACGGCCGGGCCGCTGATGGTCATGGAGGTGGTCACGTCGCCGAGCGGGATGTCCTTGAACAGGACCTCCATGTCGGCGGCCGAGTCGATGGCGACGCCGCAGTGGCCGACCTCGCCGAGCGAGCGGTCGTCGTCGGAGTCGCGCCCCATCAGGGTGGGCATGTCGAAGGCCACCGAGAGACCGCCGCCGCCCGCGGCGAGGATCATCTTGTAGCGCTCGTTGGTCTGCTCCGCGTTGCCGAACCCGGCGAACTGGCGGATGGTCCAGGTGCGGCCCCGGTAGCCGGTCGGGTACAGACCGCGGGTGTACGGGAACTCCCCGGGCCAGCCGATCCGCTCGAAACCCTCGTACCTGTCGCCGGGACGCGGCCCGTAGGCCGGCTCGACCGGGTCCCCGGACAGCGTGGTGAAGTCGGCGTCCCGCTTGCGTGCGGCGTCGTATCGCGCCTGCCAGCGGCGGCGTCCCTCTTCGATGGCGTCAGCGTCCATGCTTCGAATTTACTAGGACGTCCAAGTAAATGTCGATGGCAGACCGCCACGAACGTGTTCGCGGCGGTCGGGACGGGCTGCGCGTCAGGCCTTGGCGGGTTCCGCGGCGGCGTCCGCGATCAGCGGCTCGACCTCCGCGGCGACCTGGCGCTCGACGAAGAAGGCCGCCAGCGGGATGGTGCCGGAGACCAGCACCCACAGGAGCCTGCCGAACTTCCACTTCGCCTTGGACCCCAGGTCGAAGGCGAACACCAGGTAGATCATGAAGAGCACGCCGTGGATCTGCGAGATCACGAACGTGACGTCCTCGCCGGTGTCGAAGCCGTACTTGAAAACCATGCTCGTGCAGAGCACGAGCAGCATCACGGCGGTGACGTAGGCCATCACCCGGTAGCGGGTCAGCACGCTGCGTTTCATGCGGACGAGCGTAACCGCCCGGTTTGGGCGATCTTCGCGCGGGCCGGGGTGTCCGGCCCGGACACCCCTAGCCCTCGTCGAAGTCGTGGGCCGCGACCCGCAGCGGCCGGAGCATCGCGAAGAGCTCCGCGCACTCCTCCGCGTCGTAGACCCCGAGGCCGAAGTCCATGGCCATGAGGTCCCGGGTGGCCGCCTCGACGACCTCACGGCCCTTCCCGGTGATGGAGGCGAGGGTGCCACGGCCGTCGTTGGGGTTGGGACGCTTGGCGACGAGACCCGACTTGACCAGGCGGTCGACGGTGTTGGTCACGGAAGTGGGGTGCACCATCAGACGCTCGCCGATCTTGGACATCGGCAGCTCGCCCGCCTTGGAGAAGGTGAGCAGCACGAGTGCCTCGTAGCGCGCGAACGTCAGCCCGTACGGCTTGACCACCGCGTCGACCTCGGCGAGCAGGATCTGGTGCGCACGCATGATCGAGGTGATCGCGGCCATCGACGGCGCGGGGCCCCAGCGCTTCCGCCAGAGTTCGTCGGCTCGGGCGATGGGGTCGAAGGGGAGGCTGAGCGGCTTCGGCACGCTCCCGACCTTACCCATTGGTCATATGGTGGTCAGCTCCGTCTCGTTCCTCGGTCGGATGCCTTCCGTTCTGCGCACCTCGAGAAGGAGCGCGAGCATGCACAGCGTGCCCACGACACCGAACACCGCCACCGCCCGGTGCACCGGCATCGTCTCGGCCAGGGCCCCTGCGAGCACCATCCCGACGCCCTGCACGGTCATCATCCCCGCCGTCATCAGCGTCATCGCCCTGCCCCGCAGGTCCTCCGGCACGGCGTCGACGTACCACCGGTCGAGGCCCAGGGTGTAGGCCTCGGCGAGCCCGGACAGCACCAGCGCGGCCATGGCCGTCGGCACGCCCGGCCGCAGTGCGTACAGCGCCAGCGGCAGCAGGACCACGGCGGCGAGCGGTACGACGATCCGCTCCCGGGTCGCCGGGGCGAGGCGGGAGCCGGCGAACAGTTCGCCCACGATGGCCCCGACGGGCATCGCGCACATCATCAGCCCCAGCAGGGCCGGGGACGCGCCGATCGCATCGGCGTAGGGGGCGGCCAGCGCCTCGGGCGCCACCACGAACATGGGCGGCACCCAGAACATCAGGGTGAGCGCGCGGATCCGGCGGTCGCCGAGGACCAGCCGCGCGCCGGCCAGCGAGTCCCGGAGCAGCGCCCCGCCCTCCCCCGCCCTCGCGGGCCTGCGCCGGGTGCCGAAGCGGAGCAGCACGGCGGAGCCGAGGAAGGTGACGGCGGTGACGCCGAGGGCGCCGCGGGGCGGGACGACGGTGAGCAGTAGTCCGCCCACGCCGAACCCGGCCAGCAGGGCGCTCTGCGACACGATCCGCAGCAGCGACCGCCCGAGGACGTACAGGTCGCCCTCGCCGAGGATGTCGGTCAGGGTCGCCGTCCGCGTCCCCTGGAACACCGGCGACACCGCGGCGACGGCGCAGCGCAGCACGAGCAGCACCGCGACAGGGGTGGCGGGCAGCACCATCAGGGCGGCGCACGCGGCACACACGAGGTCGCAGACGACCAGCACCCGGCGCGGCGGATACCGGTCGGCGACGGAGGCGAGCAGGGTGCCGCCGGCCAGGTAGGGCAGGAAGCCGAGGGCGAAGGTGAGGGCGCTGAGCAGGGGTGAGCCGGTCAGGTCGTAGACGAGCACGGTGAGGGCGATCTCGCTGACGACGACACCGAGCAGGGACATGAGGTGTGCGGCGAACACGGCACGGAACTCGCGGACGGCGAACACCCGCCGGTATCCGCCGCCGGTTTCTGCAGGGGGCGGCGGGGCGGGCTGTCCGGTGGCCGGCGGGACGCACTCTCCGGCAATCCTCTGGCCGGTCTCTCCGGTGGTGCGCGGACCGGCCTCACCGGCGGCCGACCGGACAGCATCATCCGCGATCCGCGGACCGGCCTCTCCCGCGGTCGGCCGGACAGCTTCATCCCTGGTCCGCGGGGCGGTCTCACCGGCGACCCATGGGGCGGTTCCTCCCATGGGCGGTGGGGCTGGGGCGTTCCGTTCGGTGCCCGCTGGTGCGTGAGCGGGCTGGGAATGATCCGTAGGCATGGCAGGGAGCGTGCCCGGACCCCGGACCGGGACCCTAGACTTTCGGTTCAGGACGAATCCCGGAGGCTCCTGTGCCGTTCCACCTGCACTTCGGCGAATCCGATCCGCTGCGCTGCCGCTTCGCGATCTCGCCGCTGTGGGAGACGCAGGAAGCCGTGCGGATGCTGAAGCGGCCGGACCGGCAGAACTACCACCTGCCCTATCTGCGCCGGATCAGGGAGGCGGCCGCCGGACTCGACCTGGCCCCGGTGTGGCTGCTGATGCCCCCGCGGGGACACAACCCGGACTTCCTGGGGCCGCCCCCGATCGGGCCGGCCGCGTCGTTCGCCGAGGAGATCGCCGCGGTGCGGGCCGCCGACCCCGCGGCGGCCCGCGAGGACATGGCCAAGTCGCTGGCGTGCAGCCCGGGTTCCGCGGAGACCCCGGTCGCCCGACGGCTGCTGGAGGACCCGGCGCGCGCGGTGCGGGAGCTCGCGGATCTGATGGAACTGGCCTGGCACACCCTCGTCGAGCCCGACTGGCCGCGGCTGCGGGCCCTGCTGGAGGCCGACGTCGCGTACCACTCCCGGCGGCTGGCGGAGGTGGGCCTGGAACGGCTGGTGGGGGAGCTCCATCCGAGCCTGAGGTTCGACGGTCCGACGCTCACCATCGCGAAGGACCACGACCACTGCCGGGAGCTCGACGGCCGCGGGGTGGTGCTGATGCCGAGCGCCTTCTCCTGGCCGGACCTGGTGAGCGGGTTCGAGCCGCCCTGGCAGCCCACGGTGGTGTACCCGGCACGGGGCATCGGCGGCCTGTGGACGGAGAGCCCGGACCGCACCCCGGAGGTCCTGGCGCGCCTGATGGGCCGGGCTCGGGCCGACGTCCTGTGCGCCCTCGACGATCCGGGCACGACGACGGGCCTGGCCCACCGCCTGGGCCTCGCGCCCTCGTCCGTATCGGCGCACCTGTCGGCCCTGCGCGACGCGGGGCTGCTGACCTCACGCCGCTATGGTCACCAAGTGCTGTACGAACGGACCCCGTTGGGCCTCGCCCTCCTGAGCGGCGGACCGCCGGGGGCCTGAGCCCGGTGGTCTCGGCCGCCGGCCGCGCGGTCCGGCCCGGGTGCATGTGCGCACGGCGCGAGGGGGACCGGGGCACGACGAGGCCCCCGGCCAGGCAGCTTCGGTTCATGAGGTCGTTGCAGGGCCGGCGCGACCTACATCACGTCCTAGCCGGCGAGGTGACGCTCGACCGTCTCCACCTTGGAGGTGAGGCCGTCCGTGACGCCCGGACGGATGTCGGCCTTGAGCACCAGGGACACGCGCGGCGCGCGGGCCTCGACGGCGGCGACGGCGCGCTTCACGACGTCCATCACCTCGTCCCACTCCCCCTCGACCGAGGTGAACATGGCGTCGGTGCGGTTCGGCAGGCCGGACTCGCGCACCACCCGGACCGCGTCGGCGACGTACTCCCCCACATCCTCGCCGACACCCAGCGGGGTGACCGAGAAGGCAACGATCATGCGTTGACGACGCCTTCCTTGCGGGCGCGGGAGGCGACCACGCCGTCGCGCTCGTAGCGCTTGAGGAGCTTGTCGCCGTAGAGGCCGCCGAACGGCAGCAGGGCCAGGAGGAAGAAGAACGCCACCCGCTTCAGCGGCCACTTCGCCTTGTTCCACACGTCGAGCAGGAACAGTGCGTAGCCCACGAACAGCACACCATGGATCATGCCGAGCGGCATCATCAGGTAGTCGATGTCCGAGATCCGGCTCAGCAGGGAGCCGAAGATCAGCAGGGCCGGGAAGGACAGGGCCTCGGGAACGGACACGAGGCGCAGTCGGTGCAGGGCGGAAGCGGTCTTGACGTCCACGGGGACACCTTCGGTCGGGAGGGGGCGTTGGGCCGTACTTGCGAGCCGCCTTTGTGAACGGATGCACAAGCGGCCCCATTGTGGCACCCTCCCGCAGCGCACGGTTTCCGGGGGTGCCGCGACCGCGTCGGGTTCGCCTCGGGGTCGGCTCGGGTCCGACTCCGGGACGGCTCGGGGTCGGCATCGTTCCATGGGTGCTGTCGGTATGCGGCCGGGCCGGATACCGTCTCGCCCGTGGCTCAGTTCCGACTTCAAGGCAGCAAGGTGCTCGCCGTCTCCATGACGGGCGATGCCGTCAAAGCGAAGAACGGCTCGATGGTCGCCTATGACGGCCAGATGGCGTTCAAGAAGATGACCGGGGGCGGTGAGGGTCTGCGCGGCATGGTGACCCGTCGCCTCACCGGCGAGCAGATGACCGTGATGGAGGTGAAGGGACACGGCACCTGCTACTTCGCCGACCGCGCGAGTGAGATCAATCTCGTCTCGCTGAACGGCGACAAGCTGTTCGTCGAGGCCAGCAACCTGCTCTGCACCGACGGCGGCCTGCGCACCGGCACCACTTTCACCGGACTGCGCGGCGCGTCGCAGGGCAACGGGCTGTTCACCACGACCGTCGAGGGGACCGGCCAGGCCGCGATCATCTCCGACGGGCCCGCGGTGGTCCTGCGTGTCACCCCGCAGTACCCGCTGTCCGTGGACCCGGGGGCGTACATCGCGCACCAGGGCAATCTCCAGCAGCACTTCCAGTCCGGGGTGACGTTCCGGACGCTCATCGGCGAGGGCTCCGGCGAGGCGTTCCAGATCCGCTTCGAGGGCGACGGTCTGGTCTACGTGCAGCCGAGCGAGCGGAACACCGTGGGCGGTGAGGTCTGATGCCGTTCCGCGAGGTCAACTCCAAGATGATCGAGGCCACGGTCGTGCCCGGCCAGCGGCTGTACAGTCAGCGGGGCGCGATGCTCGCCTACCAGGGCGACGTCTCGTTCACCCCGAACATCCAGGGCGGCCAGGGCGGCATCGCGTCCATGATCGGCCGCCGGATCGCCAACGAGGCGACCCCGCTGATGACGGTCGAGGGCAGCGGCACGGTGATGTTCGGCCACGGCGGCCACCACATCCAGGTGATCAACCTGACCGGTGACACCCTCTACGTCGAGGCCGACCGGCTGCTCGCCTTCGACGGCACGCTCCAGCAGGGCACGATGTTCATGGGCTCACAGGGCGGGGTCATGGGCATGGTGCGCGGCCAGGTGACCGGCCAGGGCCTGTTCACCACCACCCTCCAGGGGCACGGGGCCGTCGCGGTGATGGCCCACGGCGGTGTCATCGAACTGCCCATCACTCCGCAGAGCCCGGTGCACGTCGACCCGCAGGCCTACGTCGCGCACCACGGCGACGTGCGCAACAAGCTGTCGGCGGCGCTCGGCTGGCGCGACATGGTGGGCCGCGGCTCGGGCGAGGCCTTCCAGCTGGAGCTGTCCGGGAACGGCGCGGTGTACGTACAGGCCTCGGAGGAGAAGCTGTGACCAGCCCTGTGATCTTCGATCCGTACTCCCTGCCGTCCGACGACAACGTCAACGCCTACACCTTCTGCGTGGAACTCAAGGGCAGCCAGTGGTTCCTGCAGAAGGGAAAGATGATCGCCTACTACGGGCAGATCGAGTTCAACGGGATCGGTCACGGCCGGCTCGACCGGCTGGTGCGGACGAGCTTCCACTCGCCGCTGCACGCCGGCGACTGGGTGGTCGCCGAGGGCTCGGGCAAGATGCTGCTGGCGGACCGGGCGTTCGACGTGAACTCCTACGACCTCGACGAAGGCAATCTGACGATCCGGGCGGGCAACCTCCTCGCCTACCAGCCGTCGCTGGCGCTGAAGCAGTCGATCGTGCCCGGGTTCCTGACACTCATCGGGACCGGGAAGTTCGTGGCCGCCTCGAACGGGCCCGTGGTCTTCATGGAGCCGCCGATCCGGGTGGATCCGCAGGCGCTGGTCGGCTGGGCGGACTGCCCGTCGCCCTGTCACCACTACGACCACGGCTATATGAGCGGGGTGATGGGCGGCCTGCGGGCGCTCACCGGGGTCGGCGGCGCCTCCGGCGAGGAGCACCAGTTCGAGTTCGTCGGCGCGGGCACGGTGCTGCTCCAGTCCACCGAGGTGCTGATGCCGGATTTGGCCACCGGCACGCTTCCGCACGAGCCCGGAATTCCGGGTGGAGGCGCCTCATCAGGGCACATGTCCGGTTCGCCGTCGGGGGTGCCGCGTCTTCCCGGCCAGCTGGGGGACCTCCAGCGTCGCTTCGGGCTGTGAGCGGTAGTCTGCGGAGTGTGACGTCGAACGCCTGCACAGGGCGAATAGGGTGCGGTGTGTCCGGTATGACCGGCCACACCGCGCCGGGCGTGCCGTGCGTCATGCCGCAGATTTTGTTAAGTCTTCAACTTCCTTAGGTAGAATCCATATATGGAGACCGAGACGGCCACCCCCCATTGGCTGAACGATGACGAGCAGTGCGCCTGGCGCACCTGGCTGGACGCCAGCAAGCTGCTGTGGCACCAGCTGGAGAAGGACCTGCAGCCGTTCGGACTGACCAACAACGACTACGAGATCCTGGTCAACCTCTCGGAGTCGGACGGGCAGCGGATGCGGATGAGCGACCTCGCCTCCGCCACGCTCCAGTCCAAGAGCCGGCTGTCGCACCAGATCACCCGGATGGAGAACGCCGGCCTGGTCCGCAGGGAGAACTGCGAGTCCGACCGGCGAGGGCTGTACGCGGTCCTCACCGAGACGGGTGACGAGACCATGCGCAAGGTCGCACCGCACCACGTCGAGTCCGTACGCAGGCATTTCATCGACCTGCTCACCCACGACGCGCTGGCCGACCTGCACGAGTCCCTCGCTCCCGTCGCGGACAGGCTGCGCGGCCGGCGCGGCAAGGTCTGAGGCCGCGTCAGGGCGCGTAGCCGGACATCACCGTGCCGTCGGGGAAGCCGAGATAGACGACGTCCCCGACGGCGAGGAGGGCGGGCCCGCCCGGCGCGGCGGACGCCGGCCAGCCCTCGTACGACTTGTCCTCCGCGGTCATCCCCGTCGCCGTGCGCAGGGGGTACGAGCCGAGGTCGCGGTCGCGGGAGACGATCACCCGGTCCCCCGCGAGGTACGGCGTTCCCCCGCCGTAGAGGACGCCGGCGTCGTCCCACACGTGCCGCGCCTCCCGGAGGCTGTACCGGTACAGCCGGTGCGCAGCGGGCAGCAGTACGGTGCCGTCCTCGGTGACCGCCGGACGGTGCCTGACCTCGATGCCCTCGGCGAGGGTGCGGCGCAGCCGCGGGTCGCGGACGTCCACCACGGTGATCCCGGTCCCCGCCGCCCTCCGCACGCAGACCAGGGACGCCCCGCGGAGCACCGGCAGTCCGCACTCGACCTCGCCCGGCGCCGTCGCCGAGCTTCGCTCGCCCGTCCGGGCGTCCCGGACCTCGATCGCGCGGCCCACCACCACCAGCCGGCCCTCGGCCACCAGGAGCACGGCGTCGGCCCCGGACTCCGCGACCGGGACGTTCCACAGTTCGGCACGGTCGCCGTCCAGCCGCTGCGCGACGAGCCGGCCTCCGCCGCCCGACCGCGGCTCCAGGACGAAGTAGAGCACCCCGCCGTCGGCCCGGGCGGCGACCGCGGACTGCCCCGGCGGGGCGGCGCGGCGCCAGACCTCCCGGCCGTCGGCGATTCCCACCCCGGTGATCCCGGCCGGGCCCGTGACATAGGCGACGCCGTCCACCAGGGCGGGCGGCCCGGCGACCGTCCGCGCGTCGGCCGCCGCGCCCGGAGGAAGGTCCCAGAGCCGACGGCCGGTCGCCGCGTCGAGGGCCGTGGCGCCGCCGCCCGCCCGGGCGCAGACCAGCGTGCCCCGGGCCAGCGAGCAGTCCCCCCGTGACCCGCGGACCGCCGTCCGCCACGGCTGCCAGCCGGCCGGACGGGCCGTCTGGTCGGCCCCCCGCCGGCCGAAGTCGCCGCTGCCGCCCGGATCCGCGCCCGGAACGACAGGCGGTGCCTCCGGAGACGGTGACGACGTGGAGGAGGCGGCCGGCCGGGCACCGTCGAGACCGGGCGGGTCCAGGGGTCCGTCGCCGAGCAGGCGCGGCACCAGGACGGCCCCCAGCACGGCAAGCACCACCGCCGTCACGGCCGGCCAGGTCCGTCCCCGGCGCGGCACCGCGCCGTCCGCCGGCCCGCCGGCCGGCGCCTGCGCACGGCGGAACAGCGCGAGCGTCCGGGTGAGCGGGGGCGCGGCCGCCCGGTCCACGGACCCGGACGGGCCGCGGCCCCCGGAGCCACCACCGGGACCGGGAGGCGGCACGGGCAGCGGAACGTCCACGCGGCCGGCCCCGTCCGCCCGTTCCGCGCAGGCACGCGCCGCCGACGCGTGCTCCTCGAACAGCGCGGGCACCCGCGGCGGCCAGGGGAACACCTCCGGCGGACCGCCCGGTTCCAGCCGGTCCGCGAGTTCGTCCGGCGTGGGACGCCCGGCGGGCCGCAGCCGCAGGCACTCCGCCACGATCCCCCGCAACAGGTCCGGTACGGCGTCCAGTTCGGCCTCGCCGCGGCTGATCCGGTAGACCGTGGCCGCCAGTTCGGGATCGTCGAAGGGGCCGCGCCCGGTCGCCGCGAAGCACAGCACCGCACCCAGGCAGAACACGTCCGAGGCCGGCACCAGCGACCGCGAGCCGGAGAGGTGCTCGGGCGACATGAAGCCCGGCGTCCCCACGACGACCCCGCTCTCGGTGAGGGACGTCGCATCACTGAGCCGGGCGATCCCGAAGTCGATGATCTTCGGGCCGAGCGGGGCGAGCAGCACATTGCCGGGCTTGAGGTCGCGGTGCAGCACCCGCGCGGTGTGCATCGCGGCCAGTCCCCGCGCCAGGGCGGCGCCGAGCGCCCGTACGGCGGGCACCGGCAGCGGACCGGTACGGGCCACGGCCTCGCCGAGCGAGGGACCGGCGATGTACTCGGTGGCGAGCCAGGGCAGCGGGCCGGACGCGTCCCCGTCGAGGAGCACGGCCGTGTGCGGGCTGCGCACGGCCCGCGCGGCCGCGATCTCCCGCCGGAACCTCGCCCGGAACCCCTCGTCGAGGTCCAGGTCGGCACGTACGGTCTTCACCGCGACAAGGCGGGCCGGACCGGTCCCCACGGAGTCCGCCGGACGGGCGAGGTACACCTCCCCCATGCCACCGGAACCGAGCAGTCCGAGCAGTCGGTACGGTCCCGCGTACCGCGCGGGGCGTCCGGCGGGAAGGGGCTGGATCACCGGGCGGCCCCGTCAGCCGGGCATCGGCACGGACAGCGCCGTGCCCTCGTCGTACACGATGTGCACCACACCGCCGAGCGGCAGCACGACCGGAGCGCGCAGCTCCTTGGCGTACCGGAAGCCGTTCGCCCGGTCGTACTCCTCCGGGACACGCGGGCCCGGCGCGCCGGTCAGGGGTGTCGTGCGGAGTGCGCCGGGCCGGCCGTCCCTGCTCAACGGGACGGTGTGGAGCGCGGAGCTGTCGGCCCAGACCAGTCGGCCGTCGGAGACGAGCGGGTCGGAGACGGTGAAGCGCTGCCCGCCGCCGGCGGTGGTGCGGTCCGGATAGCGCCCGAGCACCATGCCGTCGGCGCGGCTCACGACCACGACCTCGGGCCCGGTCCGCAGCCGGTGCAGCACGATCACCCGGTCGTCGATCGCGGCGACCTCGGCGTTCGCCGCCAACTCCGGGCCGAGCCGGAATGTGCCCCGCTCCGTGAGTGCCCCGGCCTGCAGCCGGTGCAGGACGGTGACCATGTCCGTGGAGCCGTCGCCGGGCGCCGCCGTGGTGAGGGCCACGCACCACCCGTCCGGTCCGCTCACCATGGCCCAGCCGCAGTCCCTGGCCTTCCCGGTGACCTGTCCCCGCCGCTCACCTGTGGCGGTGGCGAACGCCGTGAGGCCGTCGCTGCCGAGGGCGTAGACCGTGCCCTTCGCCGCGGCCACCGGCCAGAAGTTCCGCACCAGGGCGCGCGGGAGACCGCCCGGCGCCAGCGGCCTGCGCCACTTCTCCGCGCCAGTGCGCAGATCACGGGCGACGAGCTGCTGGGCTTCCATCGGCTCCCCGTCCGTGGCGAAGACCAGGCCGTCCAGGACCAGGGGCCGGCTGTCCACGTCGAGCGGCGCGCCCGAGCGGGTTTCCCAGAGGACCTTTCCGGTGCCGGCCTCGCGCCCGGTGAGACGTTCCCCGGACGCCGCGACGACGATGTCGCCGTACACGGCGGGCAGGGTGGACTGGGACGGCAGGACGTTCCAGCCGTCCCCGAGTGTGCCGGCCTCGGACACGCCCTCGCGGGCGTCGGCGCTCCACAGGGTGCGGCCGGTGGCCGGGGACACCGCCTGGTAGCTGCCGTCGACGAGCCGGCAGACCAGGACCTCGTCGCTCGCCGCGCAGCCCAGCGCGGGCTGCGCGAACCTCGCCTTCCAGGGTTTCCAGCCCGCCGGTCTGACGTCGTGTCCGCGGGCGACCGTTCCCGAGCCGTCCGGGCCGCCGTTCCCGTCGACGCCGCCGAGCACGCGGGCGGGGCGGTCCGCGGAACCGTCCGTGGTGCCGCCGTCCCCACCGCGCGTCACGAGCAGCGTCACGGCGAGCGCGCCGGCCACTGCCGCCGCGGCGAGGGAGACCGCCCCGGCACGTCCGCGGCGGCCTACGGGCACGGGGGCGGGCCGGGCGGCGTCCTCGGTGGGAGGTTCGTGGACATCGGGGCCGGCCTGCGTGGGGGTGTACGGCGGGAGGGCCATCACCCGGGCGACCTCGGTCTCGTAGGCCTCGATCCGCTGCCGCACGGGGTCCGGCCAGCGCAGCGCCGGCGGTGCAAGGAGCTCCACCAGCTCTGCGGGACCGGGGCGGTCAGCCGGGTCCGCGCGGAGGCACTGCGCGAGCACCGGACGCAGACCCTCCGGAACGGCGTCCAGGTCGGCCTCGACACAGGCCACGCGGTACAGGACGGCGGCGACCGGGCCGTCCCCGAAGGGGTCCTGGCCGGTTGCCGCGAAGCACAGCACCGAGCCGAGGCAGAACACGTCCGACGCCGGGACCACCGTGCCGCCTGCACCGCCGCCCACGTGTTCCGGCGACATGAACCCCGGGGTGCCCACCATCCGGCCGTCGGTGGTCAGTCGCGTGGCGTCCTCGGCCCGCGCGATACCGAAGTCGATCAGTTTCGGTCCCTCCGCGGCCAGCAGTACGTTGCCGGGCTTGACGTCCCGGTGGACCACACCGGCCGCGTGGATCGCCTGGAGCGCCCGGGCGAGCCCGGCACCGAGCGCCCGGACGGCAGGCTCGGGTAACGGCCCCGAGCGGCGGACGGCCGAGGAGAGGGCGGGGCCGGGCACGTACTCGGTGGCGAGCCAGGGCGTGCCGGCGTCCGCGTCGGCGTCTAGGAGGGCCGCGAGATGCGGACTGCGGACGGCCCGGCCGACCTCGGTCTCCCGGCGGAACCGTGCGCGGAACGCCGGATCACCGGCCAGGTCGTGCCGCACGGTCTTCAGCGCGGCAGGCGGCGCCCCGGGGGCGCGGCGGCCGAGGTACACCTCCCCCATGCCGCCGGAGCCGAGCCGCGCGAGCACTTCGTACGGTCCGATCGTCCTCGGTGATGGCTCACGCAGCGGTCCCAGCACGTACGACGCCCCCGATCGCCCACGAGTACCGTTTGCGGCCGGTATCTTCGCATGCACGGGCCGTACTTCACCGGGCTCACGGCGAATACGCCCTCCATACGGCCGAATGCCGACGGCCCGGACCAGATCGGGACGCCCGTTGATCGGGACGCTGTTGATCCGGACGGGGCCGTCGGCAGCCTCGCGGCGCCGGGGCGGGTGGCCGTCAGGCCGTCGCCGTCAGGCTGCTCACCAGTTCGTCGGCCGCCGCGTACGGATCGAGGGAGCCCGCGACGATCCGCTCCGCGAGGGCGTCGAGGCGGCTGTCGCCGTGCAGGTCGCCGATGCGCTCCCGCAGGGCCGTGACGGCGATCGTCTCGACCTCGCGGGCCGCACGGGCCCGGCGGCGCTCGGCGAGCGTGCCGTGCTCCTCCATCCAGGCGCGGTGCTTCTCCAGCGCCTCGACCACCTCGTCGATGCCCTGGCCGCGGGCGGCGACCGTCTTGACGATGGGCGGGCGCCAGTCGCCCGGCGCGCGGGCCTCGCCCAGGCCCAGCATGTGGTTCAGCTCGCGCGCGGTCGCGTCCGCACCGTCCCGGTCGGCCTTGTTCACCACGTACACGTCGCCGATCTCCAGGATCCCCGCCTTCGCGGCCTGGATGCCGTCGCCCATGCCCGGGGCGAGCAGCACGACGGAGGTGTCGGCCTGGGAGGCGATCTCCACCTCGGACTGACCGACGCCGACGGTCTCCACGAGGATCACGTCGCAGCCCGCCGCGTCCAGCACCCGGATCGCCTGCGGCGCGGCCCAGGCGAGGCCGCCGAGGTGACCGCGGGTGGCCATGGACCGGATGTAGACGCCGGGGTCGGAGGCGTGCTCCGACATCCGGACCCGGTCGCCGAGCAGCGCTCCGCCGGAGAACGGCGAGGAGGGGTCGACCGCGAGCACCCCGACCCGCTTCCCGGCCCGCCGGTAGGCCGAGACCAGGGCCGACGTGGAGGTGGACTTGCCGACGCCGGGCGAGCCGGTCAGCCCGACGACGTAGGCCCCGCCGGTCAGCGGCGCCAGCGCCGCCATCACCTCCCGCAGCTGCGGGGACGCTCCCTCCACCAGTGAGATCAGCCGGGCCACGGCCCGCGGCCTGCCCTGCCGAGCCTGTTCGACCAGGGAGGGGACGTCCACCATCGCTGCTCCGTTCCGATCGGTACGTACGAGACTTACTTGCCCGGGACGCGCACGATCAGGGCGTCGCCCTGTCCGCCGCCACCGCACAGGGCGGCCGCGCCGACACCGCCGCCGCGCCGCTTGAGCTCCAGGGCCAGGTGCAGCACGAGGCGGGCGCCGGACATGCCGATCGGGTGGCCGAGGGCGATCGCACCACCGTTGACGTTCACCTTTTCAGGGGACACGCCCAGGTCCTTCATGGACTGCACGGACACCGCGGCGAACGCCTCGTTGATCTCGACGAGGTCCAGGTCGGAGACCTCCAGGCCCTCCTTCTTCAGCGCGTGCAGGATCGCGTTGGACGGCTGCGACTGGAGGGAGTTGTCCGGGCCGGCGACGTTGCCGTGGGCGCCGATCTCGGCGATCCACTCCAGGCCGAGCTCCTCCGCCTTGGCCTTGCTCATGACGACGACCGCGGCGGCACCGTCGGAGATCTGCGAGGAGGTGCCGGCGGTGATCGTGCCGTCCTTGGCGAAGGCCGGACGCAGCTTGCCGAGGGACTCGACGGTGGTCTCGGCGCGGATGCCCTCGTCCTTGGCGAAGACGACCGGCTCGCCCTTGCGCTGCGGGATCTCGACGGGGGTGATCTCCGCCTCGAACACGCCGTTCTTCTGGGCGGCGGCGGCGCGCTGGTGGGACAGCGCGGCGATCTCGTCCTGCTCGGGGCGGGCGATGCCGAGGCGGGTGTTGTGCTTCTCGGTGGACTCGCCCATGGCGATGCCCTCGAAGGAGTCGGTGAGGCCGTCGTACGCCATCGCGTCGAGCATCTCGATCGCGCCGTACTTGAAGCCCTCGCGGGACTTGGGCAGCAGGTGCGGGGCGTTGGTCATCGACTCCTGGCCGCCGGCGACGACCACGTCGAACTCGCCCGCGCGGATCAGCTGGTCGGCGAGCGCGATCGCGTCCAGGCCCGAGAGGCAGACCTTGTTGATCGTCAGGGCGGGGACGCTCATGGGGATGCCCGCCTTGACGGCGGCCTGGCGGGCCGGGATCTGTCCCGCCCCGGCCTGGAGCACCTGCCCCATGATCACGTACTGCACCTGGTCCCCGCCGATGCCGGCCCGGTCCAGCGCGGCCTTGATGGCGAAGCCGCCCAGCTCCGCTCCGGAGAAGGACTTCAGAGATCCGAGCAGCCGTCCCATGGGCGTACGGGCGCCCGCGACGATCACGGAGGTAGTGCCGTTGGTACCAGTCATGGGGTGCGACCCCTTTCCGGCGAGAAGTTAACGAGGGTTATCGTCAATGTACTGAGCGGTACGCCCCTGGGTCACCGGCCTGCTGGTGTGATCGCGCGCACGTTGCGTAACCACCTCCGGAGCGCTGCACTGGAGGAATGCTGACGCGAATCGACCACATCGGGATTGCCTGCTTCGACCTCGACAAGACCGTCGAGTTCTACCGTGCCACGTACGGCTTCGAGGTGTTCCACACCGAGGTCAACGAGGAGCAGGGGGTCCGGGAGGCCATGCTCAAGATCAACGAGACCTCCGACGGCGGCGCCTCGTACCTCCAGCTCCTGGAACCGACCCGGGAGGACTCCACCGTCGCCAAGTGGCTGGCCAAGAACGGCGAGGGCGTGCACCACATCGCCTTCGGCACCGCGGACGTCGACGGCGACGCCCGGGCCATCGAGGACAAGGGCGTGCGGGTGCTCTACGAGGAGCCGCGGACCGGTTCGATGGGCTCCCGGATCACCTTCCTGCACCCCAAGGACTGCCACGGCGTCCTCACCGAACTGGTCACCTCCGCCGACCCCTCCTCCACGGACCACTGACCCTCGCTTTCCCCGGCCGGTAGAGTGGGCAACTCCGGGCCGTGGCCAGGTCGGGGCCTGGGCGGCCCGATGTCGATCTGACACCATTTCCCGGGGGGCCGTCCGCAGTCGGGCGGACTCGTTGGAGAGAGTTGCGACCAGGGGACGGATGGGACCGCGCAGTGCGGGGCTACGAACGCCACGAACCTGACGACCACCTCTCTCGGTTCGAGGCCGAGATGGACCGGCTGAAGACCGAGCGGGAGAAGGCCGTCCAGCACGCCGAGGACCTCGGCTACCAGGTCGAGGTGTTGCGCGCCAAGCTCCATGAGGCGCGCCGCACCATCGCCACCCGCCCTGCCTACGACGCCGCGAACGTCGGGTACCAGGCCGAGCAGCTGCTGCGCAACGCACAGATCCAGGCCGACCAGATCCGCAGCGACGCCGAACGCGAACTGCGCGAGGTCCGCAACCAGACCCAGCGGATCCTCCAGGAGCACGCCGAGCAGCAGGCCCGGCTCCAGGCCGAGCTGCACGCCGAGGCCGTGGCCCGCCGCCAGCAGCTCGACCAGGAGCTGGCGGAGCGCCGCGCCACCGTCGAGACACACGTCAACGAGAACGTCGCCTGGGCCGAGCAGCTGCGCGCCCGCACCGAGGCCCAGGCCCGCCGGCTGATGGAGGAGGCCCGCGCGGAGGCCGACCAGGCGATCGCCGCGGCCCGCGCCGAGTCGCAGCGAGTGGCCGAGGAGGCCAGGCAGCGACTGGGCTCCGAGGCGGAGGCCGCCCGCACCGAGGCCGAGGGCATCCTGCTGCGCGCCCGCAGGGATGCCGAGCGGCTGCTGAACGCCGCCTCCACGCAGGCCCAGGAAGCCACCGCGCACGCCGAGCAGATCCGCACCAGCACCTCCGCCGAGTCCGACGCCGCCCGCAAGCAGGCCGCGGAGCTGAGCCGGGCGGCGGAGCAGCGGATGGCGCAGGCCGAGACCGCCCTGCGCGAGGCGCGCACCGAGGCCGAGAAGCTGGTCACCGAGGCGGAGTCGGCCGCGTCCAAGCGGCTGGCGAGTGCCGAGTCGGACAACGAGCAGCGGACGCGCACCGCCAAGGCCGAGATCGCCCGGCTGGTCGCCGAGGCCACACAGGAGACCGAGGCCCTCAAGGCGGAGGCCGAGCAGTCGCTCGCCGACGCCCGTGCCGAGGCCGAGAAGCTGGTCGCCGGGGCCGCGGAGAAGGCCCGCACGATGGCCGCCGAGGACTCCGCGGCCCAGCTCGCCAAGGCGGCCCGCAGTGCCGAGGAGGTGCTGACGAAGGCGTCGGAGGACGCCCGGGCCACCACCAGGGCGGCGAGCGAGGAGGCCGAGCGGATCCGCCGCGAGGCCGAGGCCGAGGCCGAGCGCCTGCGCAAGGAGGCCGCGGACACCGCCGAGCAGCTCAAGGGCGAGGCCAAGGACGACACCAAGGAGTACCGCGCCAAGGCCGTCGAACTGCAGGAGGAGGCCCGCCGGCTGCGCGGCGAGGCCGAGCAGCTGCGGTCCGAGGCGGTCGCCGAGGGCGAGCGGATCCGCGGCGAGGCCCGGCGCGAGGCCGTCCAGCAGATCGAGGAGGCGGCGAAGACCGCCGAGGAACTGCTGACGAAGGCGAAGGCCGACGCCGACGAACTCCGCTCGGGCGCCACCACCGAGAGCGAGCGGGTCCGCACCGAGGCGATCGAGCGGGCGACGACACTGCGCAAGCAGGCCGAGGAGACCCTGTCGCGCACCCGCGCCGAGGCGGAGCGGCTGCGGGGCGAGGCCGAGGAGCAGGCGGAGCGCACCCGCGGCGAGGCCGAGGACGAGGCCCGCGCCATCCGCGAGGAGGCCGACCGCGCCGCGGAGGCGCGCCGCGAGGAGGCCGCCGAGGAGCTGACCCGGCTGCACACCGAGGCCGAGCAGCGGAACACCGCTGCCGAGGAGGCCCTGCGCGAGGCGCGCACCGAGGCCGAGCGGCTGCGCCGGGACGCTGCGGAGGAGACCGAGCGGCTGCGTTCGGAGGCCGCCGAGCGGATCCGTACGCTCCAGGCGCAGGCCGACGAGGAGGCCGACCGGCTGCGGATCGAGGCCGCGGCGGAGGCTGCCCAGTCGCGTGCCGAGGGCGAGCAGGTCGCGGTGCGACTGCGTGCCGAGGCCGCCGCGGAGGCGGAGCGGCTGAAGTCGGAGGCCCAGGAGACAGCCGACCGGCTGCGCTCGGAGGCCGCGGCGGCGGCCGAGCGCGTGGGCGCGGAGGCCGCCGAGGCGCTGGCCGCCGCGCAGGAGGAGGCCAACCGGCGCCGCCGGGAGGCCGAGGAACTGCTGACCGCCGCCCGTGAGGAGGCCGGGCAGGAGCGCGACCGGGCCCGCGAGCAGAGCGAGGATCTGCTGGCGGCGGCCCGCAAGCGGGTCGAGGACGCGCAGTCCGAGGCGCAGCGGCTCGTCGAGGAGGCGGACCGCCGGGCCACCGAGCTGGTGTCGGCGGCCGAGCAGACCGCGCAGCAGGTGCGGGACTCCGTGACGGGTCTGCACGAGCAGGCCGAGGAGGAGATCTCCGGACTGCGCAGTGCCGCCGAGCACGCGGCGGACCGCACGAGGACCGAGGCGCAGGAGGAGGCGGACCGGGTCCGCGCCGACGCGCACGCGGAGCGGGAGCGGGCCTCGCAGGACGCGGGCCGGGTCCGGAGCGAGGCGCAGGAGGAGGCCGAGGCCGCGAAGGCGCTCGCCGAGCGGACGGTCACGGAGGCGCTGGCCGAGGCGGAGAAGCTGCGCGCGGACGCGTCCGAGTACGCCCAGCGGCTGCGCACCCAGGCGTCGGACGCACTGGCGTCCGCGGAGCAGGACGCTTCCCGTACCCGTGCCGACGCGCGGGGGGACGCCAACCGCATCCGCAGCGAGGCGGCCGCCCAGGCCGACCTGCTCATCGGCGAGGCCTCGTCCGAGGCCGAGAAGCTGACCGCCGACGCGATCGAGCGGGCCGACCGGCTGCGGGCCGAGGCGGCGGAGACCATCGGCTCCGCGCAGCAGGCTGCGGAGCGCATCAGGGCCGAGGCGGAGAACCACCGCGCGGAGAGCGACGCGGTGGCGGAGCGGACCCGTGCCGACGCGCGGGAGGACGCCAACCGCATCCGCAGCGAGGCGGCAGCCCAGGCCGACCTCCTCATCGGCGAGGCCTCGTCCGAGGCCGAGAAGCTGGTGGCCCGGGCCCGCGAGACGCTGGCCGAGGCCGAGCAGGTCAAGGTGGACGCCGAGGCCGAGGCCGAGCGGATGCGCGCGGGTGCGCGGGCGGACGGCGACCGCATGATGGACCGGGCCCGCGAGGACGCGGCCAAGCGGCGCGCGGACGCGGCGGAGCAGGCGGACCGCCTGATCAGCGAGGCGGCGGCGGAAGCCGACCAGCTGACCGCGGAGGCCGTCGACCAGGCCGACCGGAGGCTGTCGGAGGCCACGGCCGAGGCGGAGCTCCTCCGTGCGGAGGCCGCCGAGACGGTGGGCTCGGCGCAGCAGGCCGCGGAGCGCATCAGGGCCGAGGCCGAGCGGAACCGCGTGGACAGCGACGCCCTGGCGGAGCGGACCGTCGTGGAGGCGCGCGAGGAGGCGGAGCGGGCGCTGGACGAGGCGCGGAAGGCCGCGGCCAAGCGCCGTGCGGACGCCGCCGAGCAGGCCGACCAGCTCATCGGCAAGGCCCAGGAGGAGGCGCTGCGAGCCACCACAGAGGCGGAGGAGCAGGCCGACGCGATGGTCGGCGCGGCCCGCAAGGAGGCCGACCGGATCGTCGCCGAGTCCCGCATCGAAGGCAACTCGCTGGTGGAGAAGGCCCGTACGGACGCGGACGAGCTGCTGGGCGAGGCCCGGCGGGACGCCACGGCCATCCGGGAGCGGGCCGAGGAGCTGCGCGGCCGGGTCGAGAGCGAGATCGAGGCGCTGCACGACCGGGCCCGCAAGGAGACCGCGGAGCAGGTCAGGTCGGCCGGCGAGCGCGTGGACAAGCTGGTGAAGGCGGCCGAGCAGCAGCGGGCCGAGGCGGAGGCCAAGACCAAGGAGATGCTGTCCGACGCGTCTTCCGAGGCGAGCAAGGTCCGTATCGCGGCGGTCAAGAAGGCCGAGGCGCTGCTCAAGGAGGCCGAGCAGAAGAAGGCCGAGCTGGTCCGGGAAGCCGAGCGGATCAAGAGCGAGGCGGAGCGCGAGGCCGAGCGGATGACCGATGAGGGTCGTCGCGAACTCGATGTGCTCGTCCGCCGGCGCGAGGACATCAATGCGGAGATCACACGTGTCCAGGACGTCCTGGAGGCGCTGGAGTCGTTCGAGGCACCGAGCGGTGGGGGCAAGGACGGTGTCAGGGCAGGTGCCGGTGCCGGGGGAACACGTTCGAGTGGCAAGCCTTCCAGTGGCTAGCCACTCAAAAGGCTGGACATTCTGCCAATCAAACGGGCATACGCTCGATGACACGCCGCTGCGGCCCCTAGGATTCCCCCTATCACCTCACCGGTCTCTTTCGACAGGAACCCCATGAGCGACACATCCTCCCCCTTCGGCTTCGAGCTCGTGCGGCGTGGTTACGACCGCGGTCAGGTGGACGACCGCATTACCAAACTCGTCGCCGACCGAGACAGTGCTCTGGCACGCATCACCTCTCTGGAAAAGCGCATCGAGGAGCTCCACCTCGAAACGCAGAACGCCCAGGCCCAGGTCAGCGACGCCGAGCCGTCGTACGCCGGTCTCGGCGCACGCGTCGAGAAGATCCTCCGGCTCGCCGAGGAGGAGGCGAAGGACCTGCGTGAGGAGGCCCGTCGCGCGGCCGAGCAGCACCGGGAGCTCGCCGAGTCGGCGGCCCAGCAGGTGCGCAACGACGCCGAGGGCTACGCGGCGGACCGCAAGGCCAAGGCCGAGGACGAGGGTGTCCGGATCGTCGAGAAGGCGAAGGGCGAGGCGCAGCAGCTCCGCACCGACGCGCAGAAGGACGCGCAGTCCAAGCGGGAGGAGGCGGACGCGCTCTTCGAGGAGACGCGCGCCAAGGCCGCGCAGGCCGCCGCCGATTTCGAGACGAACCTCGCCAAGCGCCGCGAGCAGTCCGAGCGTGACCTGGCCTCCCGTCAGGCGAAGGCCGAGAAGCGGCTCGCCGAGATCGAGCACCGTGCCGAGCAGCTGCGGCTGGAGGCCGAGAAGCTGCGCACGGACGCCGAGCGCCGGGCCCGCCAGACGGTGGAGACCGCGCAGCGTCAGGCCGAGGACATCGTGGCCGACGCCAACGCCAAGGCGGACCGTATCCGCAGCGAATCGGAGCGCGAGCTGGCGGCGCTCACCAACCGCCGCGACTCGATCAACGCCCAGCTGACCAACGTCCGCGAGATGCTGGCCACGCTGACGGGTGCCGCGGTGGCCGCCACGGGCGCCCCGGACGACGAGCCGATCAGCCGCGGCGTCCCCGCGCAGCAGTCCCGCTAGCAGACGTTCACGGAAAGCCCCCCGCCAGCGGTGGCGGGGGGCTTTTCGCCGCTCTAGCGTAAGCGGCATGATCGAGGTCGAGGATCTCACCAAGCGCTTCGGTTCCCTGACGGCGGTCGACCGTCTCTCCTTCCGGGTGCGGCCCGGTGTGGTGACGGGCTTTCTGGGGCCGAACGGGGCCGGCAAGTCCACGACGATGCGGATGATGCTGGACCTGGACATCCCGACCGGCGGGTCGGTCCGTATCGACGGCAGGCACTACCGCGAACTCGACGAACCCCTCCGGCACATCGGGGCGCTGCTCGACGCCCGGGCCATGCACGGCGGGCGCACCGCCTACAACAATCTGCTGTGTCTCGCGCAGAGCAACCGCATCCCGGCGAGCCGGGTGTCCGAGGTCCTGGATGTCGTCGGACTGACCTCGGTCGCCCGGAAGAAGGTCAAGGGTTTCTCACTCGGCATGGGTCAGCGCCTCGGGATCGCCTCCGCGCTGCTGGGTGATCCGGAAATCCTCATGTTCGACGAGCCGGTCAACGGTCTGGATCCCGAAGGAATTCACTGGATCCGCAATTTGATGAAGAGTCTTGCCGCGGAAGGCCGCACGATCTTCGTATCCAGTCATCTGATGAGCGAAATGGCACTGACCGCGGATCACTTGATCGTGATCGGCCAGGGCAGGCTGCTGGCCGATACGTCGATGGCCGATTTCATTCAGCAGAACTCCCGCAGCTATGTGCGGCTGCGTTCGCCGCAGCCGGAGCGGATGCGTGACGTGCTGGCCTCGGCCGGACTGACGGCCGTGATGACCGGGAGCGGGGCGCTGGAGGTGGACGGCGCGACCACCGAGCAGCTGGGCGAACTGGCCGCCCGCCACCAGGTGGTGCTGCACGAGCTGAGTGCCCAGCGGGCGTCGCTGGAGGAGGCGTTCATGCGGATGACGGCGGGCGCGGTGGAGTACCACGCGCACGAGCTCGACGACGGCCGCGCACCCGCCGCGGCCCCTCCCCCGCGGCGCTGGGGCGAGAGCTACGAGCGTCAGTGGCGCGGCGGGAGCAGCACCGACGAGGGAAAGGTCTGAGCCATGGCGTCCGTGCCTGCCGTTCTGCGGTCCGAGTGGACCAAGATCCGCACGGTGTCCTCCACGGTCTGGACGCTGGCGAGCGCGCTGGTGGTGACGGTGGCGCTGAGCGCGGGGCTGTGCGCGCTGACGAGGGCCCGGTTCGACGATCTCTCCGCCCTCGAACGGGCCACCTTCGACCCGACGCTCGTCAGCTTCTCCGGCATGGTGCTCGGCCAGCTGGCGATGGTGGTGTTCGGGGTGCTGGTGGTCGGTACGGAGTACGGCTCCGGCATGATCCGCACCTCCCTGGCGGCCGTACCGCAGCGCTCGACGTTCCTCTTCAGCAAGATCGCCGTGGCCTCGGTGCTGGCCCTGCTGGTCGGAATGGCCACGAGCTTCCTGGCCTTCTTCCTCGGGCAGGCGCTGCTGGGCGACCATCGCACCGGCATCGGTGAGCCTCATGTGCTGCGCGCGGTGATCGGCGGCGGCCTGTACATGACGCTGATCGCGCTGTTCTCGATGGGTGTGGCGGCGATGCTGCGCAGCTCGATGCTGTCGCTGGGCATCCTGATGCCGTTCTTCTTCCTGATCTCGCAGATCCTGTCCGCGGTGCCGGGCGCCAAGGAGGTCGCGCGGTACTTCCCCGACCAGGCCGGCTCCAAGATCATGCAGGTGGTGCCGGGCGCGATGAACAGCGGCTCCGCCCCCTACGGCCCCTGGGGCGGGCTCTCGATCATGGTGGGGTGGGTGGTCGCGGCGGTCCTCGGGGGGTTCGTGGTACTGCGGAACCGGGACGCTTGACGGGCCCGGGGCCCTCCGGAACCGCGATGCAGAAGGGACACCGGCCGCTGCGGACCGGGGCCACGGACGACCCGGCGGCCGGGCTGTGAGCAATCAGAGACTGCCTCGCCGAACCACCGGTGGGCAGGGCAGACTGCCGATGCATACCAGCGGATCGGGGAGTCCGGCGCTCAAACGGCCCGGCTGACGCGGGACATGCCGCCGGCGGCCCCGACGGCAGCCGGCCGCTGAAGGCGACGACAGCCTACACCGACCCGGCTCGCCGTCGGCGGGCGTCCCCGCCCAGCCGGCCGAGCCCGTCGCGGCGCGGGTGGCGCCGTGGCCGGGCCGCCCCCGGCTTCCGCCGGGGCGCGAGCACCTGGTCGTCACGGCTCCCCGCAGACCGGGAGAAGGAGTACGTGGCGGCGACGGTTCAAGGCCGCTGCGTACACCTGGACTCCCAAGTGCAGGATGCGCCGGAGCAAGCCGTCCGTGACCGGATGGGGAAGCCCCCGGCGCGACAGGGCCCGCGGGGAGGCCGTCGCCCTGGAATCAGCCGGTGACCTTTCCGGTGGTGACCAGGGCGAAGTCAGCGTCGGTCTCGGGGGTCTCCACGTGTGCGTCCGCGTTGACCTGGCTGGCGATGACCTCGATCGTCCAGGTGCCGGCGGCCGGGGCTTGGATGAACACGTTCTCGACGGTGTCGACCGTGTTCGCGGCGCCACCCGGCGTTGACCAGTTGCCTGCTGCGAGTCCGTTGTTCCCCCAGTACACGGTGCCGTCCGGGGCGGTGAGCTTCAGGGTCAGGTCGTTGACCCGCGCCTGGGCCGCCGATGGCGAGCCCATCGGGTCGGTGTAGACCATCGTCGCTTTCAGCGGCTGGCTGCCGTCGGTGGTCAGTGTGTATGTCGCGGTCTGGCCCTGCGTCAGCACGTCGGTCTCGTTGACCAGGATCGGCAGCCGCCAGTTGTTGCCCTGCGCCTGCTGGTACAGGTTGCCGGCGCCGGCCGTACCCCAGCCCTGCTTCATGCGGGCCAGGTCGTGGGACTCGCCCGTGAAGGAGTACTGGTCGGCCGAGTTGAGCAGCAACGCCTTCGCGGTGGCGGCATGTGGCCGGGACGCGAAGACGTCACGGTTCAGACCGGGGCCGCCCTCGAAGACTCCGTCGGCCCACATCTGGTGGATGAGGCCCGCGTAGCCGCAGGTGATCGGGGCGGAGGCGCTGGTGCCGTTGAACGTGCCGGTGTAGGCGGTGTCGCTGCCGCTGGCGGTGGTGAAGACCGCGTCGTAGTAGTTCGACAGATCGGGCTTGATCCGCCCGTCCGCGGCCGGGCCGATGCTCGCGCCGCCGTCCCACGCGTCATCGGTGCGCAAGACGGTGTCGTAGTGGTGGACGCCACCGACGGACACCACGTTCTTCGCCCACGCCTCCGGCCGGGCGGAGCGGTTGCCGCTGTTGCCCTGGGACTGGCAGATCAGGATGTCGTGGTCGAAGGCGATGTCGTCCAGCGCCGCCGACGTCGCGTTGTAGCTGTACGTCAGCGCGCTGCCCCAGCTGTTGGACTGGAACACCGCCCGGTACGGGCCTGCCGGGTCGACGAGCTGGGCGGTGTGCGCCCACCGGTCGGACACCAGGCTGCGGGCGGCGAAGACGGGCTGCGCGTGGGGGAGCAGACCGCGGGCGGTGGCGTTGACTCCGGAGGCGAAGATCTGCCCGTACGTCGAGGTGCCGTGGCTCGTGCTGGTGGTGTTGGCGGTGTGCATGATCGGCGGGAACGCCGCGAACTCCTGGTGTGTGGTGCGCAGCCCGGTGTCCATCACCTCACCGCGTACGCCTTGGCCTAGGTAGCCCTGCGCGGTCTCGACCGCGTTGGCGCCGCCCGCGATGCGGGCGTTGTCCATGTCGTCTTCGGGTGCCGTCCAGACGTCGAGCGCGAGCACCGCGTCCAGGTGTGCCACGGCAAGCGCCTGTGCCGGCTCCAGGGTTGCCTCGACCAGTTGTGTGCTCGCCGATGTGACGTGCACGCTCCCACCGATCCTGGTGATCCGCTCGACCATCGCCCGCTGGTCGGCGGCGTTCGGTTCCACGAGCGTGATGAGATACCGCCGGGTCCTCGACGGGACGGCCCCGCCTTCGAGCTTGTCGCCCGCGTCGTACGGGCCGACCCATCGCACGTACCGCAGCGCAGCGACCCGCCCCCGGGTCGCTGCGTCCATGCGCACCACGTACGTCGCGTCGGGAATGTAGGCGCCGATCCGGGCACCGAGGCCCTCCAGCTCGGCGCGGTGGCTGTCGAGCAGCGTGGTCGCGAACTGGACCAGATACGCGCTGCCACCCTCCGTCCGCAGGTTTCCCCCCGGCCGGGTGCGTTCCCCCTCCGGCGTGGTCGGATCGAAGGTACGGGTACGCAGCCGGATCAGTGTGGGTCCCGGGCGCTTCGGGCTCCACCGCGGGCTGTCGTTGCGATTCAGGTGGTCATGGGTGGCACCGGCGAGCGAGGTCGGTGCCGCGTGGCCGTGGCGTGCCGGCACGGACAGGGCGGGACTTGCGGAGGCAGCCAGGGCCAGGGCGAGGACGGTGTACGTCGCGGTGCGTGCGGAGTTACGCATGGGGCTCCTGGACGACGATCCGCCGAGGGTGCGGATACGCGAAACGGTCGAGGAATGCTAACCGCTCACAGACAGGCAGAAACCGCCTGAAAGAGTGATGACGGATCAAAAGCACCCACAGGGGTCTCTATAGTCGCCGCGTGCAGATGCTGTGGACGCTTATGGGCGTCGGGGCGGCGGTCCTGGTGGCGGTGCTGCCCGGCGCGGCGGCGCCGGCGGCGAGCCGCGACGTGGAACGCGTCGCGCAACAGCCGGACGTCCTGTCGATCACCGTGCCGGCCGCGGTGAATCTCGGCTCGACCTTCCCCGGTTCGTCGATCAGCCGGCAACTCGGTGAAGTCCGGGTGTCGGACGGGCGGGGCGGGCAGAACGCGGTCTGGACCGCGACGGTGACGGCGACCGACTTCACCACGCCCGGCGGCGGCGCCGCCCGGCAGATCCCCAGGGACCGGTTCTCCTACTGGTCGGGCCAAGCCACCAGGACCACCGGCCCCGGCACCCGAGTACCGGGCCAGGCCACGAGCGCCCAGGCGCAGAGCCTGAGCGTCCCGCGTACTGCTTTCGCCAAGACGTCGGGCAACGGGACCAACACCACCGCGTGGCAGCCCACGTTGATCCTCGCGGTGCCGGCGGCCGCCGTGGGCGGCACCTACACCGGGACGGTCACCCACTCGGTCGCATGACCCATGTCGCAAGCCAGTATTTCGCGACATACCCAACTATGGTGATTAAGTGCGCAGAAGAGCATTGCTTTCGTGTGTCGTCATCCTCGGGGTCGGCGCGACGTCGCTGCCTGCGGTCGCCCAGCCGTCGGGGGACACCACCGTAACGTTCACCGTGTCGACGTCGAACCTCACGATCGAGGTGCCCGCCTCGCGCGACCTCGGGTCCGGGTTCCCGGGGCAGACGGTCAGTGGTCAGCTCGGCACCGTGACGGTGAACGACCAGCGAGCCGCGGCGAGCGCCACGTGGACAGCGTCGGTGATCTCGACGCAGTTCGACACCGGAACGGACGCACCCGCCGAGATCATCCCGCCGAACCTGGTGGACTACTGGTCCGGGCAGGCGACCGCCACCACCGGCACCGGCACCTTCGTGCCCGGCCAACCCACGCGTGCCGACCGGCAGAGCCTGCAACAAGTACGCACCGCGTTCTCCAAGACCTCGGGCAGCGGAAACAACAGCGCGAGCTGGAACCCCACCCTCGAGATCACCATCCCAAGCGACGCCATCGGCGGGTTCTACAGCGGGACGGTGACCCATTCGGTGGCGTGAGCCCGCTGGCGGACTGCTCCTTGCCGCCTCACTGCTCGTCGGACCGGTCGCGCCCGCGGCCGCAGAAGCGCCCCGGCCGGCATCGGGCGACGTGAGCGTCGGCATCCGGATCGTCGACGCGCCGGTCAGCCGCCGCGACGACGAGCGTGCCCACCGCTACATCATCGACCACGTCAGACCGGGCGAGCGGATTCGCAGGCGGATCGCGGTCACCAACCTGTCGGACACGCGACACCGCGTCCAGCTCTACCCCGCGGCCGCGGCCGTCGGCAGACACGGCTTCACCTTCGCTCCCGGCCGTACCGGCAACGAGCTCACCAGCTGGGTGACGCTCAAGCCCGGCGAACTCGTCCTGGCGCCCGGCGAGACAGCCAGAGTGCAGACCGAGATCACCGTGGCAGGCGATGCCACCGGCGGCGAACACTACGGTGTCCTCTGGGCGGAGATCAGCCCCAAGCACGACTCCTCGCAGCAGGTACGCAACGTGGCCCGCGCCGGGGTGCGCATCTATCTGTCCGTCGGGCCGGGCGGAGAACCGCGGTCGGACTTCCGCATCGAGGATCTGACCGCCGCCCGCACCGCGGACGGCGTACCGATGGTCACAGCCCGAGTGAGGAACACCGGCGGGCGGGCCCTCGACCTCGCGGGCAAGCTCACCCTGTCCAACGGCCCAGGCGGGCTGTCCGCAGGCCCGTTCAACGTCAAGGCAGACACCCTCGGCCCGGGCCGCTCGATGCTGGCGAAGACCACACTCGACCCACGGCTGCCGGACGGCAGGTGGACCGCACGACTCACCCTCACCAGTGGACTCGTCAAACGACAGACCAGCGGCCGCATCGCCATCGGCACGCGGCAGCAGGCCACCCAGCGCGGCGGGAGCACCTCGATGGCCACGCTCACGGTCGGCAGCCTCGTTTCGGTTGCCGTGACAGCTCTGCTCGCCACCTACGCATACCGTCGCCGCAACCGCTCCCACTGACGAGCCCACACCCGCGGGAGCAGTGCTCGCGCGACGGCCAACCGCGCAGGTGTGGCCACGCATGTGACAGGCCCACCCGGCGGGCTGCCAGGGGTGCATCGTGATCCGTGCGATATCCAGCCGAGCTGGTACCGCGGGCCCGCTGGTGCGACGGTGACCGGACTGTGCTCTCTACCGATACCGAGGCCCGTCATGTCCGGTCTGCCATTCTTCGCCCCCTGGCTGGTGCCGGCCTCCCTGCTCTGGGCGATGCTGCCGTTCCTCTGTCCCCGGCAGCGGCGGACGGGCATCGTCGTCGCCGTCTCGCACCTCATCGGGACGCTGGCGATTACACAGCCCTGGACCGAGAACTGGTACTGGGATGTCGGGTGGTGGCTGATTCTCGTCTTCGGGCAGGGCACGCTTGTTGCGCTGGGGCGGTTGGCCTTCGAGATCAGCCTGCTCGGCGCCCGTCGCCGCCGCGCGGCGCCCCGGTCCCCGGATAGCGACCCGGTGGCGGCCCAGCCCGGGTCGTGAACCGGACCACGCGCTCCACGGATCCCCCGTCCGAGGACGTGCAGGGCGATGTCGGCCGGCAACCGGGAGATCGGTGAGCCCCAAGTCCCGGGGTGCACCGATCCAATGCCTCGCGGGCGTCCGGCCTGGCGATCTACGATGATCGGATGCTGACGTTCACCGATGTCATCCTCGACTGCCCCGACCCCTGGAAGCTGGCCGAGTTCTATGCCGAGCTGCTGGGCTGGGAGATCAACACCGACATCAGCCAGAAGGACTGGGTCAACCTGCGCAACGACGGCGTCGAGCTGTCGTTTCAGCGAGTGGAGAACTACCAGCGGCCCAGCTGGCCGGGCCAGGAGCATCCGCAGCAGTTCCACCTCGACTTCGAAGTGGACGAGTTCGAGCCCGAGCAGCGCCGGGTGGTCAAGCTGGGCGCCACCCTCCAGAAGAGCTTCGTCGGCGAGTCCGGCTACGGCTGGCAGGTCTACACCGACCCGGCCGGGCATCCGTTCTGCCTGTGCCGCAACCCTCCCCGGTCCTGACCGCACACGACGAGGGACCGCCCCGGCTGCGAACGGAGCCGGGGCGGCTGCTCATTTCCGGCCGGCGATCCGCGTCCCGCCACGGCAGGGGGTGTGCATTCATGCGCAGGGGAATGTGCGGGCGGCCGCGTCGGCCTGTCGCCGGTAGGCGCGGAACCTTGCCTGTACGAGGTCGATGGCGGCGTCGAGGGGAAAGATGTCGCGGGTGACGAGCTGTTCGTCGTTGTCGGCTCCGACAGGGTGCCAGTAGACGCCGTCGGCGGTGATGGTGACTTCCGGAACCAGGGTTTCCACGGTGAGTTCCAGGCCGTCGTCCGCGGCGCCCTCGTGGGCGAGCGGGCGGACCACCTGGTGCTGGCGGGGGATGCCGAGCGAGTCGAGGAACGACCGCAGTTCGCTTTCCTCGTGCCGGTCGTCGGTGGTGAGCGTGGCGGCCACCCGTACGGTGAAGCCCTCGGCGACGGCGGTGCGGATACCGGCGACGGCCTTGGCCCAGGTGCCCTTGCCCCGGTGGGAGTCGTGCAGGCCGGGGGTGGCGGAGTCGAGGCTGATCTGCAGGGCGAGCCGGTCGCGGGGCATCGCCCGGAGCATCTGGAGCCGGTGGCCGCGGAAGAGCATGCCGTTGGTGAGCAGGGTGGTGGGCAGCGCGGCGGTGCACGCGGAGACGATCCGGTCGAGGTCGGGGAGGATGAACGGTTCGCCGCCGGTGAGGAGGATCTCGGCGACTCCCGCGGCTGGGGCGGCCTTCGCGATCTGCTGGACCCGGTCCACGCCCAGGGCCCGCCGCGCCGTCTGCGGTGACGATCGTGCGCAGCAGTAGTCGCAGGCGAGGTTGCAGTCGAAGTTGGTGTAGAGCCACAGCCGCGCCCCGGGGCGGCGGTCCGGGGGCAGGGCCGCGATCGGGTCCGGAGGATGGCCCCTGCGGACCGTAATGCTCTTGGCGTCCGCGGAGACGAGGGTGTTGCCGGTGCGTTCACACCAGGCGGCGGCGAGTCGGGCCTCGCCCGGTGCGGCGAGAGGGAGCGTGATGGTGTCGCCTTCCGCTGTGGCGGAGAGCTTCTCGACGAGGTCGAGGATCACCATCGGGACGGGATCTCCTGTTCCTCCACTGCCTGGAAGATGTCGGCGTAGCCGTCGAGTCGGGGGTGTACCCAGCGGCGGAGACCTTCCAGTTCCAGGATCCGCCGGTGCCCGGGGTCGTTCCAGTCCATGGCCAGCAGGTGCGCGGTCCAGGCGTCGGCGCGGTCCGCATCGAGGCTGTCGAGTGCGGTGAAGTTGCAGTGGCAGTAGGCGGGGCTGGTCCAGAACGACTCCAGGGCGTTGGGCATCAGTTCGTCCCGCCCGATGGATTCCCAGGTGGTGATGCCGATCGCGGCGGCGTCGGCCTCGCCGTCGAGCACCGCTCGGACCGCGTCGAGCTCGCTGCGGCCGGTGTCCCCGTGCTTTCCCAGGTCGCTGTCGATGCGCAGGAGCTCCACGTCCCCGTCGGCGATGTCCTCGCGGCGCAGGTAGTACATCGGCAGGATGGCCGCCTGTGCGGAGTCACGGCTGCCCAGCGCCAGCCGCCGTCCCCTGAGGTCGGCGGGACTCCGCAGGCCGGCCCCCGCCCGGCAGACCAGGTGGCTGCGGAAGGCCAGGTCCGTGTCGCGCATGGCCAGTGCGCGGGCGCGGTCGCCGACCTGGAGCACGGTGCGTACCCAGGCCAGGTTGGTGTTCCAGGCGATGTCGATGGTTCCCGCAAGCAGTGCGTCGACCTGGCGGCCGTAGTTGGAGAACAGTACGAAGTCCATCTCGACGGGGGCTGCGCGGTAGTAGTCGCGGATGCCTTCCCAGATGGGCACGACGTTGGGGGTGTAGGCCACGGCGCCGAGCAACAGTGGTTCCATGCCGTCTCCTCTCAACCGAACACCGGCTGGCCGGTGATGGCTTTGCCGTAGAAGTCGTACAGCGCGTCGGCGGTGGGGGCCATGACGTGGCCGGCCCGGGCGTCGCGGAAGTACCGCTCGATGGCCAGGTGGTGGGAGAACGCGGCGCCGCCGCACACCCGCATGGCGTCGTCGGTGACGGTCAGGGCGGTGTCGTTGGCCAGGGCCTTGACCCCCAGGACGTACAGCGGGGTGTTCTCGTCGGGTGCGGCGATGCTCGCCGCCGCGGCGCGCAGGTAGGCGCTCGCGGACTCCAGCTGCAACGACATCCGGGCCAGTCGGGCGCGGATGGTGGGC
Organism: Streptomyces sp. NPDC030222; assembly: GCF_055573115.1. Classification (NCBI taxonomy): domain Bacteria; kingdom Bacillati; phylum Actinomycetota; class Actinomycetes; order Kitasatosporales; family Streptomycetaceae; genus Streptomyces; species Streptomyces sp. NPDC030222. The sequence goes on from NZ_JBVICA010000001.1 coordinate 146,425, forward strand.
AGTTCGGCGAGGGTCTGGCCGGTGTGCTGGAGCGTGGCACCCGTGGTGTGCCGTACGGCGGCCTGCAGGGCGGCCCGTGCCAGGCCCAGCGAGACGGCGGCGTTGCCCAGATTGAACCAGGGCATGACCGTCTGCGTCATCACGTCGAGCCCTTTGCCGGCCGGGCCGAGGCGCGTGGTGTCCGGCGCCGTCACGTCGAACCGCATCGGTGCGGACGCGTTGCCGCGCATCCCGAGACCGCGGAACGAACCGGTGACACTCACCCCTGACGCGTCTGCGTCCACGGCGAACAGGTCGACCGTGCCGGGCTTGTCCGCCGACAGCACGGAGGTGACATAGAGCTGTGCGTGGCCGGCGGAGGTCACCCAGCTCTTGTCCGCGGTGAACCGCACCTCGTGGCTGCCGTTGCGTGAGGCCTGCGACATCGGCGCCCAGAAGTGCGAGCGGGAGCCGGGCTCGCTGAACGCCAGTGTGGCGAGCGTGCTGCCGGTGGCCAGAGCCGCTGGCAGTGACCGCAGCCCGGAAGCAGGCGCGGCCAGCACCGTCACCGAAGCGGAGACGTGCATCAGGTAGACCATGGCCGTCGATCCGCAGGCGCCGGCCAGCTCGGCCGTGACCTGCGCGAACTCCTCCGGACCGGCTCCCAGCCCGCCCTCCTGCACGGGAAGGGTCAGGCCCAGCAGCCCGGAGGACCCCAGAGCCGCTACCGCCTCCGCGGGGAACCGGCCGTCCGTATCGACACCGGGGGCGTGCTCCGCGGCGGTGGCCAGCACCGGCTGCAGCAGTCTGTCGACGTTCATGGGGCATCGTGCCTTTCGGCGGCGGGGGTGCGCTCAGGCGCTCCGGGATGCGGCACCGTGGCGAGGCCGAGGGCGAGCAGTCCGACGGCGAAGCCGAGGAGCAGGGCCACGGTCGAGCCGTCCCCGCCGAGGAGGTTCGAACCGGTCCAGCCGATCTGCACCAGTTGCAGGGCCGCGGCCGCCAGGAAGCCCGCACCTGCCAGCACGATCAGCACCCATAGGGCCAGGAGTCCCGCCGTGATGGCCACAGCGGCCAGAACCAGCAGGACCAGGGTTCCGGCGCCGCCCAGCGTGACGATCCCCCAGGGGGGTGAGCCGACGATTCCCAGGACGCTGCTCGCTGCGGCGCCCAGACCGAGACCGGTGGCTGTTCGGGCGATGGGTGGGGGGGCAGTGTGCATGGGATTCCTTCTTGGTCACGACGCGGCGAGCAGTACCCGCGACACTCGGCCGCGACGCTGCCGCCAGACAGGGCGCAGCGCGCCGTCCACGCCGAAGGCGCGTCCCGCCGCAGTGGCCAGCAGCGCGAGGTGTACGGCGTACATCAGGAAGTACGACCAGAACCACTCGTGCGGGGTGTTCAGCACGGAGAAGGTGATCGCGGTCGTCTGCAGCAATCCGACCAGCGCCCAGAACCGGGTGGCCAGGCCCACCAGCAAGAACGCGCCGAGGCACGCCTCGACGGCGAAGGCGCCCCAGGCGAAGACCACGAAATTCGGAATGAACACATGCTCGACCAGCCACGCCCAGGGAGCGAAGACCTCGTTGTCCACCCCTTTGAGTGTCCAGTCGTACAGGTCACGCGGGGGAGTGGTCTTGTCTCCGAAGCTCGGCGGATGCTTCCAGGAAAGATTCTGGATCCACAGCAGAGCGACCGTGACACGGCAGACAGCCAGGAGCACGCGCGAGAACCGGGAAGAGCCCAGTGGCTCCGGGCCGGAGGCCGTGTACCCGTTCGTCACGTCCATGGGGAGCGACCTCTGATCCTGCTTTGCGGACTCGGGATGATCCGCTGCCGTACTCCGATCCACTCACGCCCGCCGACGCGCCGCAAGCCGCCTCGTCCGTACGGAACAGGAACGGCTCAGTAGTGCTACACGGCGCCGGGGCCCGGAGCCGCCCGCAGCGACGTTCCCAAGGGGCGGTAAGGGGACATCGGACCTGCCGGCCAGCCCGCGGGGAGCACTCGTCGGCCCTCCGTCATCCTTTGGCCGGAACCATCGGGCCCTGGATATCCTCCTAGTCCTTACGGGGAAGTCCGCCCAGCGATGACCGCCCCGACGAACCGCACACCGTCGATGGGGCTGGAGAATGATCGAGGCAGTCGGCCTGACCAAGCGCTACGGCGCCCAGACGGCCGTGGACGACCTTTCCTTCCAGGTGCGGCCCGGTGCCGTCACCGGCTTCCTCGGCCCGAACGGCGCCGGCAAGTCGACGACGATGCGGATGATCCTCGGCCTGGACCAGCCGACCGCGGGGCGGGTCACCATCGGCGGCCGCGCCTTCCGCGACCACCCCAACGCGGCCCGGGAGGTCGGTGCGCTGCTGGACGCCAAGGCGGTGCACGGCGGCCGCAGCGCCCGCAACCATCTGCTGTGCCTCGCCCAGCTGTCCGGCATCCCGGCCCGCCGGGTCGACGAGGTGCTCGGCGTGGTCGGCCTCCAGGACGTCGCCGGGAAGCGCTCCAAGGGGTTCTCGCTCGGGATGGGCCAGCGCCTGGGCATCGCCGCGGCACTGCTCGGCGACCCGCAGGTGCTGCTCTTCGACGAGCCGGTCAACGGGCTCGACCCGGAGGGCATCCTGTGGGTCCGCACCCTGATGAAGTCGCTCGCCGCCGAGGGCCGCACGGTGTTCGTCTCCTCGCACCTCATGAGCGAGATGGCACTGACCGCCGACCATCTGATCGTGATCGGACGCGGCCGGCTGCTCGCGGATCTGAGCGTGAAGGAGTTCATCTCCCGGAACTCCGCCGACTTCGCCCGGGTGCGCACACCGCGGGGCGCGCCGGAGCAGCGGGAGAAGCTGACGGCCGCGCTCACCGAGGCGGGCGGGCGCGTGATGCCGGAGCCGGACGGCGCGCTCCGGGTGACCGGGCTGCCCCTGCCGCGGATCAGCGAGCTCGCGCACGGCGCGGACGTATTGCTGTGGGAGCTGTCCCCCCACCAGGCGTCGCTGGAGGAGGCGTACATGCGCATGACGCAGAACGCCGTGGACTACCGCTCCATGGACGACCCCAGGGCGGGCCTGCAGGAACTCCCGTCGGACGGGTACCTGCACCAGGAGTACGCCCCGCCGGTGATCCCCGATGTGCCGCAGGAGGGGTGGTTCCCGCCGCCGCCCCCGCAGCCGGGCGCCGGCGAGCCGTTCGTGAACCCCTACGCGACACCGGCCGCCGATTCCTCCGCGGGCCCGGCCCTCCCCGCCGTTCCGGCGTCCGGCCCGGCACCCGTCCAGGACCCGACCAAGCCCGAGAGCAGCAACGAGGACGTCCGATGAGCAGCACCCCGACCACTCCCCGCCGGCCGGCCGCGCCCGCTGTGTACACCTCGCCGATCCCGGTCCGCCCCACCCACCTCGGGCACGCGATCGTCTCGGAGTGGACGAAGATGCGGTCGGTCCGCTCCACCATGTGGACGATCGGCCTCATGATGGCGCTGGTGATCGGCATCGGGCTGCTCGCGATCACCCAGACCGACGAGAACGACTACACCGGCGCCCCGGTGACCTTCCCCGCCCTGTTCGGTCTGATGCTGGGCCAGGTGTGCGTGATCACGCTGGGCGTGCTGGTGATCTCGTCCGAGCACGGCACCGGCATGATCCGGACGACCCTCACCGCCTCCCCGCTGCGCTGGCGGGTGCTCGCCGCCAAGCTGATCGTGTTCGGGACCCTCGCGTTCACCACGATCGCGGCTTCGGTCCTGCTGGTCGGCCTGACCGCCGCAGCAGTGCACAGCGGGCCCGAGACAGCGGGGACGACCGGTGCCCAGTGGGTCGGCGCGGTGATCGGCGCCAGTCTCTACGTGACCCTGCTCGGGCTGCTCGGGCTCGCCGTGGGGTCGATGCTGCGGCATTCGGCGGGTGCGGTCACGACCATGCTCGCCGTGGTGCTGGTGCCCGCCGTGATGCCGGCGTTCCTGATGGTCTGGGAGTCGACCCAGGGCCTGGCGGAGACGATCATCGACTACAGCGCCCCCAGGTCACTGCTGGCCCTGTTCCACTTCCCGGGCGAGGGGAACGGCGTCAAGCAGCTGCTCTTCCTGGCCGTGGTGACCGCCGTCGCGATCGCCGGCGCGTTCGTCCTCCAGGAGAGGCGCGACGTCTGACGCGGGCGAGGCCCGACACAGCGGACAGACGGCCTACGGCGCGTGCCGGAGGGCCGAGGGCCGCCCTCAGCGGCGCGGGGCATTGCGGGACCGCTGCACCCTGGAGGTGCGGCGGTCCTTCGCGTTCCAGCACGCCTTGTGCCAGTGCCGGCGGTCGTCCACCCCGCCGTACTCGGGCCACGCCACCACATGCGGAACGCCCGAGGGGATCTCCTGGTCGCAGCCGGGGCAGCGGTAGCGCTTGCCGGCCGCGCTCGCGCCGCTCACATGACGCACCGACCAGTCCTCGCCCTGCCAGCTCTCGGAGCTCTGGAACCCGCCGTACCGTCCGCCCTCGCCGCCGTCCGGCTCGATCGGGTTCTGGCCGCCTCGGGGGCGGTTGCGGCGCGGGGACACGGTTCACCTCACGGGGGCGGTCCGGAACGGGGTTCCCTCCAGCCTACGGGCAGCCGCGAGGGGTACCCGACGGCTGGTTACCGGAAAATCGCAAGAACTTCGCCCGCGGCCGTTGCCTTTGGCACGTGTCAGACGTTGTTGCCATCGGGGGAGTGAGCCGCGTCGGCCGCAAGGAGGCTAAAGGCGATGCGTGTTGGAGCTTGTGGGGTTGGAATCTTCGTACTGGCAGCCCAGTTCCCGGGGCAGGGGCAGGGGGAGGCATTGCACCGGGCGGTGCGGTCCGCCGAGGTGGCGGAGGAATCGGGACTCGACTCGGTGTGGCTGGCCGAGCACCACTTCGTACCGTACGGAGTGTGCCCGTCGGCCGTCACGCTCGCGGCCCTGCTGCTCGGCAGGACGCAGCGGATCCGGGTCGGCACGGCGGTGAGCGTGCTGCCCTCCGCCCACCCCGTGGCACTGGGCGAACAGGCCGCGCTGCTGCACCTGACGTCCGGCGGGCGGTTCTCGCTCGGGGTGGGGCGCGGCGGCCCCTGGGTCGATCTGGAGGTCTTCGGCGCCGGTCTCGCGGCGTACGAGGAGGGGTTCCCCGAGTCCCTGGACCTGCTGTTGCGCTGGCTGAACGAGCCCCGGGTGGGGGCGGACGGGGAGCGGTACCGGTTCCGTGACGTCGCGGTGGTGCCCCGGCCGGACGAGGTGCTGGGCGAGCCCGCTCCGGCCGGCCCCGAGGTCGTCGTGGCCTGCACGTCCCCGTCGAGTGTGCGGCTGGCCGCCCGGCGGGGGCTGCCCATGCTCCTCGGGATGCATTGCGGTGACGAGGACAAGGCGGAAATGGTCGCACTGTGGCGCAGGGAGGCGCGCGCGGCCGGCCATGCGCCGGAGGTGATCGCGGGCGCCGGGCACGTTTCGGCCGGAGTGGCGCAGATCGCCGACACGACCGAGGAGGCCGTGGAGACGCTGGCCAAGGCGATGCCCGGGTGGCTGAGGCAGGGCCTGGACGCGCATGTGACGATCGACGGCCGGCAGCGGTCCATGCGCGACCCGGCTGCGTACACGGAACTCCTCTGCGGCCTGCACCCGGTGGGCACCCCCGGGCTCGCCGCCGACCGGCTGGCCGCCACGGCGGAGCGGACGGGCATCACGCGCTTCGCCCTGCTCGTGGAGGGGTCGGGCGATGTGGCGGCGACGGAGGAGAACGTCCGCAGGCTCGGGGCCGAGGTGCTTCCGGCGCTCGGTTGAGCGCGGCGGCGAGCGGGCCGACCGGGCGGGGCCGACTGCCCCGGTGGTCGGTGCGCCGCCGATGACGGCGCCCGCGCGCACGGTCGGCCGGGCGGGCGTGCCCCGGTCGGCGCGGCTGAGCCCGGCCGGCTGTGCGCGGTGGCCGCACGGTGCCGGGCGAGGTCGGCTGCACGCGGACGACCGCGCCGCCGTGCGGTGATGAAGCCGTGCCGGGACCCGCGCCCGGCACCCCAGGGAGCCGCCCCGTCCGAAGCGCCCCATGGAGCGCTGCCGCCCCGTCGCGCCGGTGCTCCTCCGCACCTGCGGAGCGGCAGCGAAGACGTCTCAGCAGTCCCGCAGTTCCGGGGACTGGTTCAGCAACTGGGCCCGCACCGAAGTGAAGCGGGCCAGCCGCTCGTCCACCGACGGGTCCAGCGGGAACACCGCGACACGGTGGCAGTTCTGGAATGCCAGGCGCACGCCGAAGTGCCGCTGCAGCGCTCCGCGGATGGCGTCACTGGCCAGCGCGCGGAGCAGCTGACCGCGAGCCTGCTCGTCCGGCGGCGGCGTCTGGTTGTCGGCGAACTCCCCGCCGTCGACCTTCAGCTGGGCCACCAGAGAGCTGATCATCTCCCATGCGTAGGGCAGGGAGGTCCGGACGCAGTCGACGAAAGCGGCTTCGTCGACCTCGCCTCGCTCGGCCTGCTCCAACAGTGCCGGTGAGACGTCGAGCGACATGGGTTCTCCTCTCGCGACCCCGGTTCACGGGGCCTTACGGGCAGGGAAGGAGACCGACGACGCAGCGTGCCCGGTCGACGACCTCCTGCATCCACCGTACGGGTGGTGTCCGGACCGCACCAGGAGAATGGGCACACAACCGGCCAATAACGAACGGGGACAAGAAGGACGACCCGCAGCACCACGCACAGGGGCGACCCGAAGGGTCCCGGCCAGCAACGGCCACCCCGCCCCGGTCGGGGAGAATCGCGTGAACCGCCGGACGTCGAGTAGCGTTGCGGACCATGCGTCTCGTCATCGCCCGCTGCTCCGTGGACTACGCGGGCCGGCTCACCGCCCATCTGCCCTCAGCGCCCCGCCTGATCCTGGTCAAGGCGGACGGCAGCGTCTCCATCCACGCGGACGACCGCGCGTACAAGCCGCTCAACTGGATGTCGCCACCGTGCACGCTCAAGGAGGAGACCGAGGACGGCGTCGGCGTGTGGACGGTCGTCAACAAGGCGGGCGAAAAACTGATCATCACGATGGAGGAGGTCCTCCACGACTCCTCGCATGAACTCGGGGTGGACCCCGGGCTCATCAAGGACGGCGTGGAAGCACACCTCCAGGAGCTCCTCGCCGACCGGATCGAGACACTTGGCGAGGGTTACACCCTCATCCGGCGCGAGTACCCCACGGCGATCGGCCCCGTGGACATCCTCTGCCGGGACGCCGACGGCGAGACCGTCGCGGTGGAGATCAAGCGGCGTGGTGAGATCGACGGTGTGGAGCAGCTGACCCGCTACCTCGAACTGCTCAACCGGGACCCCCATCTCGCGCCGGTGAAGGGCGTCTTCGCGGCCCAGGAGATCAAGCCGCAGGCGCGGGTGCTGGCCACGGACCGCGGCATCGGGTGCGTGGTGCTGGACTACGACGCGATGCGCGGCATCGAGGACGACAAGCTGCGCCTGTTCTGACGCAGGCGTCCACTTCGGACGCCGACGTCCGGCGTACCCAGGGCTCGGCCCCCGGCGGGATCACCTGCCGGGGGCCGAGCCGTAGGTGCGTCAGCCGCTCGCCCCGCCCACGGTCGTCCCCTCGCCGTCGGCGACGGCTGCGCTCTCGCTCGCGGCTCCGTCGGACGTTCCTGCCGATTCGGTGCCCTCCGTGCTGCCGGTACTGCCGCCCGTGGGGTCGGGCGGCGGGCTGGAGGTCGGCGGCTGGCTGGTGACGGGCGGCGTCGTCGGCGGCTCGGAGGTCGTGGGCGGCGTCGTCGGCGGCTTGGTGACCGGGGGCCGGGTGGGCGGGCGGGTGGAGCCGCCGGTGGTGTTGCCACCGGTGCCCGGGGAGGTGGATCCGCCCGTGGTGGTCCCGCCGCCGGGCGAGGTGGGATCGCCGGTCTCCCCGGTCGCGCCGGACGCCCCGGCCGTACCGGTCCTACCGGGGTGCGCCGGGCCGGTGGCGCCGGGAGCGGGGGCGGCGTCGTCGTCCCCGTCGCCGCCGGGGACGGGAACGGGGTCCTGGCCGGGGTGGTCGGCGGTCCCGCCGACGTCCCCGCCGCCGTCGGTCGTCTGCTCGGAGGTCACGCTGTTGGCGGGGCGGTCCTCGCTGCCGGAGGTGGCGCCCACGGTGACGACGGTGCCGAGCACGCCGACGAGCAGCACGCCCGCACCCACGGCGACCATGTTGCGCCGTGCCGCGCCGATCACCGTGCGGCCGAAGCCCTGCTTGCCGGTCTTCTCCGACGCGGTGTGCGGGGTCGCGAGGGTGGTCGCCGCGGCGGGTGTCCGGTCGGCGGCCACGGGTATGCCGCCGGCCGGGGTGCGTCCGGCGGTCCCGGTCCGCTGTGCGGCGGATCCGAGGCCGGGGACCCGGGAGGCGTTGTTCCGGGCGCCGAAAGCGCCCGTCGGGAGCGGGCCGGGGAGCACGCCCGATGCGGCCGGGCGCTGCGCGGCCGTTCTGCCGGTGGCCGGTCCGCCGGGTGCGCCCCGCTTGCCCGGCGCGAGGGGAGCGGCCGTGGCGGGACCGTCGGCCCCGCGTTCCCTCGTGCGGTCGGCGACCAGGGCCAGGGCGCGGCGGCCCGCGACCGTGCCCCTCTTGTCGGCGAGCGCACCGCGCAGCGCGATCGACGCCTCCAGTTCGGCGCGGGCCCGGTCGAGGTTCCCGGCGCAGAGTGCGAGGACGCCCAGTTCGTGGTGGAAGTACGCCTCGTAGGCGACCTCACCGGTGAGCCGGGCGGCCTCGGAGCCGAGCCGCAGCATCCGCTCCCAGGCGCCCCAGTGCAGTCCCGCTGCGAAGGCCGGAGCGGCGCCGCGGGCGAGCTCCACGGCGGTGGCGGCGTGCTCGTCGGCGGTGCCGGGCACGAGGGCGTTCATGGCGGCGAGGACGGCGTCGGCCTCGCCGGTGACCCTTTCGGGGCCCACCGAGGGGTGGCCCGCCCACCAGGCGTAGTGCTTGCCGGCGGTGTGCGCGCGGGCCGCGGCATCCTCTCCCCCGTAGCCGGCGGCCTCCAGCTGGGTCATGACGCCGGCGGCGAGCCGGTAGTGGGAGCCGACGGGTGACAGCAGTCCGCTGCCGAGGAGTTCGCCGAGCGCTGCGTCGGCGTGGGTGTCGCCGACCAGGGCGGGCAGATGCGCCTGGTGGGGCATCTCGCCGCCGAGGGCGACTGCGAAGCGGAGCGCGGTGCGGGCTGAGGCACTGAGCCGGGAGGCGAGCAGGGCGACCGGGGCGACGCCGTCGGCGAGCGTGGGCAGCGGGACGTCCTGGGGGGCGTCGGCGTCGATCGGCGCGTCGACCGGAGGGTTCTCGAAGTAGTCGAACTCCTCGAGGGCGTCGGGGTCGGCGCGCAGGGCGTCGCGCTGCCGCAGCAGGGCGCCGGCCTGGATGAACCGCAGGGGCAGGCCCTCGGACTCGAACCAGAGGTCACCGGCCCAGTTGGACTCCGCCTCGGTGAGCGTCCGGCCGACGACGTGGGCCAGCAGCTCCACGGACGTCTTGCGGTCGAGTCCGCCGAGGAAGATCTCCTCGACCTCGGAGTCGTCGGAGGGCGCCGGGACGTCCGGGGTGACGGCGAGCACGAAGGCGCACTCGGGCGCGGCGCCGACGAGTTCGTCGAGTGCGGCTCCGCCGAGCTCCAGGTCGTCGAGGAGGACCACGGCGCCGATGCGCCGGACGTGGGCGAGCAGCTCGTCGCGGCCGAGCCGGTGCAGGGGTGCCTTGTGGACGGCGGTGAAGAGGTCGTCGAGCAGTTCGGCGGCGGTCCTGCGGTAGCCGGAGAGCCGAACGACGCCGTCGGGGGCGAGGTCGGCGCAGTCGGCGGCGACGGCGTCCAGCAGGGCGGTGCGTCCGGATCCGGCGGGTCCGGTGAGGCGTACGGAGCGGCCGCGGGAGAGCAGCCGGACGAGCCGTTCGCGTTCCTCGTCGCGCTGCAGCAGGGGCGGGCGGGGAGCGGCGGGGCCGGGGGGTACGGGCGGTGTTCCGGCGCGCAGCAGCTCGGCGCGTTCGGCGGCGTCGTGGCGTACGGGCGGCGCGGGGCGGCCGGTCGGCGGGCAGGCTTCTATCTCGCTGCCGTCGACGGGGTTGACCGTGACGAGGAAGTCGCCGGAGACGAGCTGCACGGTGCGGACCGGTCCGGCCGTGGACGGGCCGCCTGCGGTGGACGCGAGCGGATCGCGCGGGGGACGTGCCGCAGGCGCGCCGGAGTCGGCGTTGTCCTGTGCAAACTCTTCCGGTCCCCGGTCCTTCGGGTCCATGGTCGACGCCCCCAGGTGCGTTGCGTGCCGTATGCCCCTCCCGGCCTTGCGCACGTGCCGCCGTCGCTTCTGGTCCGGTGCCCGCCGGGTGGGTGCTCATGGGGCGGGCGTCCGAACATTAGACGTTCCGGCGGGATCCGGGAACAGCCGGGGTGCCGCAGCGCCCAAGACGTCACAGTCTCGAGAGGAATGTGCCCGGGGCGGTGTTCACATCCGGTTCACAGTCGTGACGAACTCGTGTTCACACGCGGCGCCGGCCGGCCATGGTCGGCCGGGCGCCGCCGGGTTCAGACCCTGGGCAGGCTGTCCGCCGCGATCCCGCCTTCGATCGCGAGGATGCGGTGGAGGCGGGTCGCGACGAGCAGCCGCTGCATCTGGGGCGGCACACCGCGCAGCACGAGCCGGCGGCCGGCCCGCCCGGCCCTGCGGTGTGCGCTCATGATCACGCCGAGTCCGGTCGCGTCCCAGGAGTCGAGCGCGGTCAGGTCGAGCACGAGGTCCCCGACGCCGCCGTCGAGGGCCGCTTGGAGGGCCGTCCGGGCGTCCGCCGCGCTCCGGACGTCGAGGCGGCCCCCGACGACCAGCTCGCTGTGGTCGCCCTTGATGTGCATGACTGCTCCCCAGGATGTCTCGTACTTCCGCGTACTCCGAATGTTCGTCCCGCAACAACTGACTGTCCCCAGGACAGCCAGGTTGCCGGTTGTAAGCGAACCGATACCCAATTCACCCGACCGGGTGAAAGGGTGTCAGTCAGTGCTTGTAGAAGCCCTGCCCGCTCTTGCGGCCGATGTCACCGGCATCCACCATCCGGCGCATCAGCTCCGGCGGTGCGAACTTCTCGTCCTGGCACTCGGTGTAGATGTTGCTCGTCGCGTGGAGCAGGATGTCGACGCCGGTGAGGTCCGCCGTGGCCAGGGGCCCCATGGCGTGGCCGAAGCCCAGCTTGCAGGCGATGTCGATGTCCTCGGCGGTGGCGACGCCCGATTCGTACAGCTTGGCCGCCTCGACGACGAGGGCGGAGATGAGGCGGGTGGTGACGAAGCCCGCGACATCACGGTTGACGACGATGCAGGTCTTGCCGACCGACTCGGCGAACTCGCGGGCGGTGGCGAGGGTTTCGTCGCTGGTCTTGTAGCCGCGGACGAGCTCGCAGAGCTGCATCATCGGTACGGGCGAGAAGAAGTGCGTGCCGACGACCCGCTCGGGGCGCTCGGTGACCGCGGCAATCTTGGTGATCGGGATGGCGGAGGTGTTGGAGGCGAGGACGGTCTCGTCCTTGACCAGCTTGTCCAGCGCGCGGAAGATCTCGTGCTTGACCTCCAGCTTCTCGAAGACGGCCTCGACGACGACGTCCGCGTCGGCGACCGCGTCCAGGTCGGTGGTGGTGCTGATCCGGGCGAGCGCGGCTTCCGCGTCCTCGGCGGCGAGCTTGCCCTTGCTCACGAACTTGTCGTAGGACGCCTTGATGCCGTCGGTGCCGCGGGTCAGGGCCGTGTCGGTGACGTCTCGCAGGACGACGTCCCAGCCGGCCTGGGCGGAGACCTGCGCGATTCCGGACCCCATGAGTCCGGCACCGATGACGGCGAGCTTCCTGGCCACTGAGTTCCCCTTAACGCCTGTTTACCTTTTGCTCTCCGGCGGAGGTTAGCGCCCGTGAGCGCTCCGTAGGCGGGGAAGAGATGCGCGTCACGTCTCAGATGACGGACATCACACCGGACCGGCTCACCGGGCGGCACAGGGCGGGTCACCGGGCGGCACCGGGCGGGCCATTCCGGCCGCGCGGGACGGTGATCGGACGGCTCGGCGCGGGCGGCACGGGCGCGTTCGGCCCGTCCGCGGACCACCGTGACGGCGGGCACACGAGTGTTCCGGACGGCCGTGCGTAACTACGCTGACCACATGGTCAATCTGACGCGCATCTACACGCGCACCGGCGACAAGGGCACCACGGCACTGGGCGACATGAGCCGGGTCGCCAAGACGGATCTGCGGATCTCTGCGTACGCGGACGCCAACGAGGCCAACGCCGTGATCGGCACCGCCATCGCCCTCGGCGGCCTGCCGCAGGAGGTCGTCAAGGTCCTCGTCCGTGTGCAGAACGACCTGTTCGACGTCGGCGCGGACCTCTGCACCCCCGTGGTCGAGGACCCCAAGTACCCGCCGCTGCGCGTGGAGCAGGGCTACATCGACAAACTGGAGGCGGACTGCGACCGCTTCCTGGAGGACCTCGAGAAGCTGCGCAGCTTCATCCTCCCGGGCGGCACCCCCGGCGCGGCCCTCCTCCATCAGGCCTGCACCGTGGTCCGCCGCGCCGAGCGCTCCACCTGGGCCGCCCTGGAGGTCCACGGCGAGACCATGAACGCCCTCACCGCGGCCTACCTGAACCGTCTCTCCGACCTCCTGTTCATCCTCGCGAGGACGGCGAACAAGGAGGTCGGCGACGTTCTCTGGGTCCCGGGCGGCGATCGCTGACCGGACCGTCGGCGCCTCCCCGGCGGTCCGGGCCGCTCAGTCCCTGGTGAGGACCTTGTCGTGTTCCGCACCAGGCACCCCGGCGGCCGGGGTCCCGGCGGTGTCCCCGGTGGACTCGCCGACGGCCGGGATCACTGTGGTCTCCCCGGCGGCAGCGGCCTTGGCGGCGGGCTCCTTCTTCGGCCAGATCACGAAGGTCAGGGCGATCAGGCCGTGGATGACGACCACCCGGGCGGCGGCCGTCTGCCAGGAGTGGAGGGAGGCCGTGTCGCCGTCGGCTCCCACGTACCAGGCGGCGAGCTGGAGGAGGACGGCGGCGACGGATGCGGCGAGCAGCGTACGGAGCCAGAGCATGACCTCGTGCCGGGTGCGGCCCTTGCCGTAGCGGGGCGGCTTGGGCGCGGGCGGGGCGCCGGCGAAGCGGTGGGCGACCTTTCCGTCGATCCACTTGATCGTGTAGTGGCCGTAGGCCACCGTGTATCCGATGTACAGCGCGGCGATGCCGTGCTTGGCCGACGGCTCCGCTCCGTTCTTCAGGTCGATCGCCGTGACGATCAGCAGGACCAGTTCGAGCACCGGCTCGCACAGCAGTACGGCGGCTCCGGCGCGCGGCATCTTCGCCAGGTAGCGCAGGCCGAGGCCCAGGGCCAGCAGCACCCAGAATCCGACTTCACAGGCGATGATCAAAGCGACGATCACGGTCTTCCTCTCCTCCCGTTTCGGCTTCCAGCCTCCCCCGGCCGAAGCCCCGCGGCGTCGTCGGCACTGACGAATCCGCACTGCATCCTTCGATGTAGTCGGCGCTCCCCCCGTACGGGGAGGTCAGCACGCCGGAGGCCGTGTTTGATGGGTTGGTGACCCTCCCCCGCCCCCATCGCGAAGACGTCTTCCTGGCCGTGTCAGGGCTGCTCCTCGGACTGCTGCTGTGGTCCTTCGGGCTGCACATGCAGGCCGGCCGGCAGCTGCTGCCGGCGTGGGCGGTGCTGGTGCCGCTCGTGGTGACGGCCGGTACGGAGTTCCTGCGCCGCACACGGCCCCTCACCGCGCTGGCGATCGCCTCGGCGGCTCTGGTGGCGGACCAGTTCACCCAGGGCAGCATCGCGACGGTCATCATGTTCACGGACGTCATGTACGCGGCCGTGGTGTACGGGACCCCGGCCACCGCCCGCCGGCTGCCGGTGGCGACGGGGCTGTTCAGCGTCGCCGTGACGCTCGGCGTACTGGCCTGGTGGCACACCCCCGAGGCACTGCTGCTGGGCGTGGTGACGGCGGTCATCTGTTTCGCCCCAGCGGTCACCGGCGCCACGGTGCGCAATCACCGGGAGGCCGCGGATGCGGCCCGGCTGCGTGCGGAGCAGACCACCCTGCTGGCCGAGTTCGACCGCTCCCAGGCCATTGCCGCCGAACGGGCGAGGATGGCACGCGAGTTGCACGACATGGTGGCCAACCACCTGTCGGCGATCGCCATCCACTCCACGGCCGCGCTGTCCCTCGACGACGACGCCACCTCGCGCAAGGCCCTCACCGTCATCCGGGAGAACAGCGTCGAGGGCCTGGCGGAGATGCGCCGGCTGATCGGCCTGCTGCGGGCGGCCGGCGCCGACACCGAGCCCACGGTCGCACCGACGCTCGACGGTCTGGACGCCCTGATGGGCCAGGCCCGGAAGAACGCGTCCGCGAGCGGGCTCGCCTTCATCCTGCACGACCGGCGCGGCGCGGACACCCGGCTGCCCGCACCCGTGGAACTGGCGGCCTACCGCCTGGTGCAGGAGTCGCTGACCAATGCGCTCAAGCACGCCGCGCCGGGCGTGGTGACGGTGACCCTGGACCGCACCGACGACGAGCTGACGGTGGAGGTCACCAGCCCCTACGGGGACCGGCCGGGGCCGCGGGCACCCGGTTCCGGTGCCGGGGTGATCGGCATGCGGGAGCGGGTCGCCCTGCTGGGCGGCGAGTTCGAGGCGGGTCCTGCAGCGGGCCCGCCCGGCGGTCCGCCGAAGATCTGGACCGTACGGGCGGTCATGCCCGTGGGAGACGAAAGGGAACCGTCGGTATGACGACAGCCATCCGGGTACTGGTCGCCGAGGACCAGAGCGCCGTACGCGCCGGGCTGGTGCTGATCCTGGGCAGCGCCCCGGACATCGAGGTGGCCGGCGAGGCCGCCGACGGGGAGGAGGCCGTGCGGCTGGCCCGTGAGCTCCGCCCCGACGTCGTGCTGATGGACGTGCAGATGCCACGGCTCGACGGGGTGTCCGCGACCCGGCAGGTCGTCGCGGAAGGCCTCGCGGACGTCCTGGTGCTCACCACCTTCGACTTGGACGAGTACGTGTTCGGCGCGCTGCGGGCGGGGGCCGCGGGCTTCCTGCTGAAGAACGCCGAGGCGGCCGATCTGATCGACGCGGTACGGACGGTCGCGCGCGGCGAGGGGCTGATCTCTCCTGCTGTGACCCGGCGGCTGATCGCCGAGTTCGCCGCGCCGAGCGGTCCCGCACGGCCGGGACCGGGGCCCGATCCGGCGGTGCTGGACGCGCTGACCCGCCGGGAACGGGAAGTGCTCTCCTGCCTCGGCCAGGGGCTTTCGAACGCCGAGATCGCGGCCCGCCTGGAGATGGCGGAGGCGACGGTGAAGACGCATGTGAGCAGGTTGCTGGGCAAACTGGAGCTGCGCAGTCGGGTGCAAGCAGCCGTGCTGGCACAGGAGTTGGGCATCTGACCCGAGTACGGCCGGGCAACTCGCCCATGGTCTGGACCTCTTGACGATTGGTCCAGACCTTCCTACTCTCACGGCACACTTGTGGTGAGCGTGCCATGCCGAAAAGCGCTCACGGGCGGCGCAGGTCCCCACCTCCGAAAACTCGGACCTCACTCGAGGAGCATCCTTGAGCACAGCAACCCCCACGCGCACACGCTTCCGCGCCAGAGTCACCGCGGCCGTCGCCGCGCTGGCACTCCCGCTGGCCGCGATGATCGGTCTCGCCGGTCCCGCCCAGGCGGCCGAGGCCACGGCCACCTATACCGAGGTCTCCGACTGGGGCACCGGCTTCGAGGGCAAATGGACGGTCAGGAACACCGGCAGCGCGCCCCTGACCAGCTGGACCGTCGAATGGGACTTCCCCTCCGGGACCTCCGTCACCTCGGCCTGGGACGCCGATGTGACCGGTTCCGGCACCCACTGGACGGCCCGGAACAAGAGCTGGAACGGCACCCTCGCCCCCGGTGCCTCGGTGACCTTCGGGTTCAACGGCGCCGGACCCGGCGCCCCCTCCGGATGCAGGATCAACGGCGCCTCCTGCGACGGGGGCGGCGGCACCCCCGGTGACAACCTGCCCACCGCCCCGGGCACCCCGGTCGCGAGCGGGGTCACCGGCACCTCCCTGTCACTGAGCTGGTCCGCCGCGACCGACGACAAGGGGATCAAGAACTACGACGTCTACCGCGGCTCCACGAAGATCGCCACGGTGACCTCGGCCTCGTACGCCGACTCCGGCCTCACCGCCGGCACCACCTACTCCTACAGCGTGCGGGCCCGGGACACCGCCGACCAGGTCGGCCCCGCCTCCGGCACGCTGACCGTCAGCACCACCGGAGGGGGCGGCGACCCGAACCACGGCGCCAAGGTCAAACTGGGCTACTTCACCGAGTGGGGCATCTACGGCCGCAACTACCACGTGAGGAACCTGGTCACCTCCGGCACCGCGTCGAAGATCACCCACATCAACTACGCGTTCGGCAACGTCCAGGGCGGCCGCTGCACCATCGGCGACTCGTACGCCGCCTACGACAAGGCGTACACCGCGGACCAGTCCGTCGACGGTGTCGCCGACACCTGGGACCAGCCGCTGCGCGGCAACTTCAACCAGCTGAAGAAGCTCAAGGCCAAGTATCCGCACATCAAGATCCTGTGGTCGTTCGGCGGCTGGACCTGGTCGGGCGGCTTCCCCGACGCCGCGAAGAACCCCGCCGCGTTCGCCCAGTCCTGCTACGACCTGGTCAACGACTCCCGGTGGGCCGGCCTCTTCGACGGCATCGACCTCGACTGGGAGTACCCGAACGCCTGCGGCCTGAGCTGCGACACCAGCGGCCCGGCCGCGTTCAGGAACATGATGCAGGCGATGAAGGCCAAGTTCGGGTCCAAGCTGGTCACCGCGGCGATCACGGCGGACGGCTCGTCCGGCGGCAAGATCGACGCGACCGACTACGCCGGCGCCGCACAGTACACGGACTTCTACAACGTCATGACGTACGACTTCTTCGGCGGCTGGGCGGCACAGGGCCCCACGGCCCCGCACTCCCCGCTCACCTCGTACGCCGGTATCCCGAAGGAGGGCTTCAACTCCGACGCGGCGATCCAGAAGCTCAAGGCCAAGGGCGTCCCGGCCGCCAAGCTGAACCTCGGCATCGGCTTCTACGGCCGCGGCTGGACCGGAGTCACCCAGGCGGCACCCGGCGGCACCGCCACCGGACCCGCGCCCGGCACCTACGAGCAGGGCATCGAGGACTACAAGGTGCTCAAGGGCTCCTGCCCCGCCACCGGCACCGTCGCAGGCACGGCCTACGCCAAGTGCGGCAGCAACTGGTGGAGTTACGACACCCCCTCCACCATCGCCGGGAAGATGGGCTACGTGAAGAACCAGGGCCTGGGCGGCGCGTTCTTCTGGGAGTTCAGCGGTGACACCGCGAGCGGCGAGCTGGCGACCGCGATCGACAGCGGCCTGAGGTAGCCGCCACACGACGGAAGCCGGGGAGGGGGCACCGCCCGCCGTCTCCCCGGCTTCTCCCTGTCCTCGGGACGTCCTGAAACGTCCTCGGCGGGCTTCCGGCCCCGATCAGGCCACCTTCGCCCTCCCCGGACCCCGTCCGGGGGGACCCCCGCCGGAAGGAGGCCGATCAGGCCACATTCACCCTCTGCCCGGGAGGCGCAGCCTCCAGCCAGGCCAGGAAGCCGGTGAGCGCGTCCTCGCTCATGGCCAGCTCCAGCCGGGTCCTCCCGTGCGTACAGCGCAGCACCACCGCGTCCGACAGCAGGGCCAGCTCCTCCTCGCCCTCGGGGGTGCGCCGGCCGATCACCTCGATCTCGGATCGCTCCAGTATGCGGCGCGGCCGGGGAGCGTACGAGAACACCCGGAACCACTCGACCCGGTCCCCGTTGTAGCGGGCCACTCCGTACACCCAGCCCTTGCCGGTGGTGTCCGGTTCCTCCGGCAGGTTCCAGCGCAGGCTGCAGTCGAAGGTCCCTCCGGAACGCTGGATCAGCCGGCGGCGCAGTCCGAAGACGAAGAGTCCCACGACCACGAGCGCGACAACCACGCCGCACACAAGCAGAGCGAGGGCCATCTACACCGACCTCCTCGCTCCATTCGAGGTCCGGGGATCCTCCCGGGACCGACAAACTCCTGCATTGCCTCAGCCGCGGCCCGGTCTGGATGATTCCAGCCCGGGCCGCGGCTGAGGTTCACACTCGGTCGGCTACGGCGCTCAGCGCGCCGCCGCCGTACGCAGCCGGACCTCGGCACGCCGCTCGGCGGCGGCGTCCGTTTCCGACTTGGCGCGCTCCAGCGCGCGCTCGGCACGCTGGACGTCGATCTCGTCGGCCAGCTCGGCGATCTCCGCCAGCAGCGACAGCTTGTTGTCCGCGAACGAGATGAACCCGCCGTGGACGGCGGCGACGACGGTCCCGCCGTCGGTGGTGCGAACGGTCACCGGGCCCGACTCCAGCACACCGAGCAGCGGCTGGTGACCGGGCATGACGCCGATGTCGCCGGAGGTGGTGCGCGCGACGACCAGGGTGGCCGCGCCGGACCAGACCTCTCGGTCCGCGGCAACCAGCGCGACGTGCAGCTCAGCAGCCAAGGGAGTGGCTCCTCGGGTCACCACCCGGCCTGTGCGCCGGGTGTTGGGACAAAAGTCTAATGGGGCTCGAAGGGTGCCAGGCGCCCCGGGCCCGCCCCGGCGGTGCCGGGGTTTCCGGGGTACCCCCCGGGGGATGCGGTTGTCGGGCGTGCAGAGGGGGGCGGGACGAAACCCGCCCCCCTCGGTGAGTCACAGGGACTCATGAGTCACAGGACTCAGGAGACGCCCAGCTCCTTGGCGTTCTTCTTGAGGTCCTCGAGACCACCGCACATGAAGAACGCCTGCTCCGGGAAGTGGTCGAACTCGCCGTCGCAGATCGCGTTGAACGCGGCGATCGACTCGTCGAGCGGCACGTCCGAACCGTCCACGCCGGTGAACTGCTTCGCCGCGTGGGTGTTCTGGGACAGGAAGCGCTCGACACGACGGGCACGGTGGACGACCAGCTTGTCCTCCTCGCCCAGCTCGTCGATACCGAGAATCGCGATGATGTCCTGGAGGTCCTTGTACTTCTGCAGGATGCCCTTGACGCGCATGGCGGCGCCGTAGTGGTCCTGCGAGATGTAGCGCGGGTCCAGGATGCGGGACGTCGAGTCCAGCGGGTCCACCGCGGGGTAGATGCCCTTCTCGGAGATCGGACGGGACAGAACCGTCGTCGCGTCGAGGTGGGCGAAGGTGGTGGCCGGCGCCGGGTCGGTCAGGTCGTCCGCGGGGACGTAGATCGCCTGCATCGAGGTGATCGAGTGACCACGGGTCGAGGTGATGCGCTCCTGCAGGAGGCCCATCTCGTCCGCCAGGTTCGGCTGGTAACCCACCGCGGACGGCATACGGCCGAGCAGGGTGGACACCTCGGAACCGGCCTGGGTGAAGCGGAAGATGTTGTCGATGAAGAACAGCACGTCCTGCTTCTGCACATCGCGGAAGTACTCCGCCATGGTCAGACCGGCCAGGGCCACGCGCAGACGGGTGCCCGGGGGCTCGTCCATCTGGCCGAAGACCAGCGCGGTCTTGTCGAGGACGCCGGACTCGTCCATCTCCGCGATGAGGTCGTTGCCCTCACGGGTGCGCTCACCGACACCGGCGAACACGGAAACACCCTCGTGCAGCTTCGCCACACGCATGATCATTTCCTGGATGAGGACGGTCTTGCCGACACCGGCGCCACCGAACAGACCGATCTTTCCACCCTTGACGTACGGGGTGAGAAGGTCGACGACCTTGAGGCCGGTCTCGAACATCTCGGTCTTCGACTCGAGGTCCTCGAACTTCGGGGCCTTGCGGTGGATCGCCCAGCGCTCGGTCTCCTGGCCGTTGGCCTCGGGCTCGTTCAGCACCTCACCGAGGGTGTTGAACACCTTGCCCTTGGTGAAGTCGCCGACCGGGACGGTGATGCCCTTGCCCGTGTCGGTCACCGGGGCCTGGCGGACCAGACCGTCGGTGGGCTGCATCGAGATCGTGCGGACCACGCCCTCACCGAGGTGCTGGGCGACCTCGAGGGTCAGGGTCCGGGTGGCGCCGGCCTGGGCCGGGTCCGCGACCTCGACGTTCAGCGCGTTGTAGATCTCCGGCATCGCGTCGACGGGGAACTCCACGTCGACGACCGGGCCGATGACCCGCGCGACGCGGCCCGTCGCCGTGGCCGTCTCAACAGTGGTGGTCATTAGTAGTCACTCCCCGCGGTCGCGTCGGCCAGGGCGCTCGCGCCACCGACGATCTCGCTGATTTCCTGGGTGATTTCGGCCTGGCGGGCCGCGTTGGCAAGTCGGGTGTACGTGTTGATCAGCTCACCCGCGTTGTCGGTCGCCGACTTCATCGCCTTGCGGCGGGACGCGTGCTCGGAGGCAGCGGCCTGCAGCAGGGCGTTGTAGATACGGCTCTCGACGTACCGGGGCAGAAGGGCGTCCAGGACGTCCTCCGCCGAGGGCTCGAAGTCGAACAGCGGCAGCAGTTCCTTCGCCGCGCCCTCACCGGTCTCCGCCGTGCTGCCGAGGCTGAGCGGCAGCAGCCGGTCGTCGACCGGCGCCTGCGTCAGCATCGAGACGAACTCGGTGAACACGATGTGGAGCTCGTCCACACCGCCGTCCGCCGTCTCCTTCTCGATCGCCTCGATCAGCGGGGCCGCGATCGTCTTCGCGTCCGCGTACGACGGGTTGTCGGTGAAGCCGGTCCACGAGTCCGCGATCTTCATCTCACGGAAGCCGTAGTAGGCGACGCCCTTGCGGCCGACGATGTAGCTGTCGACCTCCTTGCCCTCGCCACGGAGCCGCTCGGTGAGCCGGGCGGCCGTCTTGATGGCGTTGGACGAGTAGCCGCCGGCCAGACCGCGGTCGCTCGTGAGGAGCAGGACTGCGGCACGAGCCGGCTTGTCCACCTCGGTCGTCAGCGGGTGCTTGGTGTTCGATCCCGTCGCCACCGCGGTGACCGCACGGGTCAGCTCGGTCGCGTACGGAGTGGAGGCCGCCACCTTGCGCTGCGCCTTGACGATGCGCGAGGCGGAGATCATCTCCATCGCCTTGGTGATCTTCTTCGTCGCAGTGACCGACTTGATACGACGCTTGTAGACCCGGAGCTGGGCTCCCATGAATCAGGTCCCTTCCGTCGTCACTTCGAGACGTTGACGGCGGCCGGGGCGTCCTCGCCGAGCAGCTTGCCGTCCGACGTCTCGAACTGCTTCTTGAAGGCGGCGATCTGCTCCGCGACCTTCTCGAGGGTGTCGTCGGACATCTTGCCGCCCTCACGGATACCCGTCATCAGCGAGCCGTGCTCACGGTGCAGGTAGTCCAGCAGCTCGCGCTCGAAGCGGCGGATGTCCTCGGCCGGGACGTCGTCCATCTTGCCGGTGGTGCCGGCCCAGATCGAGACGACCTGGTCCTCGGTGGAGTACGGGGCGTACTGCGCCTGCTTCAGCAGCTCGACCATGCGCTTACCGCGCTCCAGGGCGGCCTTGGACGCGGCGTCCAGGTCCGAACCGAAGGCGGCGAACGCCTCGAGCTCGCGGTACTGGGCGAGGTCCACGCGGAGGCGGCCGGAGACCTGCTTCATGGCCTTGTGCTGGGCGGAGCCACCGACACGGGAGACCGAGATACCGACGTTCAGGGCCGGACGCTGACCGGCGTTGAACAGGTCGGACTCCAGGAAGCACTGGCCGTCGGTGATGGAGATGACGTTGGTCGGGATGAACGCCGACACGTCGTTCGCCTTGGTCTCGACGATGGGCAGACCCGTCATCGAACCGGCGCCCATGTCGTCGGAGAGCTTGGCGCAGCGCTCCAGCAGACGCGAGTGCAGGTAGAAGACGTCACCCGGGTAGGCCTCACGGCCCGGCGGGCGGCGCAGCAGCAGGGACACGGCGCGGTAGGCGTCGGCCTGCTTCGACAGGTCGTCGAAGACGATGAGGACGTGCTTGCCCTCGTACATCCACTGCTGACCGATGGCGGAGCCGGTGTAGGGCGCCAGGTACTTGAAGCCGGCCGGGTCGGACGCCGGGGCGGCGACGATGGTCGTGTACTCCAGGGCACCGGCCTCCTCCAGCGCGCCGCGCACGGACGCGATGGTGGAGCCCTTCTGGCCGATGGCGACGTAGATGCAGCGGACCTGCTTCTTGGGGTCGCCCGAGCGCCAGTTGTCGCGCTGGTTGATGATCGTGTCGACGGCCAGGGCGGTCTTGCCGGTCTGGCGGTCACCGATGATCAGCTGACGCTGGCCACGGCCGATCGGCGTCATGGCGTCGACGGCCTTGTAGCCGGTCTCCATCGGCTCGTGGACCGACTTGCGCTGCATGACCGTGGGGGCCTGCAGCTCGAGGGCGCGGCGGCCCGAGGTCTCGATCTCGCCGAGGCCGTCGATCGGGTTGCCGAGCGGGTCGACGACACGGCCGAGGTAGCCCTCGCCGACGGCGACGGACAGGACCTCGCCGGTGCGCTGCACGGGCTGGCCCTCCTCGATGCCGCTGAACTCACCGAGGACGATCGCACCGATCTCGCGCTCCTCGAGGTTGAGGGCGAGGCCGAGGGTGCCGTCCTCGAACTTCAGCAGCTCGTTTGCCATGGTCGAGGGCAGTCCCTCGACCTTCGCGATGCCGTCGCCGGCAAGGCTGACCGTACCGACCTCCTCGCGCGAGGCCGCGTCCGGCTTGTACGACTGGACAAAGTTCTCCAGCGCGTCCCGGATCTCCTCCGGCCGGATCGTGAGCTCCGCCATCTGGGTTCCCTGCTCTCCTTGTTGGGCCCGAAGTTTCTTTGGGGGTCTGGGGCTGTATTCCTCAGCGGCTGCGCCGCGGGACCCCCAGGAATCCTCTGCACGGCCCAACCGGGCCGCTAGCAATGCTTGTTGAGTTGACCGGCCGATCAGCCGGTGATACGGCGGTCCGCCTCGGCGATCCGCTCGGCGATCGTGCCGTTGATGACCTCGTCACCGACGCGCACCTGGATCCCGCCGAGGACCTCGGGGTCCACGTCGAGGTTGAGGTGCATCTCACGGCCGTACAGCTCGGCGAGGACAGCACCGAGGCGCTGCTTCTGCCGGTCGGACAGCGGCACCGCCGAGGTCACGACGGCGACCACACGGTCCCGGCGCGCCGCGGCCAGCTTCGACAGGGACTCCAGTCCCTGTTCCAGGCTACGTCCACGCGGACGGGTCACCAGGCGCCCGACCAGACGCACGGTGACACCGTGTGCCTTGCCGCCGAGCAGGTTGTTCACCAGCTCGGCCTTGGCCGTACCGGTGGCGCCACGGTCGGTGAGCGCGGCCCGCAGGTCGGTGCTGGACTCGACGATCCGGCCGAACCGGAAGATCTCGTCCTCGACGTCGTCGAGCTGACCGGCCCGCTGCGCGACGATGAGCTCGGCGGTGTCCGCCAGCTCCTCCAGCGCGTCGACCAGGTCCCGCGACTGCGACCAGCGGGAGCGGACCATGCCGGACACCAGGTCGGCGGCCTCGCTGCCCACCTGACCGCCCAGCAGTCGTCCCACCAGCTCGGCCTTGGCCTCACCGGCCTGCGCCGGGTCGGTGAGGACCCGACGCAGCGAGACCTCGCGGTCGAGCAGCGCGGTGACGGCGGCCAGCTCCTCGGCGAGCTTCGCCGCGTCGACGGACGTGGAGTCCGTCAGCGCGTCTAGACGCTCACGCGCGGCAGCCAGTGCCTCGCGGCTCGCTCCGTTCATCGGGCCGCCTCGGCCTTCTCCTCGAGCTCGTCGAGGAAGCGGTCGATGACGCGGCTCTGGCGGGCGACGTCCTCGAGGGACTCACCGACGATCTTGCCGGCCAGGCCGGTGGCCAGCTGGCCCACGTCCTGACGCAGCGCCTGCGAGGCAGCGCGGCGGTCGGCCTCGATCTGGGCGTGCCCGGCAGCGATGATCTCCTCACGCTGCCGCTGGCCTTCGGCGCGCATCTCGGCGATGAGCGCGGCGCCCTGCTCCTGCGCCTCCTGGCGCAGACGCGCGGCCTCGTGCCGGGCCTCGGCGAGCTGGGCCTTGTACTGCTCCAGAACGCTCTGGGCCTCGACCTGAAGCGCCTCGGCCTTCTCGATGCCACCCTCGATGGCCTCGCGGCGCTCTTCCAGAACCTTGTTGATGTTCGGGATGAGCTTCTTGGCGAGGAAACCGATGACGATGACAAAGGCGATCAGACCGATGACCAGTTCAGGCAGCGGCGGGATGAGGGGGCTCTGCGCCTCCCCCTCTTGCGCCAGCATCATGGCGAGGTTCACATCAGTGCCTTTCGTCTATTGGACTGGTCGTCGATCCGAGGATCAGGGGCCGTAGACGAACGGCATGACCAGACCGATGAGGGCGAGCGCCTCACAGAAGGCGAAGCCGAGGATCTGGTTGGCGCGGATCAGACCGGCAGCCTCGGGCTGGCGGGCGAGCGCCTGGGTGCCGTTACCGAAGATGATGCCGACGCCGACGCCGGGGCCGATGGCCGCGAGGCCGTAGCCGATGGAGCCGAGGGAGCCAGAGACGGCGGCAAGGGTCTGGGACATGCCAGTTCTTCCTTCTCTTTCACGGACCGGTGGGGGTTGGCCACCGGACGAACGGGGGGTCGGGCGGGCGTGTTGCTCAGTGGTGCTCGGCGAGCGCGCCCTGGATGAAGCTGCAGGCCAGGAGGACGAAGACGTACGCCTGGACGGCCTGGATGAAGAGCTCGAACGCGGTCATCACAAGGACCATCACGAAGGAGACGCCGGCGTAGGCGATGCCGATGCCGTTCAGCAGGTACCAGCTGGCGATCGTGAAGAGCAGCAGCAGCGTGTGACCGGCGAACATGTTCGCGAACAGTCGGACCGCGTGGGTGAAGGGGCGGACCAGGACGTTCGAGAAGAACTCGATGACCATGACCATCGGCAGAACCGGGCCGAGCGACTTGTCGTAGCCGGTGAGGTTCTTGAAGCCGCCGACGAAGCCGTGGCGCTTGAAGGTGACGCTCATCCAGATGACGTAGACGATGGCGGCCAGAGCAGCCGGGTAGGCGATGATCGCCGTCACCGGGAACTGGGCGACCGGGATGATCGACCAGAGGTTCATCATCCAGACGAAGAAGAACAGCGAGACCATGAAGGGGACGTACTTCTCACCCTCCTTCTTACCGAGCGTCTCGTAGACGATGCCGCGGCGGACGAAGTCGTAGCCGGCCTCGGCGACCATCTGGAGCTTGCCCGGGACGATCTTCGGCTTGGCGAACGCCGCCCAGAAGAAGCCGACGATGATCGCACTGCCGAGCAGCGCCAGCAGCATCGTCTTGTTGAAGTAGAAGCCGTCCGCGTCACCGAAGATCGGCTCGAACAGGAACGAGTGCAGGCCGGGAGCCGGGAAGCCACACCCGTCGAAGATGTGACAGTCGGTCTCGAAAGCGAGCACCTGAGTCTGGTCAGCACTCACCGCGGGCTCCTTCAGCGTGGCGCATGGATACGGCAACCTCGTTGTGTCGGCGCGGCGCGCAGCCGCAGTTCGGCACGGGACTGGTGTTTCGAATGGTGGGGCGGCTGGGGGGCAACAAGCCTCGCGAATGAGCAGGCGTCAGCTCAGATGCCCGCGCCCGCGATGCCGCAGTTGGCACCGGACGATAGCAGTTTCTCGATCCTGCCTTTATACCGGCCCTACCCCTCACGACGACTGCCCCTTGTTTCCGGGCTTCTTGGCCGCGGAGGAGTCCGGTTCGACGTAAAGGATCTTGGCCTTCATATGGGCACGGGTCTGCGCGGCGATCCAGACGAGGGTCAGCGCGACCAGCGTGATGGCGAAGGCCTTGGGGTTGAACAGCGTGGTGTCCTTGAACACCGCGACGAAGATGAAGAGCAACAGCAGCTGGGCCGTGTAGAGCATCAGCCCCATGGCCTGGAACAGTTGCGGAAGCGATTTGGCAACGCGCTGCAGGACGAAGAGCCCGATCCCCATGAACAGGATCACCACCAGCGTCGCGACGATCGCGCCGACCGCTCCCTTGCCGCCCGCGATCACACCGCTCACGATCGCGGCGACGGCGCCGGCAGCAGCGGTGGGTACGGCGGCCTGGAGCAGGGTCCGGACGTCGTTGGACGGCATGGCGGCAACTCCGCTTGCTGGTGGGGGCAGGGTGTCGTCATGGACGAGCGTAGGACCCGGGCCGAGGTGGTCCCTCGCACCAAAGGGCCGTCGCACTAGGGTCCTTCGGCTCTCTTTCCGGGTCTCGTGAACCGTATCACAAACTATTTGATGAGGTCTTTACCAACGGAGTGTGCAGCCCATCACACATGAGAGTGACCCCGCCCGTGTGTGCATGCAGGCGGGGCCGTTTGTCTGGTATTGGGATCCACTGCCGCTTTCGTCAGCGCGGCGTTCCCGTCTTACGCCGGTCGGGAAAACGCGAACGGGGGCCGACCGCGGTCGCGCCGTTGACGCCGCTGACACCGACACCGACCGGGGTGCGGGACTCCTCGTGGGGCACCTCGATGTCGTCCAGGAGCGTGGCGGCGGGCTCCGGCCGGGCGGGCACCGTACGGCGGCGGTACCGGGGCGGCACGAACGATTCGGCCCAGCGGGGGGCCCGCGGTGTGAAGCGCGGCAGGAGCAGCAGGACCAGTCCGACCGCGCTCAGCGCGACGATCGCCAGCACGATCCACATGGACGCCGAGTGCACGGAATAGGCCACCGCGCCGAAGGACAGCAGTGCCGACCAGAAGTACATGATCAGCACCGCGCGGCTGTGCGAGTGGCCGATCTCCAGCAGCCGGTGGTGGAGGTGGCCGCGGTCCGCGGCGAACGGTGACTGGCCCTTCCAGGTGCGGCGGACGATCGCCAGCACCAGGTCGGCCATCGGGATCGCGATGATCGTCAGAGGCAGCAGCAGCGGGATGAAGACCGGCAGCGCGCTGTGCGTCGCACCCCGGGTACCGCCCTCGAAGATCTTCAGCGCGTCCGGGTCCACCTGTCCCGTCACCGAGATCGCCCCGGCCGCCAGGACCAGGCCGATCAGCATCGAGCCCGAGTCCCCCATGAAGATCCGCGCGGGATGCATGTTGTGCGGCAGGAAGCCCAGGCACATGCCGATCAGCACGACGGCGAAGAGGGTCGCCGGGGCGGCCGCCTCGATGCCGTAGCCGTACCAGATCCGGTATGTGTACATGAAGAACGCCGCGGACGCGATGCACACCATGCCGGCGGCGAGCCCGTCCAGGCCGTCCACGAAGTTCACGGCGTTGATGGTGATGACCACCAGGGCGACCGTCAGCAGCGTGCCCTGCCAGGAGGTCAGCGAGACCACGCCGACACCGGGGATCGGCAGCCACAGGATCGTCAGACCCTGCACGACCATCACACCCGCGGCGATCATCTGCCCGCCCAGTTTGATCAGGGCGTCGATCTCGAACTTGTCGTCCAGGACACCGATCAGCCAGATCAGGCCGGCGCCGGACAGCAGCGCCCTCGGTTCGTTCGACAGCTCGAAGACGCTGTTCAGCCCCGCGAGGTGATCCGCGACCAGCAGTCCCGCGCACAGCCCGCCGAACATCGCGATCCCGCCGAGCCGCGGAGTCGGCTCGCGGTGCA
The DNA here is from genome assembly GCF_055573115.1 of Streptomyces sp. NPDC030222. Classification (NCBI taxonomy): domain Bacteria; kingdom Bacillati; phylum Actinomycetota; class Actinomycetes; order Kitasatosporales; family Streptomycetaceae; genus Streptomyces; species Streptomyces sp. NPDC030222. The sequence continues at coordinate 173,967 of NZ_JBVICA010000001.1, forward strand.
CGTCACGCGCGCGGATCTCCGGCATCGCCCCGGTCGCGATGGCGAACTTCCGCACCGGGCCGGTCAGCAGATAGGTCACCGCGGCCGTGACGCAGAGCGTCAGCAGGTATTCACGCACGGGCTGCCCCAACAGGTATCGCTGGCCATCTCAGCCCCACACCCTAGCTTCGACGGCACACGTGTGAGGACACACGGAGGCACCCGAGCGGTTCCGTCCGCCACCGGGGCACGTTCTAGCGGGCGCGGTCCGGGTACGGAGGGAAGTCCGCCGTGAGCTCCCGCACCTCGGCACGGGCGGCGTCGTCCCCGCGCAGGACGGCCGAGAACAGCGTCGCGATCCGGTCCATCTCGGGCTCCCGCATGCCCTGGGTGGTGACGGCCGCGGTGCCCAGCCTGATGCCCCTGGTGTCCCCGTAGGGCAGCGGGCAGGTGTCGAGGACCACTCCCGCCGCGGCCAGCCGGCCGCGGGCCGCACGGCCGTCCACGCCGAGCCGGGCGGGATCGGCCACGATGAGGTGGGTGTCCGTGCCGCCGGTGACCAGGGTGAACCCCTCCTGCTCCAGCGCCGCCGCCAGCGCCCGGGCATTGGCCACGACCTGGTGGGCGTACGCCGCGAAGCCGGGGGTCGCCGCCTCGCCGAAGGCCACCGCCTTCGCCGCGATCGTGTGCATCTGCGCACCGCCCTGGGTGAACGGGAACACCGCCCGGTCCACGCGCTGCGCGAGCGGCGCGCCGCAGAGCAGCATCCCTCCGCGGGGGCCGCGCAGCACCTTGTGGGTGGTGGCGCAGACGACGTCGGCGTACGGGACCGGACTGGGAGCGGCTCCACCGGCGACCAGCCCGATGGGGTGCGCGGCGTCCGCGATCAGGTACGCGCCGGTCTCGTCGGCGATCTCGCGGAACGCGGCGTAGTCGATGTGCCGCGGATAGGCGATGGAGCCGCACACGATCGCCTTGGGGCGGTGCTTCGCGGCCAGCGTCCGTACCTGGTCGAGGTCGATGAGACCGCTCTCCGCGTCCACTCCGTACCCGACGAAGTCGAACCAGCGCCCGGAGAAGTTCGCGGGCGAGCCGTGGGTGAGGTGGCCCCCGTAGGGCAGCCCCATCGCCAGGACGCTGTCGCCGGGCCTCAGCAGCGCCGCGTAGGCCGCCAGGACGGCGGACGAGCCCGAGTGCGGCTGGACGTTCGCGTGGTCGGCGCCGAACAGCGCAGTGGCCCGTTCCATGGCGATCCGCTCGGCCACGTCCACCAGCTCGCAGCCGCCGTGATAGCGGGCGCCGGGATAACCCTCGGCGTACTTGTTGGTGAGGGGCGAGCCGAGCGCGGCGAGCACGGCGGGTGAGGTGAAGTTCTCGGCGGCGATCAGCTGGAGCCCGGTGGACTGCCGTGCCGCCTCCCCCAGCAGGACGTCGGCAACCTCCGGATCCTGGTGGCGGAGGGCGTCCAGGCCCTGCCAGGCGGCCGCGGTCGTGGACACGGACGTTGACTCAGTGGTGACCGGCATGGGCGTGCTCCGGACCTGACGGGACGTGCGCGGGGGGCGACGCCTCCACTGTAGGCCCGCTCCCCCGCACTGCGCCCCTCCTGTGCGCCGACCGGTCAGCGGAGCGAGGGAACGCCGGTCAGCGCGGTGACCACCGGGTCGAGGGCCTGCTCGATCTCGCCGCCGATCGCACGGAAGAACGAGATGGGTGCGCCGTACGGGTCGTTCACCTCGTCGGCCTCGGCGTTCGGGGCGAGCAGCCAGCCCCGGAGGGCCGCGGCGGCACGGACCAGGGCCCGTGCCCGCTCGACCATGCCGTCCTCCAGGGGGTCGGGCAGCGTCGCCGGATCTATCGCCCCGACCAGGCGGGTGAACTCCTTCAGCGTGAACGTGCGCAGGCCCGCCGAGTTCCCCATGGAGATGACCTGGGCCCGGTGGTCGCGGGTGGCGGTCAGCACGAGATCGGCCCTGATCACGTGCTCGTCGAGCAGTTCGCGGCCGACGAAGCCGGACGCGTCGGCGCCGAAGTCGGACAGCACGGTCGCCGCGTGCGCCTCCATCGGGGCGCCCTCGTGGCCCCAGGTGCCCGCGCTCTCCACGACGATGCCGGAGGCCCTGCCGAGCCGGTGCACCAGGGCGTGCCGGGTCAGCCGCTCGGTGATCGGCGAGCGGCAGACGTTGCCCGTGCTGACGTGGAGGATGCGGAATTCATCTATGCCACGCCCCTCACCGGGGGTCAATTGGCCACCTCGAGGTCGGGTACGACCTTGCGGAGCTCCTCCTCGGTGACCGCTCCCGCGCGCAGCAGGACCGGAATCCTGCCGGTCACGTCCACGATCGAGGAGGGGACGATACCGGGGGTCGGGCCGCCGTCGAGGTAGACGGACACCGAGTCGCCGAGCATCTCCTGTGCGGCGTCGCAGTCCTCGGGAGCCGGGTGGCCGGTGAGGTTGGCGCTGGAGACGGCCATCGGGCCCACCTCGGTGAGCAGCTCGATGGCCACCGGATGCAGCGGCATGCGGACCGCCACCGTGCCGCGGGTGTCGCCGAGGTCCCACTGGAGGGACGGCTGGTGGCGGGCCACGAGGGTGAGCGCACCGGGCCAGAACGCGTCGACGAGCTCCCAGGCCTGCTCGGAGAAGTCGGTGACGAGACCGTGCAGGGTGTTCGGGGAGCCGATGAGGACCGGGGTGGGCATGTTCCGGCCGCGGCCCTTGGCCTCCAGCAGGTCGGCGACGGCCTCCGAGCTGAACGCGTCGGCGCCGATCCCGTACAGGGTGTCGGTGGGCAGCACGACCAGTTCGCCGCGGCGGACGGCGGACGCGGCCTCGCGCAGGCCGGTCGAGCGGTCGGTCGCGTCGTTGCAGTCGTATCGCCGAGCCATTTAGCGGGCCTCCTCGTACGGGTTCCGGTGGTGCTGCGTGCCTGTCGCGCCGCGGGTCACGGGGTGGCCTTGCGGGCGGTCGCGAAGCGCGGACGGTTGTTCAGGTCGGGGTGGTCGGCGGCGTCCGTCCAGCCGGCCTCCTCGTTGAAGATCCAGGGGACCTGGCCGCCCTGGGTGTCGGCGTGCTCGACGACGACCAGCCCGCCGGGCCTGAGCAGCCGGTGCGCGGTCCGTTCCAGGCCGCGGATGGTGTCCAGGCCGTCCTCGCCGGAGAACAGCGCGAGGTCCGGGTCGTAGTCGCGCGCCTCCGGTGCGACGTACTCCCACTCGGTCAGCGGGATGTACGGCGGGTTGGAGATGACCAGATCGACCTGGCCGTCCAGTTCGGGCAGCGCGGTCAGGGCGTCGCCCTGATGGAGAACGACCCGGGACCCCTCGACGTTCTTCCGCGTCCACTGGAGGGCGCCCTCGTCGAGCTCCACGGCGTGCACGCGGGAGCGGGGCACCTCCTGGGCCATGGCGAGGGCGATGGCCCCGGAGCCGCTGCACAGGTCGACGATGAGCGGTTCGACGACGTCCATGGCGCGTACGGCGTCTATGGCCCAGCCGACGACCGACTCGGTCTCCGGGCGGGGGACGAAGACGCCCGGCCCCACCTGGAGTTCCAGGTAGCGGAAGAAGGCACGTCCGGTGATGTGCTGGAGCGGTTCGCGGGCCTCGCGGCGGGCCACGACTTCCCAGTAGCGGGCGTCGAAGTCGGCGTCCGCGACCGTGTGCAGCTCCCCGCGCTTGACGCCGTGGACGAAGGCGGCGAGCTCCTCCGCGTCGAAACGCGGGGACGGCACACCGGCGTCGGCCAGCCGCTGGGTGGCCTGGGCCACCTCGGCGAGCAGAAGGTTCACGCGCCTTCCTCCCTGGAGAGCTGCTTACTGTGCGGCCGCGAGCTTGGCCGCGGAGTCGGCGTCCACGCACGCCTGGATGACGGCGTCGAGTTCCCCGTCGAGCACCTGGTCCAAGTTGTACGCCTTGAAACCGACCCGGTGGTCGCTGATCCGGTTTTCCGGGAAGTTGTACGTACGGATCTTCTCGGACCGGTCGACGGTGCGGACCTGGCTGCGGCGGGCGTCCGCGGCCTCCTTCTCGGCCTCCTCCTGGGCCGCAGCGAGCAGCCGGGACCGGAGGATGCGCAGGGCCTGCTCCTTGTTCTGGAGCTGGCTCTTCTCGTTCTGGCAGGAGGCCACGATGCCGGTCGGCAGGTGGGTGATGCGCACGGCCGAGTCGGTGGTGTTGACGGACTGGCCACCGGGTCCGGACGAGCGGTAGACGTCGATCCGCAGGTCGTTGGCGTGGATCTCGACGTCGATCTCCTCGGCCTCGGGGGTGACGAGGACGCCGGCCGCGGAGGTGTGGATGCGGCCCTGCGACTCGGTGGCGGGCACGCGCTGCACGCGGTGCACCCCGCCCTCGTACTTCAGCCGTGCCCAGACGCCCTGGCCTGGCTCGGGGTTCTGGCTGCCCTTGGTCTTGACCGCGACCTGGACGTCCTTGTATCCGCCCAGCTCGGACTCGGTGGTGTCGATGATCTCGGTCTTCCAGCCGACGCGTTCGGCGTACCGCAGGTACATGCGCAGCAGGTCGCCGGCGAACAGCGCGGACTCGTCGCCGCCCGCGCCCGCCTTGATCTCCAGGATGACGTCCTTGTCGTCGCTGGGGTCACGGGGGACGAGCAGCAGCCGGAGCTTGTCCGTGAGCTCCTCGCGCTGCTTCTCGAGGTCCTTGACCTCGGCTGCGAAGTCGGGGTCGTCGGCCGCCAGCTCACGGGCGGTCTCGATGTCGTCGCCGGTCTGCTTCCAGGAGCGGTACGTGGCGACGATCGGGCTCAGCTCCGCGTAGCGCTTGTTCAGCTTGCGCGCGTTGGCCTGGTCGGCGTGGACCGAAGGGTCGGCGAGCTTCTTCTCCAGATCGGCGTGCTCGCCGATCAGTTCCTCGACCGCCTCGAACATCGGGGGCTCCTGGGTATGCGTACGACGAAGGTGCTACGGACGGCAAACGCCGGTCCCGGCCACCCCGCGCTGGGGCGGCCGGAGACCGGCGCAGGGGCTCGCTACTTCTTGGCGGAGCCGGCAGCCTTGCCGAAGCGGGCCTCGAAGCGGGCCACACGGCCACCGGTGTCGAGGATCTTCTGCTTGCCCGTGTAGAACGGGTGGCACTCGGAGCAGACCTCGGCGCGGACGGTGCCGCTCTCGATCGTGCTGCGGGTGGTGAACGACGCGCCACAGGTGCAGCTGACCTGCGTCTCGACGTACTGGGGGTGGATGTCGCGCTTCAAGGTGTCTCCTAATTCCGGGAGGGCGCCGGGTCGCTCGCGCGGGATGCGGAACGTGAACCGGAGCCGACGTACCAGTCTGCCAGGACTGGCCGCATCTCCCAAAACCGGGGTGGGCCCGGATCTATTCCGGATCCGGGCCGGCTCGGCTGCGCAGCCGTTCCGGATCCGTTCCTGTGGTGCCCGGTGGCCGTTTCCGGCCGGCTCCCGGTCCGTTCCGGCCCCTGACCGGCACATGACCGGCGTCGTCCGGACCGTGGTCAGGAACCGGTGACCACCCCGTCGGCCTTGCCCTGGGCCGTGTTCTCCGTGACGGAGGCCGGGACCGGCACGTCCCGCCGGAGGGCGTCCCAGAGCCGTGCGCCCTGGCGGTCCAGGGGAACGACACGGTTGGGGTCGGAGATGTCGTAGACCACGGGCAGCGTGATCATGTGGACGCTGCTCGCGTCGAGGCCCGCCAGTCCGCGGGCGAAACCGGCCAGCTCCTTGACCGAGTCGAGCTCGGAGTCCGGCTTGACAGCCTTGGTCGCCGAGTCGGCGAGATCGTAGAGCTTCGTGGGGTTGCCGAACACCCCGACGTCCTTGACCTGCTTCATCAGGGCCTTGATGAAGGCCTGCTGGAGCTGGATGCGGCCGAGGTCGCTGCCGTCGCCGACGCCCTTGCGGGTGCGGACCAGGCCGAGTGCCTGTTCGCCGTCGAGGGTGTGGGTGCCCGGCGCCAGGTCCAGGTGGCTCTTGTCGTCCTTGATCGCCTTGGCGGTGGTGACCTCGACCCCGCCCAGGTCGTCGATGAGCCGTTTGAAGCCGGTGAAGTCGACCTCGATGTAGTGGTCCATGCGGATGCCGGACAGCTTCTCGACGGTCTTCACGGCGCAGGCGGGCCCGCCGGTCTCGTACGCGGTGTTGAACATGGCCCGCTGGGCGCCCCTGATCTGCCTGCCGTCCGCGTCGGTGCAGTCGGGGCGGGTGATCAGGGTGTCGCGCGGGATGGAGACCACGTCGGCCCGCTTGTGGCCCTCGGAGACGTGGACGACCATCGCGGTGTCGGAGCGGGCGGCGCCCTCGTCCCTGCCGTAGGCGGCGTTGGCGCCGGACCGGGAGTCCGAGCCGAGGACCAGGATGTCCATGGACCCGTTGTCGACGTCCTCGGGGCGGTCCTTGCCCAGCTGGGCGTTGATGTCGACGCCCTCGAGGTTGCCGTCCAGCTTGACGTAGACGTAGCCGAGACCGCCGCCGCCCACCAGCAGCAGTCCCGCGGCGGACCAGGCGACGACGCTCATCGCCCGGCGGCCGGTGGTGGGCTGTCTGCGACGCGACCCGGTCGCCCGTATTCGGCTTCCCCAGCTCTGATCTGCCATGTCCCCCTCAGTCCCGTCGGTCCCTCCGTCCCGGCCAATCAGACGGCTTTTCACTCGAAAGGGTTGCACAACGGGCTGTGAACGGGCTGTGCCCACCGTGCGGGGCACGGTGGGCACAGCGGGTGCTACTGCTCCGTACGGCTCAGCCGAACAGGTCGTAGCCGTTCCAGCCGGTACCGATCTGGAAGCGGCTGCTGAGGCTGAACGGCTGGGTCGCGGAACCGCGGCCCGGGTACGCGAAGAGCGCGCCGTTCGCGTCACGGACGATGAAGTCCGACTTGCCGTCGCCGGTCATGTCACCGGTGGAGACGTACGCGGTGAAGTTCCACCCCGTACCGACCTGCACGCGGGACTTGAACGGAAGGGTGGCGTTGCCGGTGCCCATGTACATCCACAGGCGGGCCTGCGGGTCGCGGGCCAGCAGGTCCGGCTTGCCGTCGCCGCTGTAGTCGCCGTTGCCGATGACGGTGTAGCCGCCCCAGCCCGTGCCGACCTTCGACTTGGCGCCCAGGGTGCCGTCGGCCTTGCCCGGGAACAGGTAGAAGGTGCCGACGGAGTCCGACGCGTTCAGGTCCGGGATGCCGTCGCCCGTGACATCACCGGTGACGGTGATGTTCTTGTAGCCGCCGAAGCCACTGCCGATCTGCTTGACGGCACGGGTGGCGAGGTCGGTCGTCGACAGCACGCCCGTGGTGGAGCGGGTGAGCAGCTCCTTCTTGCCGTCACGGTTGAAGTCGACCTGACGGATGACGTCCGCGTTGCCGAGGAACCCGACCTGGTCCGGGGACCACAGCGAGGTGCCCTTGGAGTAGAACACCCGGCCGAACTTGTCGCTCTTGTTACGGGCGAACAGGTCGGCCTTGTTGTCGGTGACCTCGGCGTCGGAGACGCGCGGCCCGATCATCGAGGCGAAGGTGCTCGTCTTGGCGTAGACGCTGTACGCACCCTGCTCGACGCAGTCCAGGACACCCCACGACACCACGCCGACGATCTTGCCGCCCGCGATGAGCGGGCCGCCGGAGTCGCCGTTGCACGGCGAGACCGTGGTTGCGTCCGTACCGCCCGCCGGGTAGCCGCCGCACACCATGGCGTCCTTGACGAACTCGTTGCCGAGCTGCCAATCGGCGCAGGTGGCGTCGGAGTTGAGCGGCAGGGTCGCCTTCTTCAGGACCGACGAGATGCTGTCGTTGGTGCTGCTGGTGCGGCCCCAGCCGTAGACGGTGGCCTGTGTACCCGGGTTGTACAGCGCGCTGTCGCCCGGCTGGGCGACCGGCAGGGTCGCGTACGGCAGGTTCTTGTCCAGGGTGAGGACGGCGACGTCGTTCTTCAGCGTGTAGTCGCTGTAGGACGGGTGCTGCCACTGCCGCACGACCTTGGCCCGGGTACCGCCCGAGTTCAGGCTCGCCGTACCGGCCAGGACCGATGCGTCGACGGAGCTCGGGTAGCTGGTGCCGGACACGCAGTGCGCGGCCGTGAGGACCTTGTTCGGCGCCACGAGCGCGCCGCTGCAGAAGAACTGGTCACCGGTGGCCCAGTCGACACCGAAGACCTGGACCGCCCACGGGGCGGACTCGATGGTGGCCGGGCCACCACCGATGATCATCGGCGTCTTGGAAGGCGCAGCCGTACCGGCCGGCTTCTGCATCTGCTCCTTCAGCCACTCCGCCGACTGGGCGCGGAGCTTGGCGCCCGCCGACGGCGCCGGTTCGGCAGCCTGAGCGGGAGCGGCCACAAGGGTCGCACCGCCCATGGCGATCGCGGCGAGCGCCGCGGGGAGGGCTATACGAGCCCTCCGCGAGGTTATTGACACTCACATCTCCTGTCGAATCTCATCGCACAGCGGAACTACACGCGTGTGCAGGCAGAAACGCTCGAAGGAGAGAGAAGGCGCGCTGCCCGAGGGCTGGTCCGAGCACAGGAAGGCAGTCGAACACCCAGCGGCGCAGCGAAAAGAAATTCCCCCCACCTTGGCAGGCCGATCCTACAAGCCAGAAGTCCGCCCCGTCACGAATGTGACGGGGCGGACTTCTCTACGTACGCCGCAAACGGCCGGAAATCAGTCGTTGTTGCCCGGCGCAGGCGTCGTCTTCTGGATCTGGAGCAGGAACTCCGCGTTGGACTTCGTCTGCTTCATCTTGTCCAGGAGCAGCTCGATCGCCTGCTGCTGGTCGAGGGCGTGCAGCACCCGGCGCAGCTTCCAGACGATGTTGAGCTCCTCACCCGCGAGCAGGATCTCCTCCTTGCGGGTGCCGGAGGCGTCCACGTCGACGGCGGGGAAGATCCGCTTGTCGGCGAGCTTCCGGTCGAGCTTGAGCTCCATGTTGCCGGTGCCCTTGAACTCCTCGAAGATCACCTCGTCCATGCGCGAGCCGGTCTCGACCAGCGCGGTGGCCAGGATGGTCAGCGAGCCGCCGTCCTCGATGTTCCGCGCGGCACCGAAGAAGCGCTTCGGCGGGTACAGCGCGGTCGAGTCGACACCACCGGACAGGATGCGGCCGGAGGCGGGAGCCGCGAGGTTGTACGCGCGGCCCAGACGGGTGATGGAGTCCAGCAGGACGACCACGTCGTGACCCAGCTCGACGAGACGCTTGGCGCGCTCGATGGCCAGTTCGGCGACCGTGGTGTGGTCCTCGGCCGGGCGGTCGAAGGTCGAGGAGATGACCTCGCCCTTCACCGACCGCTGCATGTCGGTGACCTCTTCCGGACGCTCGTCGACGAGGACGACCATCAGGTGGCACTCGGGGTTGTTGTGCGTGATGGCGTTGGCGATCGCCTGAAGGATCATGGTCTTGCCGGTCTTCGGCGGGGCCACGATCAGACCGCGCTGGCCCTTGCCGATCGGCGACACCAGGTCGATGATCCGCGTCGACAGCACGCCCGGGTCGGTCTCCAGGCGGAGCCGGTCCTGCGGGTAGAGCGGGGTCAGCTTGTTGAACTCGGGGCGGCCGCGGCCCGATTCGGGGGCCATGCCGTTGACCGAGTCCAGCCGGACGAGCGCGTTGAACTTCTCGCGGCGCTCGCCTTCCTTCGGCTGCCGCACGGCACCAGTGACGTGGTCGCCCTTGCGCAGGCCGTTCTTGCGGACCTGGGCGAGGGACACGTACACGTCGTTCGGGCCGGGGAGGTAGCCGGAGGTCCGGATGAACGCGTAGTTGTCAAGGATGTCCAGAATGCCCGCGACGGGGATCAGGACGTCGTCCTCGGCCAGCTGCGGCTCGCCGGCGAACTCCTCACGGCCGCGACGGCCACGACGGTCGCGGTAGCGGCCGCGACGACCGCGACGGCCGCCCTCGAAGTCGTCCTCGTCCTGCGGGCCGGCGCCCTGGCGCTGCTGGCCGGCACCGCCCTGCGGCTGGCCCTGGCGCTGCTGGCCCCCGGCCTGCTCCTCGCCCTTGCCGCGCTCGCGGCGGTCGCGCTGGCGGTCACGGCGGTCGCCGCGCTCGCCCCGCTCCCGCTGGCCGCGGTCCTGGCGGTCGCGGCGGCCCTCGGCGGTGTCGACGGCGGCCTCGGCCTTGGCCTCGGGCTGCGTCTCGGTCCGGGCCTCGGTCTTGACGTCGGTCTTGACGTCGGTGGCCGTGGCGGCGGACTCGGGGCTGCCCGCGGCGGCAGTGGCCCGGCGCCGGCGGCGCTCGCCGACCGGCTGGTCGTCGCTGGCCGGCTGACCCGGGATGTCGATCTGCTGCTGCTTGACGGCCTTCTCGGCAGCGGGCTCCTCGGCCGTACGGGCCTTGGAGGTGGCGCGGCGCTTCGGCTTGGCCTCGGCCTCGCCTGCGCCGCCTTCGGCGCTCTTGGGCGCGGTGGCGCCGCCTGCGGCCTGGGAGGAGCCCCCAGCGGCCTGCGCTTCCTTGATGACCTCGATCAGCTGGCTCTTGCGCATCCGCGCAGTGCCCCTGATGCCGAGGCCGGACGCGACCTGCTGCAGCTCGGCCAGGACCATGCCCTCGAGGCCGGTGCCGGAGCGGCGGCGCCGTGAGGTGGTGCCAGTGGCAGCACCTGCGGCGGGCGCGGCGGTGTCGACAGTGCTGTCGGCATTCACGCCCATCAGATCGGTGGTGTCGCTCACGAAGGGTCCTTCCCTGGAGCGGACGTCGGCCTGTCTGGCTCGGCGACCGGTTGTGCTGTCCGACTGCGGTCCTAGGCTTGTGGACCGGGTCGGGGCGGTGGTCCGCCGGTTGTGGCGGAGAGATGTACGTGCTGGGTGCCCGGCCCGAGGCCCCCACCTCGGCCCCTCCTGGGAAAAGCATGGGGTTTCGTGCCGGTTCCGGAGCATGCTCGAAACTGCTCAGGCAGGCTGCTCAGGCAGTTTGGGAGGCTCCCGGAAGAATTGGCGGTCCCTGATGGGGACACGAAGCACCGCGCCACGAAGACGTCGGTTGCAGAATTGAGGTTAACACTACCGGCTCCAACAAACATTCCCCCTCTCGTTCACCGGTATGCCGTGTCGGCGTTCCCGACGGCATTCCCGTCCCGGCCCGCCGCCCTACGAACCCAGGGGCAGCACGCTCGCCCCCGCCTCGTCGAGCGTCAGCCGGTTGGCCGCCCATCCGTCGCCCGCCAGCCGGGCGACCTTGTCGGCCGTGCTCTCGTCCGCCAGCGCCAGCACGGTCGGGCCCGCACCGGAGATGACGGCAGGGACGCCGTCGGCCCGCAGCCGGTTGACCAGGGCCGTGCTCTCGGGCATGGCGGGAGCGCGGTATTCCTGGTGCAGCCGGTCCTCGGTGGCCGGCAGCAGCAGCTCGGGGCGCCGGGTGAGGGCCTCGACGAGCAGTGCGGCCCGGCCGGCATTGGCCGCGGCGTCCACATGGGGAACGGTGCGCGGCAGCAGGCCGCGCGCGGTCTCCGTCAGTACGGGCTTACCCGGGACGAAGACCACCGGAACGATGGAATCGGCGGGGTCCATCCTGATGGCCCGGGCGGCACCGCCGTCGGTCCACGCGAGGGTGAAGCCGCCGAGCAGGCAGGCGGCGACGTTGTCGGGGTGACCCTCGATCTCGGTCGCCAGGTCCAGCAGGGCGGCGTCGTCGAGTCTGGTGTCCCCGCCTATGGTCACCGCGCGGGCGGCGACGATGCCGGCGCAGATGGCGGCCGAGGAGGAGCCCAGTCCACGGCCGTGCGGAATGCGGTTGGCGCAGACGACCTCAAGGCCGCGGGGCTGTCCGCCGAGCAGGTCGAAGGCGGTGCGCAGGGAGCGTACGAGCAGGTGGCTCTCGTCCCGTGGAAGCGTCTCGGCGCCCTCGCCCGCGATGTCGATGTGCAGCCCCGAGTCGGCGACGCGGACCACCACGTCGTCGTAGAGCCCCAGCGAGAGGCCGAAGGCGTCGAAGCCCGGGCCGAGGTTGGCGCTGGTGGCGGGGACGCGCACCCGTACGGCGGCGGCGCGGAAGGCTGGACCGGCCATCGCTGTGATGACTCTCCTTGGTGTGACTGCTGGGTTGACGAGACCTTCTCGGCGACTGTGGGGAACCCGTGGGCCGCGACGGCGGCAGCACCGCGGCACATGCGGCGGGGTGGGTGGTCACAGCCTATCGAAGGAAGGTTGAGTGGCGACATAGGGCGCACGAGAGGCGCACGATGCGTGTCGTGTGCCCCCTGTGCTTCCGATGTCAGGGCTTGCTGGTGTTTGACCTCGGGTTTTGCCTTCCGGAGCCCGGCCGCGAGGTCCGGTCCGGGCCCTGTGGGGGCGGGCCTCCGGGCCGGTCGGTGCCGGGTCGGTCGGTGCCGGGGGCGGGGCCGGTCCCGGGGCCGGCTCCGGGGGCTCGGGGCAGGTGCCGGGGCCGGCCTTGGGGCAGGCTCCGGGACCGTTCGCAGCGGACGTATCCCGGCGCCGTACGGAGGCGCCCCGGCGGACGGAAGCGGCGCCTCGGGAACGAGCCCGGACGCGTCCGGAATCCGTCCGGCGTCGGTCCTGTCCGGCCGCTCCCGCCCGGGGAGCGAGGGTCCGTACCGGCGCGGCCCGAAGGTCCGCACCAGCGCCGGAGCCCAAGGTCCTTACCAGCACGGAACCCACGGTCCGTGCCGGCCGGCCCCCGAAGGTCCGAGCCGTCCCGTACCTGCCCTGTCCCGGCCCGGAACGGCTCTGGAGCCGCCCCGGGCGACCGGACACCTCCCCCGGCCCCTCGCCGGAACCGCGACCGGACCCCGACTGCCGGGCCTCAGGCCAAGCCGAGACGTTTCGCCGCGGTGGACGCGTCGACCGGGACCGTGACCGGCTGCGGCGCTCCGGCCACCGCCCAGTCGGGGTCCTTCAGGCCGTTGCCGGTGACCGTGCAGACGATCTTCTGTCCGGGGTCGACCTTGCCCTCCTCGGCGGCCTTGAGTAGACCCGCGACGGAGGCGGCGGAGGCCGGCTCGACGAAGACGCCCTCCTGCGCCGCCAGCAGGCGGTAGGCCGCCAGGATCTGACGGTCGGTCACCTCGTCGATGAGACCACCCGATTCGTCCCGCGCGGCCAGCGCGTACTGCCACGACGCCGGGTTGCCGATGCGGATCGCGGTGGCGATGGTCGACGGTTCCTTGACCACCTCACCGCGCACGATCGGCGCGGAACCGGAGGCCTGGAAGCCCCACATGCGCGGGGTCCGGGTGGCGATCCCGTCCGCGGCGTACTCGGTGTAGCCCTTCCAGTAGGCCGTGATGTTGCCCGCGTTGCCGACCGGCAGCACATGGATGTCCGGCGCGTCGCCCAGCATGTCGACGATCTCGAACGCGGCCGTCTTCTGGCCCTCGATACGCACCGGATTGACCGAATTCACCAGCGCGACCGGGTAGTTGTCGGAAAGCGCGCGGGCGAGCGTCAGACAGTCGTCGAAGTTGCCGTCGACCTGGAGGATCCGTGCGCCGTGCACCAGGGCCTGCCCCATCTTGCCCAGCGCGATCTTGCCCTGCGGCACCAGCACGGCGCTGACCATGCCGGCCCGCACCGCGTACGCGGCGGCGGACGCGGAGGTGTTGCCGGTGGACGCGCAGATGACCGCCTTGGCCCCCTCCTCCTTGGCCCGCGTGATCGCCATGGTCATGCCCCGGTCCTTGAAGGAGCCGGTGGGGTTGGCACCCTCGACCTTGAGGTGGACCTCGCATCCCGTGCGCTCGGAGAGCACCTGCGCGGGTACGAGCGGCGTACCACCCTCACGGAGCGTGACGATCGGCGTCGTGTCCGTGACCGGCAGCCGGTCGCGGTACTCCTCGATGATTCCGCGCCACTGGTGAGTCATTGCTGGTTACTCTCCTTCGACCCGCATGATGCTGGCGACACCGCGCACGGTGTCGAGCTGGCGCAACGCCTCGACGGTCCCGCTGAGGGCGGCGTCGGGCGCGCGATGGGTGACGACGACGAGCGAGGCGTCGCCGTCCTTGCCCTGCTGGCGCACCGTGTCGATGGATACGCCGTGCTCGGCGAAGACCGTAGCGACCTGGGCGAGCACACCCGGTTTGTCGGCCACGTCGAGGCTGATGTGGTACCGCGTGACGACCTCGCCCATCGGGCTCACGGGCAGCCGGGTGTACGCGGACTCGCCGGGGCCGGTGGCCCCCGCGAGCTTGTTGCGGCAGACCGCGACCAGGTCGCCGAGCACCGCCGAGGCGGTCGGCGAGCCGCCGGCGCCGGGGCCGTAGAACATCAGCCGGCCGGACGCCTCGGACTCCACGAAGACCGCGTTGTAGGCCTCGCGGACGGATGCCAGCGGGTGGCTGAGCGGGATCATCGCCGGATGGACGCGGGCGGTGACGGACCGGCCGTCCGCGGCGCGCTCGCAGATGGCGAGCAGCTTGATGGTGCAGCCCATCTCCTTGGCGGAGGCGAAGTCGGCCGCGGTCACCTCGGTCATGCCCTCGCGGTACACGTCGTCGAGGCGCACCCGGGTGTGGAAGGCGATGCCCGCCAGGATGGCGGCCTTCGCGGCGGCGTCGAAGCCCTCGACGTCGGCCGTCGGGTCGGCCTCGGCGTAGCCCAGGGCGGTGGCCTCGTCCAGGGCCTCCTGGTAGCCGGCACCGGTCGAGTCCATCTTGTCGAGGATGAAGTTCGTGGTGCCGTTGACGATGCCGAGGACCCGGTTGACCTTGTCCCCGGCGAGGGACTCGCGGAGCGGGCGGATGAGCGGGATCGCACCGGCGACGGCGGCCTCGTAGTAGAGATCACGGTCGTGCTGCTCGGCCGCGGCGTGCAGTGCGGCACCGTCCTGGGCGAGCAGGGCCTTGTTCGCGGAGACGACGGAGGCGCCGTGCTCGAACGCGGTGGTGATGAGGGAGCGGGCCGGCTCGATACCGCCGATGACCTCGACGACGACGTCGATGTCGCCGCGTTTGACCAGCGCGGTCGCGTCGGTGGTGATCAGCGCGGGGTCGATGCCCTCGCGCACCTTGGAGGGGCGGCGGACGGCCACGCCCGCGAGTTCCACCGGGGCGCCGATACGAGCCGTGAGGTCGTCGGCGTGCGTCGTCATGATGCGCGCCACCTCTGAGCCGACCACTCCACAGCCCAGCAGCGCCACCTTCAGCGGACGCGTACGCATCATCCGACCTCGTTTCTCGTACTTCTGCGTATTTCTACGGTGTGGTCCAGTCTCACGCACCGGACGGCAGTTTCTATCCCCTGTCCGGAACGTGAGACGGTTATTTCATCAGCCGACATCGAGACGCAGGAGATCCTCCTCCGTCTCGCGCCGGACGATCACTCGCGCCTCACCGTCCCGGACGGCGACGACCGGTGGGCGCAGCGCATGGTTGTAATTGCTCGCCATGGAGCGGCAGTACGCCCCGGTGGCGGGCACGGCGAGGAGGTCTCCCGGGGCGAGGTCCGCGGGCAGGAAGGCGTCCTTCACCACGATGTCGCCGCTCTCGCAGTGCTTGCCGACGACGCGCGACAGCATCGGCGCCGCGCCGGAGGTCCGCGAGACCAGGGCGACGCTGTACTCGGCGTCGTACAGGGCCGTACGGATGTTGTCCGACATTCCGCCGTCCACGCTCACGTAGGTGCGCAGACCGTCGAGGGGCTTGATCGTCCCCACCTCGTAGAGGGTGAAGGCGGTCGGACCGACGATGGCACGGCCCGGCTCGACGGAGATCCGGGGCGTCGCGAGCCCCGCGGTCTCGCACTCACGGGTGACGATGTCGGTGAGTGCCTTCGCGATCTCATACGGTTCGCGCGGGTCGTCGTCCGCGGTGTACGCGATGCCGAGGCCGCCGCCGAGGTCGATCTCGGGCAGCTCGACGCCGTGCTCGTCACGGATCGCCTTGAGGAGGCCGACGACACGGTGGGCGGCCACCTCGAAGCCGGAGGTGTCGAAGATCTGCGAGCCGATGTGGCTGTGGATGCCGACGAGCTCCAGCCCGTCCAGCCGCAGCGCACGCCGCACCGCCTCGGCCGCCTGGCCCCCGGCGAGCGCCAGACCGAACTTCTGGTCCTCGTGGGCCGTGGCGATGAACTCGTGGGTGTGGGCCTCGACGCCCACGGTGACCCGGATCAGGACGCGCTGCCGCACGCCGAGGCTCTCCGCGATGTGCGCCACGCGGACGATCTCCTGGAAGGAGTCCAGAACGATGCGTCCGACACCGGCCTGGATCGCCCGCTCGATCTCGTGGACGGACTTGTTGTTGCCGTGGAAGGCGATCCGGTCGGCCGGCATCCCCGCGTCGAGGGCGGTGGTCAGCTCGCCGCCGGAGCACACGTCGAGGTTGAGTCCCTCTTCCTTGAGCCAGCGCACAACCGCCCTGGAGAGGAAGGCCTTTCCGGCGTAGAAGACGTCGGCGTCCGCACCGAAGGCGTCGGCCCAGGCACGGCACCGGGCCCGGAAGTCCGTCTCGTCGAGGAAGTAGGCGGGCGTCCCGAACTCCTGGGCGAGCCGGGTCACTTCGACACCGCCGACGGTGACCACGCCGTTCTCGCCACGGGTGACGGTACGTGACCAGACCTTCTCGTCAAGGGCGTTGAGGTCGGCGGGCGGGGCGACGTAGTGCCCCTCGGGGAGGACATCGGCGTAGCGGGGCCCGGCGGGGTGGGCGGAACGGCTCATGGTGCGTCTCTCTCACAGGTGTTCGGGTGCGCTGATACCGAGCAGGGACAGGCCACCGGCGAGCACCGTCCCGGCGGCTTCGGCGAGGGCGAGCCGGGCGCGGTGGGCGGCCGAGGGTTTCTCGTCGCCGAGGGGCAGCACGGTGTGTGCGACACGTCCGAGGAACGCGTCGGCCGTCGCTTCGAGGTGCCGCGCGAGCCGGTCGGGCGCGCGGTGCCGTGCGGCGGCTTCGAGTACGGCGGGGTGGTCACGGAGCGCGGCAAGCAGGCCGGGCTCGTCGACGGTCTCACCGCAGGCGCCGGAGAACCCCAGGTCATGGGCGTTCCGCGTGAGCGCACGGGTGCGGGCGTGGGCGTACTGCACCCGGAAGAGGGGACTGCTCTCGCGCAGGGCGAGGAGCTCCGGGGTGACACGGACGTGATCGTGGGCGGCCGTGGCGAGGAAGGCCCAGCGGCGGGCGTCCTCCCGGATGCGAGCACTGTCGTCCGGGGCCGGGACGGGGCGGAGCGTCTCGACGTCGGCCGGGTCAGGTGGGAGCCTCTCGACGTCGGCCGGGACGGGGCGGAGCGCCTTCCCGTCGCCTCCTCCGCCGCCGACGACCCCGGCGGTGGCGCCTTGGGCGCGCAGCAGACCGATGACGGTGTCGGTCATCAGCGCGGCGCGCGGATCACGGCCGGCCGTGAAGCGGAACGTCCGGCCGACGAGGGCGTCGGAATGCCCGTAGGCGAGCCCCTGGGTCAGGATCGTCCGTACGAGGACCTCGTGCGTATCGCCCGCGAAGGTGAAGTTCAGGAACCCGGGCCCGGTGATCTCCACCCGCTCCAGGCCGGGGACCTCCCCCATACGGTCCCGCAGCACCACGGCGACATCCCGGGGCGCCCGCCGCGCGGGCCCCGCGAGCTTCAGGGCGACGCCGCTCGCATAGTCCCCGCATCCCCCGGGCCGGGACCGCTCGACCACGACCCGCCCGGGCACCGCCACGTCCAGCACACCCTCGTCGACCGCACGGCGCACGGCGCCCAGCACGGTCAGGGAGAGCTCTGCGGGGGTCACGGGTCAAGCGTATGGGAGAAGGGGGGTGCCTTCGCGAACCGGTTTCGCAATGCGGTCACGGGGCAGGGTCACAGGGGGCCGGCGGGGCGTGCGGGTCCGGGGCTCGGGGAGTCGTCCTGACACGGGCTGACACGAGTCGACGTGGAGCTGGCACGGACGACCTTGCTCGCGGGTGCGCACTCACAGCCTGGGGCCTTGCTCGGCCTTGATCACCTGTAGGACGTCCCCCCATGCAGACGGCACCCCTGCCCGTCACGCGTCTTCACGACCACCCCGCTACCCTCTGAGGCCTTCCCGCTCATATCCCCCAGGGGGCAGGGACGGCCTCAGCCACGGGACCGACCGACCCGGCCGGCCTGTGTTCCCGGCCACCCGTCACGGTCGGAGGGGACCTCGCCGTCCCCCTCCCCCTGCACCACCTTGAGCATCAACTGCCGCACCAACCTGACCAACTCGGCGGGCTCGAAGGGCTTCGCGAGAAACGCGTCGACGCCGGCGGCGAGCCCGCTGTCCAGCTCGTGCTGGGTGCACGCGCTCACGATCGCCACGGGCAGCGCGCGGGTCCGCGGATCCGACCTCAGGCGCTCGGCGGTCCGCAGCCCGTCGAGCCGGGGCATCACCACGTCGAGCGTCACCACGTCGGGACTCACCCGATTGACGACCTCCAGGCACTCGGCACCATCGGCCGCGGTCACGACCTCGAAGCCCTCGAGCTCCAGGTTGACCCTGATCAACTGCCGAATCACCTTGTTGTCGTCGACAACCAGCACCCGGCCGGACACGCCTGACACAACTCGAGCGTAGGTCCGCAACCGCCGCCGCGTCCGGGTTTTGCCCACTTCCACCCCCTGCGGGGGATCCCCGACGGCCCCGGCCGACCGCACCGGATCCCGCCGCCTCCCCTGCCCGGAAATACCTGTTCACGGGCACCCCACCGAAGCTGGTAGGGTTCTACCCGTCGCCACACAGAAGCGACACCGCCCCCGTAGCTCAGGGGATAGAGCAACGGCCTCCGGAGCCGTGTGCGCAGGTTCGAATCCTGCCGGGGGCACCTTGTGTGAGGTGCCCAAAGACCCCGTCACCAGCGGAAACGCTGAGGCCGGGGTCTTCGCGTATGTGCAGGCGTATGCGGCCCGGAGCGGCCGTATGCCGGGGTCCGTGGACGAGGCGTGGACGGGATCTTGAGGCATCGCCGCAGGTAACGTCCGCAAAAGGACGAGGGCCCGCAGTAGCGAGGGGAACGCCCGGCACCACGCTGCGGGGCACGGACTCACGCCTTGCTCCAGGCCTGGCGATGTCGAGCGACGCTGTACACCTGCTCTACCTGCTCGGTGGTCAGCATGCCTGAGAGCGGGGCCAGAGCCGAGACTTGGCGCTCCTGGTACACCCGGACGTCGAGTTGCGTGGCAACCACCTTGAGGTCGGTGACGCCGACAAAGACAAGCACTGGCTCAACCGGCACGGGGAAGTCGCAGTAGCGCTCAAGTACTCGAACGACTCGCTTGGCCTCCGCTCGGCTCTTACGTGCGTAGGGCGCCGGCTTGCCGTGATCGACTTTCACAGAATCGTCGCCGACCCATACAACCTTGTTGTGGTGGTGCTTCGTATTGATGCTGAACACTCCGCCAGGCCCGATCAGCAAATGATCGACATCCACATTGTTGGCCAGCGGGATGGAATGCAGGACCCGCCACCCACGCCGCGCCAAGCGGTGCAGCTCTGCTCCCACTCTCGTCTCCCCCGCCAGGCCCTTACGCCACGAGTCCCACTCCGTGGGGCGCCGCAGAAGCAATGAGACGACTCGCTCGATGAGGCCTGGGCCGGACTCGGCGAGCAGATCACGGAGGGATTCACCGGGACGGTTGGTGGACAGGTCGTCCGCCGGCGTCAGAGGCGGCAGCATCGGGCGGGCTTCAGCCCCAGGCGCCTCCTGTGACGAGACCGGTTCAGGACTGTCCCGTAAGTGGTGTGTCAACGCGGCGATCACATCGTCGCGATACTCGGCGACCAAGACCGTGATGTCCCCCGTCCTCACGTCCGCCCAGCCGACAGCAGTGCCCTCCGGCAGGTTCGCGTACAGGCGATCATGTCCGTACCGCTTCCAGCGCGTGACCTTCAGCTCCACGAGCCCCCCTCGTCTGATCTCCCGTCGAAGCGTTGCAGCGGGTAGGGCTCAAGACGAGAGTGGCCCCGGACAAAGTGCCCGGGGCCTCGGTGGAGTGCAGCGCGCTTCACTCGTATTCGCGAAGTAGGTCCTCGATACGCCGGTTGGCGACGTCCTGCCGCCCGTCGAGGCACTTGGCGTAGCGAGTCAGCAGGACCTCCACGCTGTTGCCGGCGCGCTCGGCCACCTCGGTGGGGTCGACACCGGCGTTGAGCCACGTCGACAGCGCCGAGTGCCGGAGGTCGTACGGTCGACTCGCGAGTGGCGAGGCCGCGACGGCGGGCGAAAGCGCGAGAAGCCGAGCTTCCTGCCACACGCGGTAGTAGGTCGACGACGGGACGACCGAGCCCTTCTCACTGAAGAAGAGCCGTCCGTCGTCCGCCGTGCCGAAGGTGGCCAGGTGATCACGGAGCACGGCGACGAGGTGAGGCGGGATGGGCACCCGCCTCACGTCCTCGGTCGGCCGGTTCTTCAGCCCGCGGTCGTCATGGGTCTCCCCCGAGTCGGTCCACTGCTTGCCGACGGACGGCCTGGTCCGGTGGAGCAGCGCCGAACCCCAGCCCTGCTCGGGAAGCTTCAGGTCCGTCTCGACGAGGCCGACCGCTTCCGCCGGCCGTAAGCCACCGAAGTACATGGCGGCGAACAGACCCACGAGGCGGCGACCCCGGGCACGCCGGTACCCACCCACGTAGGAAACCGCCGCCAGGAGGTTCCGTGCCTGCTCAGGATTGGCGACAACCCGCGGGTCGACCTGGTTGGACACCTTCGGCTTCTGCCAGCGGACAGCCGTGATGGGGTTCTCACGCAGCTCCCCCAGGTCGACGGCGTAGTTCGCGGCGTTGACGAGTGTCCGACGCTTGCGCCGCACGGTCTCCGCCGCTGCCGCCGTGCCGTCAAGCTTGAGCTTCAGCGAGTCGAGGACCGTGCGAGCCGTGGCCGCTTCAGCAAGATCGGCGAGCGGCCGGGATGCCTTGGACACCCAGTGGAGAACGTTCCGCACGTCGTCCGGGACTTCCCGATCATCGGGCCCTGGCAGCACGAAAGCCCAGTTGCGCAGTGCTCTGCGGATGTTCTCGTCGGATGGTCGTCCGGCGCGCTCGTCGAGGAGTTCCAGCGTCACGCTGGTGAGGGCTTCGTTGATGCCGTCCCGTGTATTGGGGGCGGCATGAGGCCATTTCATGGCGAGGTACCTAAGAGCGAAGGCGTACCACGACACGGCCGACTTCTTCTCTTCCATCGAGGCCGGAAGTCCCGACTCCGTGTCGAACTCCTCGCCCTCGCGCATCGCACGCATGAGCTTCGTGCGGTAGTGGTCTGCGAGGGCCTTGGTGCGGAAAGACTCGGAGAACACATTGCCCGCGACGGACCAGCGGACACCGTACGAAGGTGTCTTGGTGTCCCGCTTACGGACTCCCCAGACCTTCACATCGAGAGACTTCACGCCGCCTCCTCCAGCTGTCGCAGCCATGTGTTGAAGTCACTCCGCCAAACCCGCAGCTCTCCGTTGGGCAGCTTGAATGCGGCCGGCCCGTACCCCAGCTCTCGCCAGCGGTAGAACGTCCGACGGGAGACCCCGCCCAGCTCATCCAGGACTTGGCGAACGGTCATCAGCTCGTCGTGACGGGCGTCCATGTCGGTTCTCCTTCCGTTCCGAGGGCGGGTTCGAGGGATGCGGCCAGCCATTGCTCACCGGTGCTGAGGCCGGTTCCGGCAAAGACCCAGTGGGCGAGGACGAGAGTGGTTTCGCCGTCCTGGGGAGCGGCCGTGGCGGCTTGCGCACGGCGCCATTCGGCGCGGGCGTCGCGGAGGGCGCCGAGGGTGGTGGAGTAGCGGCGGGACTTGGTGGAAAAGTGGCCGCGGAATCCGAGCATGTGGGCCCAGGCGCGTAAGCGGAGGTGTTCGAGGTCCTTGCGGGCGCCGAGGGTCCAGGCGGTTCGGATCATGCGGCGGGCGTGGTCGGTGATCCGGGCCTGTGCCAGTTCGGCGAGGAAGCGGATCGGCCGGTCCAGGGTGCCGGTAGCTGTCTCGGCGCCCTTGGTGGCGTACTTGGCGATGTACGCCGCTACAGCCCGATCGGTCAGCTCCTGACCGCTGTCGAAGTCGGCGGAGCGGATGGTGCGCACGTCGAGTTGGCGGCCGAAGGTGAAGGTGTGGGCGCGGCCGTCGATGTCAGGTCCGTTGACGCGTGTGGCGGTGGCGGCGGCATGGATGGCATCGGTCAACAGCTCGGCGGAGGCCCAGGCCGGAGGGGCCGTGTCGCCGCCCTCCGGACCGTCGAGGCGGATGACCGCGTGGAAGTGGACGGCGCCCCGCTTCTGGTACTCGGCGACCTTGGCGAAGGAGACGCGTGCGTGATGCCGAAACGCGCGTTGGGTGAGTCCGGCGCGCTTGGCGATCTCACGGCGCAGGTAGATCGAGAAGCGCCGCCAGAGGGCCCCAGCGTGGGCGTTCCAGAGCACGGCCGCTTCGTAGTCGTACGTGTCCGGGTCGAGGGGCGTGCCGAGGGCCGGGTCTGTGTCGTCGTGCCGAGCACCGCAGCGGCAGGGTCGGCCGCTGGAGGGGCGGTTGTGGACCGGGCCGAAGCTCGGTGCGGTGAGGGTGGCGAAGACGCGCGGGTGCGTGCCGACCTGTGCGGCGGTGCCCTTGCCGCCGCGGAGTCCGGCGGTGATCAGGTGGAAGGTGTCTCGGCGGTAGACCTCCGCGCAGGCCGCGCAGCGGGTGGCACGGCGGTTGTTGCAGCGAACGAGGAGACTTCCGGCGGGCAGGGAGGACGAGTCGAGGTGGTGGAGGACGCGCCCGATCTCTCCGGTGGTCCGGTCGACCGCGTACTCGGTGCGGTGGCCGTCGAGGCGCACGGGGTTGGTGCAGCCGCCCAGGCCGGAGAGTTGGCGGGCCAGCTCGGGCATGGTGCCGAGGGAGGCCAGCATGGAGAGTTCCGCCAGTGGGGGCGGAGTCTGCCGGGTGATGATGGGTCTTCCTTTCGGCTGTTTCGGCGGTTGGGAGGTACGGCCCCGGGGCGGCGGGATGCTTGGCGGCGTTTGCCGCCCCGGCGGCCGGTCAGCGCCTGTTGGCGCCGGTGATGAGGGAGCGCAGGACCACGGCGGCGATGGCCACGGAGACGGCCGAGACGGCGACCGCCGCCAGGAGCGCGGTGAGGACGACGCCGACGACGACCACGGCGGCGACCGCACCGGCGCCGACCCCGACGAACGGGGCGACCGAGCGGCCGGCGGAAGGAACCGGGGCGTGATCCTGCGGGATGTGGGTGGTGATGCTCGGGACGTGCGGGGTGTCGGGCAGTTTGGGGCGGAACATCGCGGGACTCCTTGTCGGTCGGGGTGTCATTCGTGGGTGCCGTTGACGACGTCGACCCCGGTGCGGGTGCCGGACTCGATGGCCGGGGCGAGGATGGTGTGCGAGAGCCAGAAGCCGAACAGTGCGATCACGACGGCGACCCAGAGGCGGATGCCGAGGAACTTGATCGCGGCCCAGGCGATGACGCCCAGGACGAAGACGAGTGGCAGCGAGACGGTCACGGGAGCTCCTCAGCGGACGCGGCAGCGGTGGGTGCGTGCGGCCAGCTCGGCGGCGGCGCGGCTGTCGTAGTCGGTGGAGAAGCCGCAGCGCGGAGCCGTGCAGGCGGCGGTGTGCTTCTCGCGGCCCCGGCCGTCGTTGTAGGTGGCGACCTGGACGGGGCCGATGCGGACGACGCGGCGGAAACGGCGGTTGGCGGTCATCAGCGCCTCTCCTTGTCGGTCTCGCCGGTGAAGTCGGTGACGTGGTCGGCCAGCCAGCGCAAGATCTCGTCGCCCTCGTAGCTGTCGGCGGCGAGGATCACCGGTTCGGCGATCAGCACGGCTTCGATGAGGCGGTTCTGTCGGGTCAGCTCGGCGGCGCGCTTCAGCGCGCGGAGCGTGGACGGGCGCAAGGGGGGAAGTCCTCCGGGTCAGGTGAGTTGGGTGGTGATGGCTTCGGCGAGCGGCATGGGCACACCAAGCCGGGCGCGAAGGGTCGAGGTGTCGATGTCGGTCCCGGTCCGGGCGCGGTGTTCGTCGGCGACCTTCCGGGCGAGAGTGACGAGCGCGGGCGGTACCGGGGCTGCAGGCGGCGGCGCCGACTCCAGTGCGGCGGCCGGCAGTCCGGGCGCAGCAGTAGGCGGCTCACTGTCTGCGGCGGTCGGTTCCGGCGCCTGTGCCGTCGAAGGTGGTTCCGGTGCCGTAGCCGGGTCCGTGCTGGGATGCGCTGCTCCGTGAGCGAGCAGCGTGCCGCCGAGGAAGGCAACCGCAGGCCAGCCGGCGACGAGGATGCGGAGCCAGGCCGGTACGTCCTCCAAGTCGAGCAGCCCAGCGGTGGCGACGTTGGCGCCTAGGGACGCCGTCAGCGCGACGAAGAACCAGCACCACCCGGCCGCTTTCGCCTCACCGGAACGCAGGCGCCGCCAGGCCGCGACCAACAGCAGGTCGACGGAGACCGGATAGGCCCACGCCTTCCAGCCGTCCTGTCCGGCAGCGAGCGCCAGGTCATGCAGGTGAGCGAAGGACAGCGCGGCGGCGATCACCGCTTGCACGAGCACGGCGTCCACACGGACGGGCAGGGCACGCACGGCCACTCCTTCCAGTTCCGGCATGGGTGGGGTAGGGACTTGGCGCGGGACGGCCGCGCCGACCGTGGGAGCGAGTCGGTTACTCGGTGATCGGCTGAGGAGTGGCCAGGGGCCCGGACTCCTTCACCGGCACGGGTGGAACATGAGGCCGGAACGGCGCGAGCGCCGGAACATCCGGGACGAGGTGCGCCGTCTCGCGGCAGGTGGCCGCAGCGTCGGCGAGGGACAGGTGAGGGGTGCGGATGCGGGACCAGCCGCCGGACGTGTCGCCGACGACGGCGAGGCCGGGCAACTCAGCCGCTATGGCGCAAGAGGCCAGAACAGCCTCAGGGGCGATGTCACCGAGCGCCATCTTCGCGGACGCTTCGTCGTTCACCCGATGGCAGACCCGGCCGGTGAGCTGTGCCCGGAGCATGGTCGCTCCCTTGCCCAATTCGGCCCCGAAGCGCTGCCCGCAGACCTCCAGGTAGATGCCGGCCGCCCGGCCGAGCTGGGCGAGTCGGATGAGCTGGGTGACCATCTCGTCCCGCCGCTCCTCCTCCTTCCTCGTGGCGACGAGAAAGAGTTCTGCCACCTCGTCGACGAACAGCACGATGGGAGCCGGGCGTTCGTCCTCCGGCAGGCCCCAGACGTCCGAGGTGATCAGCTCATCCGGGGTGCCAGGTGCTATGCCCTGCCGCGCTTTGATTAGGTCGTATCGGTCCTCCATTTCCTTGACGAGCACGGGCAGCAGCTCGGCAGCCTGCTCCGGGTCGGTCGCCAGCGCCGAGAGCCGGGGAGCGAACGGCGCCAGCTCCACCCCTCGCTTGCAGTCGATCCCGACCAGGACCACCGGCTGAGCGGCCAGCCCGACAAGCAGGTTCCGCAGGAACATCGACTTGCCGGACAGCGTGGCCCCGAGCACGAGTTCGTGAGGTACGGCCCGGTAGTCCCGCACGAAGGCGGTCGCGTCCTCCCGCAAAGCCACCGGCACGCGGAGCGGACCGGCGTCGGTCCGGCGGGGCATCCGTACCTTGCGCAGGACGTCGAAGCCGACGAGCCGCAGTTCCACGACACCGGGCTTGACATCCCGCACGTACACGGCGTGAACGCCCCACGCATGCCGGAGTCGTTCGGCCGAGGCCGCCACGTCCGCCGGTTCCTGGCCCGGAGCCAGCCGCAGCCGGAGCCGCAGACCGGTCGAGGTGGGCCGGATCGCGCCCCGGCGGGGAGGCACGGGCCGGACCTCACGGCGAGTCGTGGCCTTGACGGCCAGGACTCGCCACCGGGGCGGCTCGACCGTCAGGCCACATGCGTCCATGGTGGAGGTGTAGGAGGCCAGCAGCCGGGCCACTGATACGGGCAGCCCGACCGTGGACCAGTACGCCGCCGGATGGGCATGCCGGGCGTAGGCCGCGCCGCCTATCGCAGCGAGCGACCCGCCCAGCTCGGCCCACGTCACCAGGTCGGTCACGACGATCAGCCCGCCTGCTCCATCGGGAAGGCGCCTGGAGCAACGGCGGTCGCCCGGTAGGCGATGCCGTGCCGCTGCTGCCCGTTGAAGACGCTCTCCCATGGCCGGGCGATGAGCCCCGGCAGCGAGACCGGGGCCCCGACGGTCAGGCCCTCCGTCACACCGCTCTCGGGGACGGTGACCTGAATCAGCGACGACTCACCTTCGTCGATGTAGACGACGCCGACCGTCATCAGTGCCTCACCGCTCACGGCGTCCTTGGCGATCTCACCGGTCTGCCGGTCGCGCACCTTCGGCGCCGGCGCTTCGGTGAGCAGGATCGTGGCGGCCGAGGCATCAATACGGATCACACGCACAGATTTCTCCTCTTGAGTCGATCAACTCGCCACCTGACAAGTTGACTTAGCAAGTTCGAAGCTAGGGATGCCAAGTTGACTTGTCAAGTGCGAATTGAGAAGCGGCAGCGAACGGGCCACCCATCGGGCTCAGTTCAGACGGTAGGTGTCTTCCAGTTCCTGCCGGTCGGCGGGAAGCAGCACGTCGGAGACTTGCAGTGCCTGCCCGGAAGCGTCACACGCGACGACCAGGACACTGAGGACCGGAACGCCCTCAGGGAGATCCAGAAGCTCCGCTTCGGAGGGCTCCGGCAGACGTGCCGAAACCCGTTCCGTCACATGGTCGAAGCGGACCTTCTTACGCGTCTCCAGGTGTGCGCGGGTGCCACCTGCCAGCGCGTCGGCGCTCTCCAGTTCCGTACCTTCGACCAGGCCGGCGGGGAAGTAGGACGACACCAGCTCCACCGGTTCGCCATCCTCCTCCGCCAGGAACCGGCGCATGAGAACCTTGGCCCGCTTGGGCAGCCCGAGGACGGATGCGACCCGCGCCGGAACAGGGACGTAGCCGACTTCGACCAACCGGCCCGCCGCTCGCGACTCATCGCGCGTGAGCGTCTCAGTCCCCCGGCGGTCCTTCTGCTCAACGACAGCCGGGCGGCCTCGCACGATCGTGCCGAACCCCTGTCGGGACTCCAGCCAGCCATCACGCTTCAGCAGTTCCAGCGCCCGCACGACGGTGGGGCGGGACATCCCGAAGGACTGCACCAACTGATTCTCGCTGGGTACCCGAGTGCCAGGCGGGTACGTGCCGTCCTCGATGCGACGCTGGATCGTCTGTGCGAGGCGCACGTACTTCGGTGGCTCCACTTCATACGCCATGAACGCCGCCTGTCGAGATTGGCCAAGTCAACTGGTCAACCAGACTAGCGAATCTTCGATTGTCAAAGTAGAAGCGGAGCGAACTCTTACCTTCCGGGCCATGCATCGGCTACCAGGAAGGAGACGACGGTTCCGCCGAAGCGGCTCGGTGCGGCGTGCCACGACTCGGCCAGCGAATCGACCAGGAGAAGTCCACGCCCGTGGGAGTCGTTGGCGTCGGGATGCCTCAGCCGCACGTTCGCCGGAAAGCCGGGGTTGTGCACGTCGACTCGGAGCGAGGTCCCCTCACGGAACCACTCAACCCGTACGAGCCAGGGTTCGTCCGACCGGCCGTATGCGATGGCGTTGGTGACCAGCTCCGAGATCATCAGCACGCAGTCGTCGACGGAGCAGGCTGGGTTGTACGGGGCGATGAACTTGCGGAACCAGCGCCGAGCCCGCGGCACAGACTCAGCGACAGGGTGCAAGGTCATCGCACCGAGACGCGGTGACTCCTCAGACGGGTAGCGGTCGATCATGTAGGCCATGGGTGCTCACTTCCTGCCGCTGCCGTCGCAGTCGAGGCAGCGCCGCTTCGATGTGGCGCGGGCGCGGTCGGCAGCGGTGGCAAGCGCCAGGGTCGTACGCGAGCCGACGCGCTTCCAACCGCGCCCCCGGCAACCCCGGCAAGGTAAGTGCGTGCCCTGATCCGGCCGCTGACTCGTCACACCGCGCCTCCTCCCAGTGAAGTGGCCTTAGCCACTTTCTGGATAGTGGCATTAGCCACTTGGCCCACGCAAGCGATTCGCCCCAACTGGCCCCCTCAGGTGAGGGGGTAGCCCTGCTCGAACGCCCAGCGATGCGGCGGGTAGGTGGCCTCAGCGAACTCCAACGGCCGGTCCTGGAGGTCGAAGACGACGTGGTGCACGATCAGCACAGCTGAGCCGGCGGCAAGTTGAAGGTCCTCGGCCTCCTCCTCCGTCGCCTCCCGCGCGCACATGCGATCTTCCGCGTAACTTCCCTGCCGACCGGTCATGTTCTCGACGTACAGCAGCGTGCCCTCTTGGATCCGCTCCGGCTCCAGCAGCTTCGGCGCGCGCTGACCGACATCCGGAGCGAACCACGAGGTGGACAGCGTGATCGGCCCGTCCTGGTTGTTGGTCACCCGCCGGCGGTGCACCGCACGGCGATCCTTGACCAGGCCCAGCGCTTCAGCCACATGGTCCGGCGCTTCCAGCCAACCGGCAGAGGTGATTACGGCGTACTCCCCGGGCGTGTAGATCTTCCCGGTCTGCCGAGCGCGCCCGTACAGCTCACGAGCCCGCCGGTTGACTTCAAGGCTCCGCACATACGTGCCCGACCCCTGACGCTTCTCGACGAGCCCTTGATGGCTCAGCGCCTCCAACGACCGCGCGGCCGTGGGCCGCGACACCTTCCAGTCCGCTGCCAACTGCCGTTCGGACGGCACTTCGTCCCCCGGTCGCAGGTCACCCCGAAGAATCTGATCACGGATGTAGTGCGCGATCTGGAGATACTTCGGCTGAGCCTCCTCGATCTGCGGCATCAGTCCTCCTCACCCAAGGCGAGCCCCAGGCGAGTAGGCGGGCACCCCGCTACCGAGCTGAGGCCTGCTTCTCGATACAAGTGGCTATGGCCTCTAGCCACTATAGGGTGAGTGGTCAACCCCCCACCCCGTAGGCTGAGACGCATGACGCGGTTGATCGTCGCAGGAGGAGGAGGGGGCGACGCAGTCGCCGCCGCAATGATTCACGCCGCCCTCTACGGCGACGAGGAGCAGGCGGTGATCCTCACGTACGCGTGGGACCGTCTCCTGATCGACCCGGTTCCCGGTCCCCGAGGACCGGACAACTTCACCGGTCTCCAGCCCCTCACCCCAGCGGTCTGGGCAGTGCCGGCCGAAGCTCGCCCGATCGCTCCGGCGGGCTCGACTCTCCCCCGACTCGCAGCAGAGCTCCGGCACACGTTCGCGCTGATCGATCCGCGCTACGGGGTCGAAGGCGTCACCCGCCAACTCGAAGAGCTGGCGGACCACTTGTCACCAGAGTCGATCGACCTCCTGGACGTGGGCGGCGACATCCTCGCCCGCGGCGATGAGCCGACGTTGAAGAGCCCGCTTGCCGATGCCGTCACCCTCGCCGCGTGCTGCCAGCTGAACGCTCCTGTTCGCCTCCTGGTGGCGGGCCCCGGCCTCGATGGCGAACTCCTTCTCGACGAACTGCGTGGCATGCTCGGTCCGCTCATCCGCACCCTCACAGCGAAGGACGTCGAGCCGATCAGCCCAGTCCTGGAGTGGCATCCCTCCGAGGCAACCGGGATGCTCGCGGCGACAGCCCGAGGCGTACGCGGCACCTGCGAAATGCGAGACGCCGGCCTACCGGTCCCCCTCACCGACGAAGGACCGAAGGTGCACGAGGTGGACCTGGACGAGGCACTGACCCGCAACCAGTTGGCCCGAGCCATCCTGACCACAGCCTCCCTAGACGAGGTCGAGGCACACAGCCGCGAAATCTGCGGCTACTCGGAAATCGACTACGAGCGCAACAAGGCCGCATGGCTCAAGGACCAACCACCGGTACAGCTCGATCCGAAGGCCGTACTGTCTCAGCTCGACCAGTTCGAAGCCGAGGCCCACGGCCGCGGAGTTACCCACACGACGTTCCGCCGCATCACTGAGGCCCTGAACCTCAACGGCTCCTTGCGCGAGGACCTGCGTCAGCTGCTCATCAACAGCCGTCCGGAGCAGTACGAAGCGCCCTTGTGGCGCATCACAGCCTTGTCGGATCCCAGCTGATGCCTGACGTTCTGGTCCCAGGTGATGCTTGACGGTGGGCCTAGACAACATCGGAAGCCCCGTGGGGCTTGTTGGCTTTCACGTTACGGACCGGGACGTCGGTCGTGCGCCGGATCACCCGGACCTGGCCATCCAGATCGACGGTGATCGTGGAGTCTGAGACGTGCACGGTCACGGTCTGCCCTGCGTACGGGCGGCCGAGGGCGACGACTTGGCGGCAGACCATGACGGTGCCCACGGCGCTGACCCGCCGCTGCACCCGCACGGGCTCGATGCCCGGGCGGGGCGGCGGTCCGGCCGGCCGCAGGCCCCGCAGCCCGCGGACTTCCACGCTGGTCAGCGGGTTGGGCCGCACTCGCAGCAGTTCCCGTGAGGAGGGGTCGAAGAACGACAGGGTCTCGTCGTCGATCCGGATACCCACCTGGCGGCCGCCGAGGATCTCCGCGGCCAGGACCTGGTGCCCGCCCAGGCCCACCAGGCCGCTGTTGTTCACCACCCGGTCCACCTCGAACGCCGCCCCGTCGCCGGTCGGCAGTGGCGAGGGTCCGGCCGCCCGACCGCCCCGGGCCGCCAGACGCACCAGATCCGCCACCGACAGATGCGACCGCACCGTCTTGATCCGCGTCCCCGCGACCAGCAGATGGATCACCGACGTGTCCGCCCAGAACGTCACCGTCAGCCCCGACCGGGACGGCCCCAGCCAGAACTGCTTGCCCGCGACCTGCAGATTCCCACTCGCCGGCACCACCCGCTCGAACTCCACCGGCCCACCCGCCTCCACCGGCAACGGTTCGGGCAGGACGGCTGGCACCGGCGGCACGTCGACCGGTTCCGGGTCTGCGGGAGGTGTCCGCTGCGGCGGCACCACCGCCAGCATCCCGGGCACCCTCAGGCCCAGCATGTCCCGCTCCGCGTCTGGAACAGGGGTGAACCGGTCGGCGGGAGACTGCATGTCCAGCGCCTGATGCGGACGCATCGAGTTGTATTCCTCCACCCAGCGATCCAGCGCCGCCTGAGCCTCCCCGACGCTCTCGAAGGCACCACAGTCGTCGAGGAGTTCACGCCGCAGCGTCTGATGGAACCGCTCGACCTTGCCCGTCGTGGTCGGGGAGGCCGGCTGGGTGAGCCGGTGGGCGATCCCGTTCTCCCGGCAGATCCGGTCGAACAGCACCTCACCGCCATGCCCGAACCGGTCAGTGAACTGCTTGCCGTTGTCGGTCAGCACCTCCTCCGGCACCCCGAACGTCTGCAAGGCCCGGGCAAACGCCGCGCAGACCGCACGACCGGTCGCCCGCTCCACCACCTGCGCGATCACGCAGTACCGGGAATGGTCGTCCACCCCCGTCACGACCTTCGCCTCGGTCAGCTCCCCAGTGACCGGGTTGACCAGCATGACCCCGCCGACAATGTCCATCTGCCACAGCTGCATCGGACGGTCCCGCTGCCAGCGCTTGAAATCCGACCGCTTCCGGCGCCGCACCCCCGGCTCCACCAGCCCATGCCGGACCAGGATCCGATAAACGGTCATCCGCGACGGCACCGGCGTGACGGTCCCGGACCGCTCCAGCACGAACGCGATCCGCCGCGGACCCCACCTCGGATGCTTGCGCCGCAGCTCACACACCGCCGCCTCCACCTCGGCAGACGCCTGATGCGGACACGACGCCGGCCTACGCGACCGGTCCGCCAACCCGGCCAGACCTGAAGCCTCATACCGGGACTTCCACCCACTCACCGTCTGCCTGGACACCCCCAGCTGGGCGGCGACCTCCGTCACCGTCGCACCCGCCAGCACCGCAAGCACAGCCCGGTATCTCTGCTCGACAACCGACAACTCCACCAGCGCCAATCCCGGCCTCCCCACACGCACCGCAACGACGCGCACAGAAAAGCCGAACACGGCCACCGTCAACCATCAGCTGGGACCGAACTGTCAAGCATCTACCGGGACCGGACAGGCGCATCACAGCCTACTGAGTAACAACCTTCTTCACGGGTTCAAGGCCCGCGCACGGCGCGGGCGCGCGCCGCCTCTGTGGCGCGGCCCGCCTCCTGTCTGCGCCCCGGCTGGCCGCGCCCGGCGGCGCGCTGCGTGCATGCGGGCGAGAACGAGATGTTCCCCGTCGGTAAGGACGATGCCTCCGGCGGGGGATCGGCCGGCACCGGGTGTGAGGGAACGGCACTCCCGGCCGCGGGCACATGGTGGCGAGCGTTAGGGGCTCCCATCCCGTCCACCGTCGACCCAGGCAAAGCCGAGCAGACGTGGCCCCTGGCGTCCAGGTCGTTCGTACAGTGGCGCGCTCCACCTGGACGCCAGGGGCCACGCCCGCTCCACGGTGTGTGGGTCGACGGCGGACGGGATGGGAGTAGGAAGAGTCGTGGGCGAGGGGTGGAGAGCAAGCAGATGCCAGCACCACTCCGTCAGGCCCATTTTTCTCAGGAAACCACTAAAAGTCGTCGTCCTCGATCACGACGCGTGCGCCAATCTCTTGCCCCTTCGAAACAATGCGCCCCTCGTGACCTTCCGCAGTCGTCAGCGTGACCTTCAGATCGATGAGCTGGTGATCCCGCTCGTTGAAGAACGCAGGGTCCAGGGCCTTGGCGAACTCCCGCAGGAGTTGCCAGATTTCTTCCCGCTTATCGTGGGAGGTAACACTCCTGTTGGCTACTTCAAGGTGATACCGCTTATACACCGTCGGACCAATAGGAGCATTCTCGTCGTCAGATTGACTCGGTGCTTCCGCTGATGAGGTTTCCCCACCCGGCCCCTGCTCAGGAGAGCTCCCGGAGCGGCTTCCCGTTTCGCCTTCCCCAAAAAGCTCGCCCGCGACGTCTTCTTTGCCCCCGTGTGACGACTCCGGAATTTTAAAGGAAGGCTGAAGCGTCACACTGATCGAGTTGATCTGGATTTGCCCCTGGGACTGCACTGAAAGAGCAGCGCCATTGCCGTCAACAAGCTCCCAACCATTTTCAATGAGTTCAAAGATCACATGCCGGATCTCATCGATAGAGGTGACGAGGGGGAACGCCGGATTCTTATAGAACGCCTGAACCACTTCACGTGGTGTCAGGGCGCGATCGAAGTTCTGCAGGAGGGCGGCCAAGTACGAGTGCGCCAAACCACCGCGCCGAGTAGCCCGGCCGTTGTCAACGAGCTGATCCCAGACCGCCTGACCGTGAAGAGCCGACTTGCCGTCGTCCTCGAACCGTTTGAACTCAACGACGAGGTTCTCTCCCACCCGGAGGAGGTAGGCATAGTGTCGGTAAGCCTTGAGGACCGCTTCCTTGAGCTTCGTCTCGGCCGCACTCAGTTTGCTGCGTGCCTGGACGAGGTCGTCTTCGGCGTCGTCACTGACCTGCTGGAGAACGTGACGCCAAGCGAGAACTTCCCATGCGCGCTTACGCGCATGGTCGCGTTGCTGTGTGTTGACGCAAGCAACGATGCAACTTGCTGCGTTATCGACAGTGAGCGCTAGGGGACCCAAGCCAAAGAGAGCGGATATCTCGGTCCGGCTACTGTTGTCCTTGCCGTTGAGTAGCGTCCATCGGCGCGGGTCGAGCACAACGAGTCGTGTGGCATTCGAATCAACATCAGCGAATATTTCACTCAGCTCTACATCTTCACCGCGAGGTCGATCAACGGTAATGACTTGCTCGAAGGGGCCTTTAGAGTTCTGGGCGATCTGCTGTGCGACGTTCCAAACCAGGGCTTCCTGTTCCGCACGCTGCACGAGGGCTTTGGCCGCCGTGAAGTACATGCGGAGGTTTTGCTTGATTGAAAGCGAGTAGCGCGCTGGGGCGTTGGTTGGCGTATCAGTTGAGAGCGCGCCAAGGCCCTCTTCCGCCGTCAGCGCGTTGAAGACCTCTTCCGCTGCGTTGAACTCCGAGGCCCCGAAGAAGGAGGGTTCGAAGATGCTGGCCAGCAGTTCGGCCTTCGTAGCCCCCCGTCGTCCTTGAGCTCGACCGACGAGTGAGTAACACATCAAAGCCGTGGCCATTCGCACGGCTGGTGCCGGCTGCCGCGACTCAACGCCTAGGTTGCGCAGCTCCTTATCGATCGTGACCGCTCGACCGTGGGTCTTGTCGGAGCTCGTTATGTCCGTTCCGGCGACGGCTCGCCAACCTTGCACTGCGCGATCATTCCCCATGAGCAGCCCGGATGAGAGGACTTGCTCCAGCGCCACTGTGAGAGGAATATCCCCCACGCCGACCAGTGTCGGTGCCCAGCGTCCGGCCTTGTGCTCATCTACCCAGTGCATAGCGGTCCGGGCGAAGATAGCGACTGTGGAACGGACTTCCTGGAAGCCTTGAACGAGGGACCATTCCTCCTGCACGAGCCGCATCAGCTCGGGATGGAACGGGTAGCTCTTTTCGACTCTCTCCGGGAAGCCGGCCACGCCACGGTTGGCTCCGAGCTTGTCGAAAACCTTGGTCGTGAAGGGGCCTGTAGCTGCTCTTATGTAGGAACGACCGAGGTCCAGAGCAGGAAGTTTGTCACTTGTGGCTTGGAAGAGCCTTCGCCGAATGATCGACGAGAAGTCCTGGGGTTCGTTGACTGGGATGGTAAGGCCGTTTCGGACAACGCGGTCGGCAATGAACTGACGGAAGTCCTGCGCGGCAATGTTGTATCCCCGCTCATCTCGCTCTGAGCGAATCATGACAAGGACGAACGACACTCGCGGTACGTCGTCGCAGGCATCCATGAGTGCGCTTAGGAACGCCTGCTCATCGGGCATGGTGTCGACGTACTTCGGGGCCGAAAGGGGTAGTACGTAGTCCATGAGCTCATCCAGGAGGACAAGCACGGGACGCTCGGCATCGGACAGGGCGGTGCGGAGTGTGTCTTTATTAGGACCCATTCCGACATAGTGCTGGTAACGGTCCATGTCGCCGTCGACAAGCGCCCAGATGAACCGTTCGAAGAGATTGACCGCGGGCCCGAACACCTCGGTTGGGCGCCCTGGGGAGAAGTTGTCTGCTGTAAGCGTTACAACCTTGGGCGACTTGATATCGAGTATGATCCCACCTTGCTCCGCCTCTTCCCGGACTGCTTGCCCGAGGTCGGTAGCGAAGAATTCGTCCGGTGTATTGGCCATATGGTAGAGGCCAACTAGGGCATGGGACTTGCCCCCACCCATTCCCTGGTCAAGGTGGAAGAGGGCAGTACCCATGTCGTCGGTTCCCAGCCGCCGCGCGACTCGAGCGAAGAACCCAACCAGGCTGGGGGTGGGTTCCGTGATTTCGGCGTAATAGTTGACCTTGCGATACGGTACGTCCTTCGTTTGGTATACCGCCTTGTGCAACGACATCTGGAGTTCACCGACGGAGCCGTCCGAAGCGCGAACCTCCGGCCTCAGGGCCAGTACATCTGCCCAGTGGGGCACGGTCTGTTGCGCGCTCATCAGGTGCTCTCCTCAAGTAGATTGGCGAAGGTCAATTGCGTCGAGCCAGGCATGGATGTCTCTGCTACTCGCTGAGCGAGGTTGCTGATGGCATGGACGTTCCTCTGGATCGCGGTGAGTGCTTTGGCCACTTTGTCGCTGGCCGGCAGTTGCGTCACTATTTCCCCAACAACTGCCCAAAGGTGTGGGTCATTGGCCGCAAACTCGGCGGCAGCGATCACTCCAGCCACTGCTTCCGTCCCGCCTTCATCCCAGGCGCCGGCCATTGCCCGGGCAACCTCGAACGTCGACGAGTCCGCTGAAATGCTTTCAGGAGGATCAAGTCGGAGTTTGAATCCTCGGTTACTCTCCTTCAGCAGGCTCGTTCGAACCTCGTCGAAGTTGAGACTGTCTGCTTGGGCGAGGAACCTCGCCTCGCCTTTGGGGACGGTGGTCAGCCCGTTCAGCCTCTGCCAGAACACGGCAAACCTAGTGCGCTTGTCGAAGGTCTCAAGGGGGAGCTCGTCGAGTTTGAGCGCCATGGCATCGCGGACAGCCACTCTGGACAGAGTTAGGTATCGGTCGAGCTCGGCTTCCGTACCGTCCGGCTTTAGGATCTTGCTGTAACGGCCGTAGACTTCCATGCCTCGACCAATGGAGGCCATCAGTTGGTCGGTGAAGGCCAGGCCGTCCCTCTCCCACTCGCGAACCGCCGCTTTGACAGCTTCGCTGACCTCCCGGTCGACCTGAGCTGCGGTCGCCACGGGTCGGTTTCGTGGAGCGACTCGGCAGCCACTGGTGACCGTGACCTTAATGCTGGCCACGCCAGTGTTGGTGCTCTCCGATCGGGATGGCCACGAGCTGGTGACGACAAAGCCCGCGGCATGCAACGCGGCCAAGAGCCGCTTCCACGCTTCGGGATCCGAATGGCCGAAAACAACCACGAGGTGTCCATCGGGACGCAGCACGCGACGAGCTTCACTAAAGGCCCGGGCTAGAGACTTCTCGTAAAAGTCTCGATCGTGTTTAATGCCACCGTTGTATACGCGACGGACGATGATCTCGTCGTCTTTGTTCTGGAGACGTGGGGCAACTACCGTGCCGATATCTTCAGAGAAGAGGTCAGGCTGGATTGACAGTAGGGCGCGTCGGAGCCACACATAGAAAAAGTCAGAGGCATCGGCGTACTCAATCATGTCGTAGTAAGGCGGGTCGCAAACTACGGCATCAACTGATCCGTCACGGTAAGGGAGCGCCATCGCATTCGCGCGACGAATTTTGGCTGGCTTTCCTGTCAGGCCGCGCAAATGTGCCGCGAGCGGCGCGATGCCAGTCTCGGTCAACCCTGCCCAAGTCCCAGGGCCGTTTCCGATACCAGCTTCAAAGTAGTCGAACTGGAATGCCAGACTCGCCTCGTTGCGGAAGATGTGATCAATCTGGACACGATTCTGTTTGGACCCGTCAGGCTTGCCGTGTGCCCTTAGGATAGCGCCCCTTGTCGCATAACGAAGTGCACGCACCATGGTTCCGGCTGCGAGCGACGATAGTACGGAGGCGTACTCCTTGGAGACCCCCGACTGTGTCATCTCTTCAAAGCATGCCCGAATCTCATGTGCCAGTGTCCCGAACAGAAGAGCCTGTCGGTCATTCATGAGCCGTCCGTAGCTCGCGTAACCGTGCCCACTAGCCTGAACGGTATGAGAATTCCCTGAGGGGATTTCTTCGTCAGGGATAGGTGAGAGACCATTATTCGGTGGTAGCTCGCTTGGGTCTGCCCTCAAAGCAGCCTTGACTTCATCGTCTCGCAGAACTCGAAACACCTTCTTGGTGTCGGTCCTCTTGATCCCGAGCCCCTCGAAGTCGGCAACGACGAGAGGCTCGTCCTGGTACTGCCCAGCAAATCCCTTAGCCTTCACTGTTTCCAGGCTGTGGATATGGCCGCAGAAGAGACAGCGTGCGCTCTTCCCCTTCTTGCCGGCTGATGTATAGGTCGGCTGACCCTTCGCTGGACCGTCAACAACCTCGACCCGCCACGTATCCCCCTCGACTACAAGGTCCATCGACTGGCCAACGTCAGATGTCTTGCTGTAAGGGTGCCGAAGAGTCAGGCTCCCAAGCAGGGGGAATCGCCGACGGCAATGATCACAAGGCATCGAGACTGCCCAGAGGTAACCCCAGGGAAGCTGCCCACGGTGATCTCGCGGATAATAGTCGGCCAATTTACTCCGGAGGCGGCGGCCAATTTCGGCATGAAGCGTACGCGCGTCCGCTACTAGTCTCGGTTCCCCTTCAACCTTGAGGCCATCCCCGATTACTTCCTCATCGAAAGGCACAGGCGCTTCGTGGCGCCAGTCGCGCAACGGCCAGTCGGCGAGTAGGCGCCCCGCAAGCGTGGCCACCGGGCTGAGATCGGTTCCAACGGATGTGACCCCGAGCCGTGCGGCTTCCAGAGGAAGGATTCCACGGCCTGAAAACAAATCAAGAACGACGGGCGTCCTACCACCGTAATTCTCTTTGACGACTTCAGCCAAGAGGTCGAGCGACATTCTATTGCCATTCCGGACTGCGCTTTCAACATGGACCCGCATCCGGTCGTCGACGGGGAGCAGAGTGGTAAGCACTGCGGCGCGGGCCTGGGCGATTGGCCGCGAAGCAAACCATGGAAATATTGCTTTCTCATTCCGGCCCGAACCGGCAGGCGTCGAGCACGCTTCGTCAACCGCTGCGCAAGGGAACCAAGTATCAATGAGTCGATTTCGGACATCATCCGCTGGCTTGGCTGCGGGCGTCACTGCGGCGCCAGGTTCAGCGGTGTTCACGGCTCATCTCCATCATTCGCATAAGTTCTGTGACTCTGATCTGCACACGTTCAATACGCCGAACGTTGTTGCCGAGCTTTCCGGCGGGGTCCTGAGCTCGAATGGTCACTACCGGGTTGGTGGCGCAGCTCGTCACCACGTATAGCCAGTAGTCCTGTGCTCGCTGTTGAGCCTGAGCCCACTCATGCTGCTCCAGCCACACGGGGCGTAGATCGTCGACAAGCCCCTTGACCTCGACCAGACGCTGCTCGCCGTGCTCACGGTGTCGAGCCAAGAGGTCGTAGCCAACCCCTGCTGTCTGCCGGTCGTCGACGATGTATCCAAGGCGCTCCAGCTCCGCCAGCACCGTAGCCACGGCGACTCGCTCACTGTTGGGGTCATAGCCGAGCTCGGCTTGCTTTGCTCCGCCAGCGACGTCTAGCCACCCGATCATGCGCTGCGCGGAGGGGTTGACCTTCTCGATCTGAGCGAGTTGCGCTAGACGGTCCTGTTTGTGCCTCGAAAACTGAGCCATGCGCTCTCGCCGCACGTCAGGACGCAGCTCCTCGAGCTCCTCTAAGTACCTGTACTCGACCTGGTCGAGCTGCTCGCGCGCCTTGGCTACCCATGCCCGACGTTGCTCTCGGAAGCGAGCAGTCTCCGCTTCCAGGAGTAGCTGCGCTTCGCGTGCCCCTTCGGCCCGCATCGCTGGGGTCAATCCGCTCTGCGGGAGCGTCTTGTCGGTCGCCGGCGCCTGGAGGTTCATTAGGGATTCCCAGCCGGCAACGAACGCTCCTGCGCCGGAGTAGCGAACGAGCATCGGTGCCTTCTCTCTTACCCTCCGGACCCCATCGTGGACTTCGACTTCGGCGTCGTAGAGCAACAGGGTGTAGCCCGTCAAGGAGGCTGTGTCCACCACGTGCGCTCCCCGCACGAGGTCGGTCTCGCCCGTGCGCAGCGCAAGCTCGACAAGTTCCCCGAAAGATTCCTCGGTAGGGCCTAGCACCACGACATCGTCCAGATCGGTGGCACCGTCATTGATCGCTTGGCGCACCGAAGCCCCGTCCGCTGCGACGAGCCGCTCTGGGCCGCCCCCTAGGGCAGCGGGGAGGGCCTTCGGCGCCGACACCCGTCGCAGCCCCTGAGCCGGACCGGGGGAGAGAGTCCAACCCTCTGCCTTAGCCAGTTGATCAAGAAATGCGTCGACGATGACAGGGTTGATCGCTTCGAGGCGGTCTGCGCGGAACCGGTCCATGGCGGCATCCACGTTGGCCGGGCTGACGAGTCTGTCTTCGTCTCGTACCAGTTCTCGCGCGCTAGCCACCAAGGTTCGGGCGTCAGGGATCCGCACGTCCTGCTGCGGGCGCTGTTGAGCCGCGGCCAGAGCCTGGGCGAAGTCGAAGCCGGATCGAGCCGTAGCAGCATCCATAAGGTCGAAGATGCGACCTCCGAGTGCCTCGCTGGCGGCCTCGATGTTGGCAAGCATCACCTCTTGGACGCGGCCCTCCCGTGTCTGCGGCGCCACAAGATGGTAGATGTGGACCGGACTTGCTTGGCCGATCCGATGCAGACGGCCCATACGCTGTTCCAGCCTTACCAGAGACCACGGGATGTCCCAGTTGATCATCACGTGGGCTGACTGAAGGTCGATTCCTTCGCCTCCAGCGTCGGTCGAGACAAGGATCTGAAACGCCCCACTGAGGAACTGCTGTTGCAACTTGTCGCGGTCGTGGTGCCCAACAGTTCCGTCGAGGATATTCACAGAGAAGCCGGCAGCAGCAAAACGTGAAACTAGCCACCGGGCCGTGTCGGTGAACTCAGTGAAAACGAGAAGCTGACCACTGCCAGGCGTGATCGAATGCTTGTCCAGTACCTCCTGCGCGAGCCTCCACTTGGAGGAAGTCCCTTGCCTCTCGGCGTGGTCGATCGCCGAGAGGACGGACTCGATACGGGCCAGTTCCTTCCCCTTGTCCTGAGTCTGCGTCAAGACAATGAGGTCCTCTGCCCGACCCCATGCTTCTTCGTCATCGACCGCAAGAGTGAGTCCGCCGTCGGAATCCGTGGTGAACTCTTCGGGGATCGCACCGGCAGTGCGGCGGCTAGCAGGCCCCTTGAGAGCGATTTGGCGACGCTGCACAGTGGCACGTGCTGCTGCCAATGACGATGCGGCTCTTTTACCGTAGATAGATCGGGCGAGTACCGCAGTGTCGGAGTAAAAATCGTCCACGTACTCCATCACCGCTGAGTAGGCGGCGTATTCGCGGGCTTCAAGATCTACAGAGATGGTGTCCGCGTATCGGGGGGGAAACAAGTCGTTTCCCTCGAGGTCCTTGAGCTCCTCTTTCATGCGGCGCAGGAAGGAGAGCGAGCTAGGGCGCAGGGCTCCTTCATAGTCTGTAGTACGCGGGTCCCATGGGTACATAGTGGGATCAAGGAGGTTCATCAACCCGCGGAAGAAGTGCTCCTTGCCGCGGTGGGGCGTCGCAGTCAGGAGCAGGAGGTGGTGAGTGCGTTCAGCTAGTTCCTGAGCAGCACCTAGGTATCTGGATGTGGGCGTGAGTCGGTGCGCTTCATCGAAGACAGCCAGCGACCAGGAGGCCCGTGAGCCAGACACCTTACGGAAAACGTCCGAGTTATAGGTGTAGAGATCAACGCTGACCACCCAGATGGTCACACGTGGGTCGAGGT
The DNA here is from genome assembly GCF_055573115.1 of Streptomyces sp. NPDC030222. Lineage (NCBI taxonomy): Bacteria > Bacillati > Actinomycetota > Actinomycetes > Kitasatosporales > Streptomycetaceae > Streptomyces > Streptomyces sp. NPDC030222. The sequence goes on from NZ_JBVICA010000001.1 coordinate 214,671, forward strand.
CCTTCGGATCCCGTGCAATCTCCGGAGTGAGGCGGCCAGCTTCGATAGCGAAGTATCGGCGCAGGTCTCGCTGCCACTTCGTTACCAGATGCGCCGGGACCACGATCACAGTTCGGCCGGGGATTAAGCCGCGACGTGTCCCCTCCGCAATGTACATGCCTGTCATGATCGTCTTGCCGGTGCCCGGTTCATCCGCAAGCAGGAACCGCAGCCGCGGCTGCGCCAGCATGTGCGTGAAGACAGCTTCATCTTGGTGTGCGTACGGCTTCAGGGGGCGTGTGGCGAGGACCGCCGAGCGGATGCGAGGAACGGCGTACTGCATCCAGCGCCCCCACAGACCTGCGAGGGCACGCTCTGGGTGACCCCCTGCGTCGTTTGAGGGGACCGCTGCTTCACGGAGTTCGTCGTGGGTGAGGGCCGCATCAGCGAGCGCCCCGTTCCCGTGACGGATGACCAGGTCACAACCAGTGGGTGTAGGGGTGGCCATGACTACAGTGACAAGGTGACCATCGACAGTGATCTGGCTGCCGGCTTTTGGGAGCGCGATGGGGTCGCCGGTCACCCTGTACCCCCCTGTGGTCCGATCCCCATGCTCTTGCAAGGTGAAGCCTACTTCTGCTTGCGGTCAGAGATCACACGTTCCGCCTCTCCGGTCACCGCATCGCTCACAACAGCTAACAATGAGCTGAGTTGTCGGTGGGCCATGAGGCAGCAGGGGAGTCTGAGCACTGCTTCGTGGATGTCGGCCTGGCGTTCTCACCGGGTCCGGAGTCGGTCGGAAGCCGTGCAGCCACGCGAACGTTCTCTCCACGACCCAGCGGTGGGTGCTCAGTTACGGTGCCGTGTCGTGTTCCGCGTCTGGCGATCGCGGGAACGATGCCACGGGCGCGGACCTGGCGGCGGTAGATGTCTTGGTCGCAGCCCCGGTCGGCGAAACGGAGAGTCCGGCCTGCGGCGAGGGTGTCCCACCCGGTCTGCGCCATCACTTGGGCTCTGCTTCAGGGCTGGTAAGCACCACGCTGACGGTTGCTGAAGTGTGGACCACCTGTGGACGGAGATCCGAGAGCTTGACCTGATCAAGCTGCTGACCAGCACATTAGCCGTGGGATGAAACGGCCTCCGGAGCCGTGTGCGCAGGTTCGAATCCTGCCGGGGGCACTTCCGGAAGAAGGCCCTGACCAGTGGAAACGCCGGTCAGGGCCTTTCTCGTACATGCCAAATGCATACGGTCCTCACAAGCTGCGGATCACCGGTCGACAAGACCCGACCTCCAGGCCCACGCGGCGATCTCGACGCGGTTGCGGGCGGGGAGTTTGCTCTGCACGTTGCCGAGGTGGGTCTTCACCGTGCCCACGGAGATGGACAGTTCGGCGGCGATCTCCGCGTTGGTGAGCCCGGTGGCCACCAGCCGCACCACGTCCGTCTCGCGTGCCGACAGCCCGGACTGCCGGGGTTCCGGGGGACCGGACGCGGTCCCGCCCGGCAGGCCTCGCAGCAGGCGGAGGGTGATGGACGGGCTGACCAGGGCTTCCCCGGATGCCGCGGCTCTGATCGCCTCGACCAGCAGGACGGGGCCGGAGTCCTTGATGAGGAAGCCGCAGGCGCCGTCGCGCAGGGCTCGATGGACGTACTCGTCGTCTTCGAAGGTCGTGACCACGACGACCTTCGGCGGATCTACCAGGCCGGGGCGGGCCAGTCGGCGCAGCGCCTCCAAGCCGTCCAGCCTGGGCATGCGGATGTCCATCAGCACCACGTCAGGGCGGTACCGTTCGGCGAGCTCGACTGCTTGCAGACCGTCCACCGCCTCCGCAACCACCTCGATGTCGTCCTCGGCGGCAAGGATCATTCCGAAGCCGGTGCGGACCATGGCCTGGTCGTCGGCGATCAGCACACGGATGGTCATGCGGCGTTCCTCACGCGGTGGTCCACGGGAAGCATCGCCTCGATGCGCCAGCCCCCGGCAGCGGCGGGACCCGCCTGGACCCGGCCGCCGACCATACCCACCCGTTCGGCCAGCCCCTTCAGTCCGAAACCTCCGCCCAGTGTCTGTCCCAGGGCATTGCGTGGCCGTCCGTCGTCGCTCACCTTCACGGTGATCCCGTCTCCCGACCGGACCAGGCACACCTCGACCTCGGTGTAGTCACGGGAGTGCTTGCGCACATTGGTCAGCGCCTCCATCACCACCCGGTGCACGGTGGTCGCCACCTCCACCGGCAGATCCGCGAACTGCCCCTCCATCCGCAGGCGTGCCCGGCTGCCGCCGACCGTGGCGAACCCCTCGACGAGGGACCGCACTTCGGCCATGCCCGCCAGAGGCGTGAGGGCGACACCGTCCTCGTCGGTGCCGACGTCGCGCAGCATCCCGACCATGGCGCGCATCGACTTCAGCGCCTCCGCCCCCGCCTGCTCGATCCGTTCCAGTGCCGGCGACACCAGGTCCGGCCGCTTGACGGCGATGGTGCGTGCCCCCTGCGCCTGGATGACGATGCCCGTCACATGGTGGGCGACGAAGTCGTGCAGATCCCGGGCGAACTCCGCACGCTGCTCCATCCGTACGGTGATCTCCCGCCGCCGCCGGTCCGCGATGACCAGGCGTACGGTCAGGCCGATCCCCAGGGACGCCGTCGCCGCCAGGGTGAAGAAGAACGCCACGATCATGCTGCCCTCGTCGACCTCGACGGCCAACGGGCGCAGGACGATCGCCGCCATGCACCCCGGTGCGGTCGGCGCCGCCCACACCGGCGCCCCGCGCCAGACGGTCAGCGTCAACAGCCCGAACAGCGCGGCCGGTTCGGTGAGTGCATACGGGTCCTCCACAGAGGTGATCCCCTCAGGCCCGACGGGCAGCCTCGCGATGACGTGGACGGCGATCGTGGTGCCGAGCGACACCACCGACGCGGCACCGGCCGCCCACGGCAGGCCTCGTGCGCCGAGCCGGGGCGAGAGCAGGAGAGCGGCGACCGCCAGCAGGGCGGACCCCAGCATGAGCGGACCGGTCGTGTCGGCGTCGAGCTTGTCGAACGCGTCACCGAACGGACCGAACGCACCCAGTGTGTAGTCGAACAGACCGAGACCGAGCAGCAGCACCACCACCGTGGGCCACACCGCCGCGCGCAGCCAGGACCGTATCCGGGACCTCATGCCGGTGAGGGTAGCCGGGGAGGTCGGCCGAAGGTCGTAGTGGCCCGCGGAAGATCTGCCTTTCGCAAGATCCGCCGTCCCGGTGCGACGGGTGAGAGTGGCAGCGCCGCCGGACGTCGTCGGCGTCCGTCCGTCTCACCGAGGAGCACACCTCTCATGGGCAACGTGAACTTCGAGATCCCCGCCGTGGCCGTGTTGGGCCCCCTGTTGGCCGTGTTCTGCCTGGTCCTGGGCATACGCGCGGCACGCCGAAGGCCCGGGTGGACCGGAGGACAGGCCGTGACCCGACTGGCGGGGGCCGGGTACGCCGCCGCCGTACTCAGCCTCACGGTCCTTCCCCTAATCGTGAACTGGGGCGAGTACGCGAACCAGATGCCCTGGCAGAGTCAGGTCGAGCTCACCCCCCTCCTCCACGCCGACCTCCGCGGCTTCGCGCTCAATGTGCTCATGCTGGTCCCGTTCGGGCTGCTGATCCCGCTCATGTCCACGAAGGGCTCGTCACCGCTGCGGGTCACCGGCCTCACAGCGGCGATCAGCCTGACCATCGAGATGACCCAGCTGCTCATCTACGTCCTGTTCAACGACCCCCGGATCGTGGAGGTCAACGACCTCATCGCCAACACGCTCGGGGGAATGACGGGTTACCTGGTGTTTCTCCTGCTGTCCCGCGCCCCGGCCATGGCGCGCATGCTGCGCGCCTTCGCCCTGCCGGGTTCGGCGATGGCCTCGCAGGACACGCACCACGACACGAATCCAGCCGTCGCCGGCCCGTCGGGCACCGGTGTCCACCGTCCGGTGACCGGGCTCACCGGAACGCCACGGAGCCGGCTCCGGCCCTGACCGCCTCGATCACGGCGTTCACCCTCCGGCAACCGTTCTCCAAATTACGCTACGGCGTATATTCGGAGGTGACGAAGTAGGCCCCGTACTTGAAGGAAACAATCGCCAGCACGGCGAACGTGACAGCCAGTGAGATCGGCTTGGCCTTGGCCAGGGAGGTGGCCGCGGGCAGCAGCAGAGTGAATCCGGGCAGCAGAAAGCGGGCCTTGATCTGAATGAAGCCGCTCACGCCTACAGCCATGGCCACCAGGACCAAGCTGAAGACGATTACGGCTGTCGGCGGACGCGAGCTCAAGAGGACCCACAGGAGTACGAGGCCAGTGATCACGACGAGCACGGAGACTTGCTCCACCGCGCTCACGTTGCCGGCGGCCACCCTGCTTGTGGCCTCGATGACAGACTGGCCGAAGTCGACGTGCGTGTTCCAGTCGTGCTGCACATCGAAGTATCCCATCGGTCGCCCGGTACACATTCCGACCCACACGAAATAGCCGAACAACCCCAGTGGCGCGATGATGATCGCGGCGAGCGTTCGACGCCCGCGCGAAGAAGCGAGCACCGCCGTAATGACGACAGCAGCCACCACCGCGACGCCCAACGGGCGGGTCAGGCCCGCAGCCACGGCAAGGAGGGACGCCGTGATCGGACGCTGCGTCACCAAGGCATACAGCGACCAGGCGCACAGCGCGGTGAACATTGCCTCCGGGTAGGCCATGGACTGGATGAAGGCCTGCGGCAGCAGACCCCACAGGATGACGAGCAGCACCCCGACGCGCTTGCTGTGCAGGACTGTTCCGAGAGCATGGATCCCCCATGCTGCGACACAGGAGGACACGCATGTGGTCAGCAGTGCGGTACCGACGATCTCCATCGGTAGCAGTTCGCTGACCGCTCGCACGACACCCGGATACAACGGAAAGAACGCGAGGTCCTGCCATCTGCCGACCGGGCCACCGCCGTAGCCGGGAATCAGATCTGCCTGCCCGTAGCCATGCTGCGCAATGCCCAGGTACCACTGCGCATCCCACACATAGCCCAGCAACGCCACAAGAGACTTGCCGCTCTCGGCTGATTGCACCGCAATCCAGGCGACACCCAGGACCTTGCACGTCAGGTAACAGAAGAGTGCCAGCCTGGCGCGTCGATACGACAAGATGACACGTCGAACCAGAATGCTCCGCCATGACTTCTGCAGAACTACCTGTCTGGTTTTCGCATGAACCTCGACGGTCAATTCGTGCCCAATCATCGGCGCCGCAGCCGATAGCGCGGTCGTGAACAGTAACTCTGAGGAGCCTACTAAGAGCACGTTCAAGAATGCGCGCAATGGAAAGTTACTCGCCGAGGATCACAGAGTGGTCACCGATCGGGTGACAGCCAGCAGTCCATAACTGGTGAGGCCTCCAATTTCCGCTGGTACAAGGGGCGGCATTACTCGGGCTGGTATCACGCGACAACGGGGGACAGCCTGGTTGCTTACGAGAGCCGCCTGGAGCTCGCGCGGATTCTGCTGGCGGACTTCGCCCGGGACGTGGTTGGCATCGCTGCTCAGCCGTTCGGCTCGCCACCTGACACATGCACTTCGACAGGACAGAGTGCTCTCGATCCATCGCCCCACAGACTTCGTCACCTTTTGTCAGTCTTCAGGTCGGTGCGGATCTGCCTGCCCGAGCAGGCCTCGGCCTCGCACTGTGCGCTGTGATCTCAGCGGCCTCGTCCCTTTCTGCGCTCAGGCCCTGCTGATGCTGTGTCCGGTTTCGCAGAAGGCTGGTCGGGGCTTGTCGAGGTGGGGCGTCCGCGCGTTGTGGTGGAACGTCCTCGCGCGGTGGTGTCGGCCGGCCCGGCATGTCAGGACCAGCGTGGCGGGATTGACGATCTTCCGTCCAGGGAGGCGGGGGCAGGTCCGTCACATCTGGCCGGGAACCGCCTGTGCGTCGTGGCTCCGCCTGTCGCATTCGGCCCACACGACCTTTCCGGGCGTCCCACAGGGGCGCCGACCCCAGCCCCAGCGGTCGGCGAGGGCGGCGACGAGGAGCAGGCCGCGCCCCTCGGTGCGGTCCGGGCCCGGAAGGTGCTCTGCGGGCTCGGGCGTCCGCTCGCCACGGGTATCGGTCACCTCGATCCGTACGGCGGCGATGGGCTTCGTGGGGACGGTCAGCCGTACGTGGAAGTCCCGGCCCGGCACCCGGCCGTGGCTGACGGCGTTCGCGCTGAGCTCGGCCACGAGGAGGGCGATCGTGTCGTGCGCCTCGGTGCCGTACGCGATCCCCCAGGCGTGCAGCCGCTCCGCGCACAGCCGGCGGGCGAGGCGGGCGCCTCGGGGCGTGGAGGTGAACCGCATCTCGAAGTGGTGGATGGGCGTGGTGGGTCGGGTGGGGGTAGCGGTGTCGGCGGGGTTGCTCGTCATGGCTCCACGGTGGGCCGTGGTGGCGTAGCGTGACCATGGGTGACGCGCCGTCGCGTTCCGCTTGTACGCGGGCGAGCGGTGCTGTGTACGTGTGCGGAAGGGTGGCGGCGGTGCGGGACGATGACGCGGGAGCCGGACAGGAGCCGGCGGAGCCGCTCGAGTCGGCAGAACCGGTGGGGCAGCGGCCGGACGACGAGCCCGGGCAGGGCGTGGTCACGGCGTTCGGGCAGCAGTTGAAGTTGTTCCGGACCCGTGCCGGGCTGGAACGTGCGGAGTTCGGGAAGCTGGTGGGGTACGCGGCGCAGTCGATCGCCTCGTTCGAGCAGGGACGGCGCATCCCTCCGCCGAGGTTCATCGACCAGTCGGACGACGTGCTGGACGCGGGTGGTGTGCTGAAGACGCTGAAGGAGGAGGTGGCGCGGGCGCGGTATCCGGCGTTCTTCCGGGATGCGGCTCGGCTTGAGGCGTCGGCGCAGGCCCTGTGCGTGTACGCAGCCGTGGCAGTTCCTGGCCTGCTCCAGACCGAGGAATACGCGCGGGCTGTCTTTCAGATGCAACGGCCGTTGCTGGACGACACAGTGATCGAACAGCGCCTTGAGTCGCGCCTCGCGCGGCAACAAATCTTCTCGCGACGTCCGGCACCGCTCTTGAGTTTCGTCATCGACGAGGTCATCCTGCGCAAGCCGATCGGTGGCCGGAAGGTACTGCGCGGCCAGCTGGAACACATCCTTCTCATCGGCCAGGAGAGGAATGTCGAGATCCAGGTCATGCCGACAGATCGTGAAGATCACGGCGCACTCGATGGGCCCTTCAACCTAATCGACGCCGCTACGGGGCAGCGCATCGCCTACACCGAAGTCCAGAACGACAGCCGTCTGCACACCGAGGCGACAAAGATCCGTGAGCTTGAAGCGCGCTATGGCATCCTGCGCTCACAGGCCCTGACGCCCAACGAGTCACTGGCCTTCGTGGAGAGCCTGCTAGGAGAGAGATGACCGTGCATCGCACCGTTTCCACCGTGCCGGAATCGGCGTGGTTCAAGAGCAGCTTCAGCGGCGGGGGCGGCGGCGAGTGCATCGAGGTAGCCGTTACGCCCGGCACCGTGCACGTTCGGGATTCCAAGCGGCTCGGCGGGCCCGTACTGACCGTCACTCCCGACGCCTGGGCCGGCTTCGTGGGGCTGGCCGCTGGCCGGTCCGTCTGACCTGAGCGGTCGTGAGGGCCCTCCCGCGCGTGCGGTCGGCCCCTCACCTGCTGCACGGTCGGATCCAAGTCACCTGGCGAACGTACACGCATTCATGCCGGGGAACGATGAGGTAGACGAGGAAACCGCTGTCGACGTGTGCGGTGTCTCCCTTCGGGCCCAGCCCTTCGTACATCGTGGGTCGAGTTAGAAGGCGCCAGCAGCCCGCACCGGCTCGTCGGCCTTCTTCTCGACCTCGGCGACGAACGCCTGCGGTGCTCCGCCGATGACGTATTCCTCGCTGGGGTCGCATTCCCACTTCCACGTCACGCGGACACCGCCCGCATCGCCTCGTCCTCGACGGTGCGCGGCTCGTCCATGGCGGATCGGAATGCAGGGTCGTCCTTGCTGGTGGTGCCGTGGATCGTGGCGAGAGCGCGGCCACGGCGGGCGGCGAGATCGGGCCGACGCTCGATCTCTCCACCTGAGCGGCCCAATGAGTCAGCCACTGCTGAAGGTGTGCGATCTCGCTGGTCCGGATGGCGGCGGCGAGTGCTTCTTCCTTGTGCCGTTCCATCTCGTCCTGGCGGTGCGGGGCGATCCGGGCGAGCGCGACACGGACGGCGTCGGGTGTGTACTCGGGGCGCGGGGTCAGCTCGGTGCCGTGGTCGGGCTGAGTGCTCACGATGGCCTTCCCAGGGGTGCCGGTCGGCATAGCCGGCCGGGGCGCACGCATCACATGTCGCCGTACACGCCCTCCTCGCGGCGGGTCATCCGCCACGCGGCGCGGCGGACGCTGCGGTCGAGGCTGGACTTGAAGTTCCGGTCGGAGCCGAAGTACCGGCGGCCGAGACCGGCGATGGAGTCGACGTGGTCGGCCGTCTTGTCCGCGAAGACCTTGTCGAAGACCTTGCCGAAGTCGTCCTCGTCGTTGAGCTGATGACGCTCTTTGAAAACGGCTCTGGCCGCAGTTCCGTGAACGGCGGGTGAGGTTGCCGGTCAGCCCAGCGAGGCGCTCGCTGCACGCAGTTCGTCGAGGGCCGCCAGGGTGTACCCGGCGAGTTCGTCCTTGCTGTCACGGTCGCCGTCGGACCATTGGGCGTATCCCCGTTTGAAGGCGAGGACGCCCAGCTCGCCCGCCAATGCCGCGGTCGGATCGGGTACGCCGCGGGCGACCAGAGCGTTCGTCATCGCGGCCGCGAGGCTGACGCTCTTGAGGGCGTCACGCTCTTGAAGTTCGGCGCTGGCGGCGACGGCCTCCTTCAGGCGAGGCGCAAGCTCGCGGCTCATGGGGCCCATCGCGCTCGACGCGCGCTCCAGACCGGCGGCGACCGCCTCAAGCGGGCTGGCGTCAGCGGGCGCGTCGGCGATCCCCTCGGTCAGCAATCGGCTCAGCGTCTCCTGTCCGGCCACCAGCAGCTCGCGCTTGTCGGGGAAGTGCCGGAAGAAGGTGCTCTTGGTGACTCCTGCGCGCTCGGTGATCTGCGCGACCGTCGTGGCGTCGTACCCCTGCTCGGTGAACAGGTCGACGGCAGCCACGACGAGGCGTTCGCGTGCGCCTGGTTCCCATCTACCCATGGTCACCATCCTAGGTGATGGGACTCTTGTCCCATCACTGCAGTAGAGTGATGGGACAAGAGTCCCATCACTCCTGGGGGAGTTTTCCATGCGCGTTTTTGTCACCGGCGGCACCGGTCTGATCGGTTCTGCTGTCGTCGCCGAACTGCTCGACAACGGTCACACCGTCCTTGCACTCGCTCGCTCCGACGCATCCGTGCAGGCCATAGAGGCGGCCGGTGCCGAGCCCCTCCGGGGAGCCCTCGCCGATCTGGACACCCTTCGCGCCGGCGCCGCACGGGCCGACGGGGTGATCCACCTCGCGTTCGACCACGACTTCAGCAGCCCCGAGACCCTCGCGAAGTCGGTCGCGGAGGAGGGTGCCGCCCTCGCGGCCCTCGGCGAGGAACTCGTCGGCAGCAATCGCCCCCTCGTCACCTGCTCGGGCACGCCCTACGTAACCGGCCGGGCCTCCACCGAGGCCGACCCGCTGATGACCGAGGGACCGCTCGGCGGTCGCGGTCGCGCGGTCACGTCGGTCCTGGGCCTGTCCTCGCGCGGGGTCCGCAGCAGTGCCGTACGCCTGCCGCGCACGGTTCACAACCAGGGCTCAGGCGGATTCGCCGGCCTGTTGACCGACATCGCACGCCGGACCGGGGTGTCCGGTTACCCGGGCGACGGCGCACAGCGCTGGCCGGGCGTGCATGCGCTCGACGCGGCAGTCCTCTTCCGGCTCGCTCTGGAACAGGCGGAAGCGGGTACCTCCTGGCACGCCGTGGCCGACGAGGGGGACAAGGTTCGCGATGTCGCCACGGTCATCGGCCGACGGCTGGGCCTGCCGGTCGAGTCGGTACCGGCGGAGACCTTCGGTCCCCTCGGCCAGATCTTCGCGAGCGACCAGCCCTCGTCCAGCGCGTACACCCGGCAGGCGCTCGGCTGGGAGCCCAAGCACCCCAGCCTTCTGGAGGACCTGGAGAACATCCAGCCCTGACCGGCGACCGGGACGTTCGGGCAGGCCCCCTGCCGAAGCGATCCCCGTTCCCGCTGATCCGTGAATCTCATGGCTGGGTGAGGATGCGGGTCCGGAGGAGTTCGAATGAAGCTCGGCCGTACATCACCCTCTTGAGCGCCTTCACCTGGTTCACGTGACCCTCGACCACACCGGAACTCCACGGGAGGGTGAGTCCGGCGGTGACGGCGTCGAGGTCCTGGCGGAGGAAGCCGGCAAAGCCCTTCATGGGCTTCGGTGCGTCCTGCTCGGCCTGCCGGATCCACTCCAGCAGCAGGTATCCGCGCCGGTGGCGGACCAGGTCGACGAACGCCCGAGCGAGGTCGCAGGCCCGGGCGATGTCCGGGCAGGCGAGCCGGTCTTGGAGGAGTCGCTCGTCCTGGCTTTCGGTGAGCGTCTCTCGGGGCCGCATGATCCACGAGGTGATCTTGCGGGGGCTGGGGATGTCGGCCCGGACCGGTTCGGCGGTGCCCGCGCGGAGGGCGGCGAGGTGTTTGCGGACGACCTGGCGGCTGCCCCGGTAGCCTCGGGCCTGGATCTCCAGGAACAGGCGCGTGCCGCTGGCCTGGCCTTGTGCTTCGGCGAAGCGGGCGTTGAGGTATGCCTTGAACGGCTCCAGGACGCCGTTGGGGCGGCGCTCGCGGGCAGAGGCCAGCAGCTGGTCGAGGTCGGTGTCGCGGAAGCGGCGCACGGTCTTGCGGTCGAGGTTCAGACGGCGGGCGATGGCGCTGATCGTCCAGTGTTTGTCCAGCAGACGGTGGATGTTCTCGTAGCGGTGGCGGGTGCGTTCGATGATCTGGGTGCGGGGCAGTTCCGCGGGCGGTAACAGCATCGGGGGCGGCTCCGGCACCCCGGTTCCCGTCTCCTCCTCGGTGTGTTTGCGCAGGCAGTCGCGGGCTGGTGGCAGGTCTTCTCCACCGCAGCGGACAGGTTCTGCAACAGGTGCCGCGATCAGCGACTTCCAGGACATGAGGGGCGGCCTCTTTGACCGCCTTGGTGTAGGCGCTGGCCCGGTCCCGGCAGATGATCTCGGCGCCGGGGGTGCTTGGTGAGCCAGGCCGCGAACGTCTCGGAGGTGCGGTCGGGCAGCACATCGACGACCCGGCCGGCCTCGACGTCGACCAGCACGGTGCCGTAGGTGCAGCCCTTGCGGAAGGCGAACTCGTCCACCCCCAGCACCCGCGGCGCTCGGTCCGGCACCGTCGGTGCCGTCAATAGCCCGAGCAGCCGGGTCCGGCCCGCGGTCAGCCGCAGTCGGCGGCACAATCGTGCGGCCGGACGGCCGGACGGCCGCCGAGCTCGATCGCGATCGACCGCAGCCAGCCTGTCAGTCCGGTGCTGGAGCGGCGGTGCCGCTCGGACAGTCCCGGCACCTGCTCGACGAACGTCTTGCGGGAACAGCTCTTCCGGTCACAGAAGTACCGGCGGACCCACAGCCGGACTACGACCCGGCGTGAGCCCAACGGCCTTTCATCAAGGGCGCGTTGGTACATGCTGTGCGTGCGCCTCGCCTGTTTCCGGCAGTCTGGGCACCGGCCCGGGTGAGCGGTGGACACCGCCTCCACCACAAGGACGTCGGTGGACTCGCTGACGCGGTCCACCCGCGCATCGATCCCGGGAAACAGAACATCCTCGACCGTCTTGCTCGCCATGGCAGGAAACACTCTGCCGAAACGATCCCGCGTTCCGGCCGCTGACCTGGGGGTTCACGGAGCTGCGGCCAGAGCCGTTTTCAAGGATTCTCATCACCGCCCGGACTTTGGCGTCCGCCTTGGCCTCCTCGAAGGGCCGGACGACGTCCTGCTCTGTGAAGTCCGTGCCGAACTTGGCGTAGAACTTCTCGATCAGCTCGGACAGCAGGGACTTCTCGGCCTCCTTGGCGCCGCCCGGTCCCTCGCCGAAGCCCGGCATCGTCGCGGGCCCCTCCGGGCCGAGGGAAACGTCGTGCTCGCCGGTCTGCTGCGCGCGCAGGTGGCTGAGGTCCACATCGCCGAATGTCCACGCGAGGGCCGCCGGCCGACATCCGCAGGCCAGTGCCCTCCATGCCTCAGGCGGGGCCGGGATCGAAGATCTCGTGTCCGCCGACCCGACGCCAGACAATGTGCGGCTCACCCGCGCGGACCTCGTCCGTGTACTGCGAGGTGGCCCGCCCGTCAGGTGCCCAGGTCATCTCCTTGACGGGACGCACGTAGGCGGGAGTGGAACACCCTGGACCGGCTTGACAGCTTGCCCGCCGCCTGCCGGACGCCCAGCGGGTGCGGGGCCGCTGCGGCGGACGGTCCGGGGCAGTCGACGGCACACCCCGGCCGTGGACGGCCGGAGAGTAATAGGATCCGAGCTGCCACAACGGCCACACAAGACAAGTGTTCGAGCGTGAGCAGGGTCGTTCGGGCATGCTGGAAAGATGCCAGCGGCACCTTTTCCGGAGGGAGCGGGAATGGCGGAGAGTCCGGCAGAAGGACGCAGGGGCGGTCCGGCGGCACCCCAGTTGCGGCTGGACGAGCTGCTGGAGGGCCTGCAGGCGCAAGTGGCGCAGGTACGTGCGACCCGGGACCGGGTGCACACGCTGCTGGACGCGGTGCTGGCGATCGGCTCCGACCTGGATCTCGATGTGGTGTTGCGGCGCATCACCGAGTCCGCGGTGGCACTGGTGGACGCCCAGTACGGGGCGCTGGGGGTGCTGGGCGAGGAAGGCCGGATCAAGCAGTTCATCACGGTCGGTGTGGACGAGGAGACCATCAAGGCGATCGGCCACTATCCCGAGGGCCGGGGCATCCTGGGGCTGCTGATCAGGGAGCCGGAGCCGCTGCGGCTGGCCGACCTCGGCGCCCATGCCGAATCGGTGGGCTTCCCGGAAGGGCATCCGCCGATGACCACGTTCCTCGGGGCTCCGGTGCGCGTGCGCGACCAGGTCTTCGGGAACCTGTACCTGACCGACAAGCGCGGTGGGGCGCAGTTCGACGACGAGGACGAGGCGGTGCTGCGCACCCTGGCGGCCGCGGCAGGCGTGGCCATCGACAACGCCCGGCTGTACGAGGACACGCGCCGCAGGGAGCAGTGGCTGGCGGCGAGCAGTGACCTGACCCGCAGCCTGTTGTCGGGCACCCACCCGGACCAGGTGCTGCACCAGGTCGCCACCAGCGTAAGGGCGCTGGCCGAGGCCGATCTGGTGACGGTGGCCGTGCCGCTCGACGGCGGCGACGAGCTGGTGATCGAGGCCGCCGACGGGGAGGGCGCCGAGCGGGTGCGCGGGCTGGTACTGCCGGCCACCACGCTGGCAGCGAAGGTCTACCGGTCCAACGAACGGATCACCAGCAACGCGCTGTCCAAGGAGCCGCAGGGAGGGGGTGGGTCCGCGGCTCGCGTGGAACTGGGCGCCGGGTTCCTGCTCCCGCTGGTCGGCCGCGAGCACGCCCGCGCAGTCCTGCAGGTCGCCAACCTGCCCGGCGGCTCGGAGTTCTCCGACGCCGTCGTGACGATGACCAGTAGCTTCGCCGACCAGGCCGCACTCGCCCTGGAGATTGCCGAGCACCGACGCGAGGCCGAGCATCTCCTGGTCCTGACCGATCGCGACCGCATCGCCCGCGACCTGCACGACCTGGCCATCCAGCGGCTGTTCGCCTCCGGGCTGACGCTGAACTCGGTGCTCGGCCGACTGGGCGACCGGCCCGAGGTGGCCGAGCGCGTCCAACGCGTGGTCAACGACCTCGACGACACCATCAAGACGGTGCGGACCACGATCTACGCGCTGCGCGAGCGCGACCGCTCCGACGAGCGTTCCGGGCTGCGCGCGAAGCTGCTGTCCGAAACCGACAAGGCCGCCGAGACTCTCGGCTTCAGTCCCGCCCTGCGTATGACCGGGCTGCTGGACACCGGCGTACCCGCCGGCCACGCCGAGAACCTGCTGGCGGTGCTGCGCGAGGCGCTGTCGAACGCCGCCCGGCATGCGCACGCCAGCGCCGTCGAGGTCACCGCCGAGACGGACGGCACTCAGCTGCGACTGCGCGTGTCCGACAACGGGCGTGGCATCGACCCGGCCGTCACCCGCCGCAGCGGCCTGGACAACCTCCGCCGACGCGCCACCGACCTGGGCGGCAGCCTCACGCTCGCATCGAACGAGCCCACCGGCACCGTCGTGGAATGGACGGCCCCCCTCCCCTCAGAGGCGGACGCGTAGCGCGCGAGCCCAGCCGCGCCGCTCGGCCGGCGCGGACCGCTTCGGGCCGCTCCCCGGACCACAGAGCAGATGTCGCACCTCATGCGCGCGGGGGCCCGGCTCGCCGGACGCCGGCGGTGACCGCGTTCGTCAGCTCGTGCGTTCCCAGCCGCGGCGGGGAGCGCGGGCGCCGAGCCCGGTGTCACGGCTGCGGTAGACGATGTAGGGGCGGGTGAGGTAGCCCAGTGGTGCGGTGAGCATGTGGACGAGACGGGTGAAGGGCCAGAACGCGAACAGCAGCAGGGCGCTGAGCGCGTGGAGCTGGAACAGCACCGGCGCTTCGCTCATCAGGTCCGGGTCGGGCTGGAAGTAGAAGATGGAGCGGAACCAGACGGAGATCGTTTCGCGGTAGTTGTAGCCGCCGCCCACGATGTTCGCGGCCACGGTGGCGGCTAGGCCCAGGGCGATGGTCACCGTGAGGGAGAGGTACATGGCCTTGTCGTTGCGGGTGGTGGCCGAGAACACGGGCCCGACGGTGCGGCGCCGGTAGATCAGGATGGCCAGTCCGCCCACGGTGGCGACGCCCGCGATGGTGCCGAGGACGACGGCGGAGACGTGGTAGGCCTGCTCGCTGATACCGGCGGCTTCGGTCCAGCTCTCGGGGATGACCAGTCCGCCGATATGGCCGAGGAGCACGACGAGGATGCCGAAGTGGAACAGCGGGCTGCCGATGCGCAGCAGCCGCCTCTCGTACAGCTGGGAGGAGCGGGTGGTCCAGCCGAACTTGTCGTAGCGGTAGCGCCAGACGTGACCGAGGACGAACACCGCGAGGACGACGTAGGGCAGCACGACCCACAGCAGGATGCCGCCGGTGCCTGCCCCCGCCGCCAGGGTGAGGGGTTGCGCGGGCGCGGTCATCGGGGACCTCCTACGACGGGGTCGGGCAGGAACACCGGGGACGCGTACGGATCGAGGCCGACCTGCTCCTCGGGCGGCCCCTCGGAGGCGAGGCGCATGACGGCTTCGCGGTCGTCTCCGGCGAGGGCGGGCAGGGTGGCGGACACGGAGTGCAGCACCTGCGCCCAGGGCGAGCCGTCGTCGGCCAGGGCCAGCCGCAGCAGTTCCAGGCCGGCACGGTGTTCGGAGAGCAGGCGTACTCCCGCGGCCGGGTCCGCGGCGGCGAATTCGAGAACGACGGCCAGGTGGTCGGGAAGTTCGTCGTCGCCCAGGCGCCATCCGGCGGCGGCGTAGGCCTGCTTCAACCGCAGCAGACCGATGCCTCGCTTCCTGGTGTCGCCGTGCGCGTAATACGTCAGATAGGGGCAGCAGCGTTTGCGGTGGTCGAAGGTGGCCACGTAGGCGGCGGCCAGGTCCGCGAGGGCGGTCTGCCCGGCGTATGCCGTGAACCGGAGCAGCGGGCGCGCGGCCGGGTCGGGAAGGGCGGCGGCGACCCGGGTGGCCAGGGCGAGGCGCTGTTCGAACTGCTCGTCGGGGTAGGCGAGCAGCAGGGACTGGGCCTGCCAGGCGTGGGGATGCCAGGGCTCGGTGCGGGCCGCCCGCGTGGTCTTCCTCTTCATGGTTTCGGCTCGGCCTCCTCCGCGCTGTCTCCGCCGGCGCCGGCTCCGCCGCCGGATGGTCTGTCCGGGAACATGCCGGGCGGGGAGCCTTTGCCGTCCCAGTTGAGGAGGTTGACCCGGGTGGCCTTGTCAGTGGGGGCGGCCGGGGTGTCGGAGGTCTGACGGTTGCGCAGCGCTTGGAAGTTCTCCACGGCGATCGGGGCCGCACCGCCGGAGGTCTCACCGAACGGGCCGGAGCCTCCCATGCCGGGGCCGCCCTCGTAGTCCAGGCTGCACTCGGTGGCCAGCTCCTCCAGCCTGTGGGCCTGTTCGGCGTGGGCGGGCGGGATGACGTACCGCTCGTCGTACTTGGCCAGGGCCAGCAGCCGGTACATGTCGTACAGCTGCTCGCCGCTCATGCCGACCGACGTGGGGATGGTGTCGTCGGGTTCCCGGCCGAGGTTGATGTCGCGCATGTAGGAGCGCATGGCGGCCAGGCGGTGCAGGGCCGCGTCGACGGGGGCCGGGTCGCCGGCGCTGAACAGCTGGGCGAGGTAGTCGACGGGGATGCGCAGGGCGTCGACCGCGGCGAAGAGGTTGTGGTGGCTCTCGGCGTCGTGGCCGGTGTCGCGTACGGCGTCCACCACCGGGGACAGCGGCGGGATGTACCAGACCATGGGCATCGTCCGGTACTCCGGATGCAGCGGCAGCGCCACCTTGTAGGTGTTGATCAGGGAGTGGATCGGGGAACGCTGGGCGGCCTCGATCCAGTCCCGCGGGATGCCTGCCCGCTCCGCTTCGGCGATCACCTGCGGGTCGGTCGGGTCGAGGAAGACCTGCCGCTGGGCCTCGTACAGGCCGGTGTCGTCGGGGGTGGAGGCGGCTTCGAGGACGCGGTCGGCGTCGTAGAGGACGAGGCCGATGTAGCGCAGGCGGCCGACGCATGTCTCGGAGCAGACGGTGGGCAGGCCGACCTCGACGCGGGGGAAGCAGAAGGTGCACTTCTCGGCCTTGCCGGTGCGGTGGTTGAAGTACACCTTCTTGTACGGGCAGCCGGTCACGCACATCCGCCAGCCCCGGCAGCGGTCCTGGTCGACCAGCACGATGCCGTCCTCGGTGCGCTTGTAGATGGCGCCGGAGGGACAGGAGGCCGCGCAGGACGGGTTGAGGCAGTGCTCGCAGATCCGCGGCAGGTAGAACATGAAGGTCTGCTCGAACTCGAGCTTGATCTCCTGGGAGACCTGGTTCAGCAGGACGTCCTTCTCGCTGGTCGCCGCCGATCCGCCGAGGTCGTCGTCCCAGTTCGCCGACCAGGAGATCTTCATGTCCTTGCCGCTGATCAGGGACTTGGGGCGGGCGACGGGGGTGTGCTCCTGGAGCGGGGCGTTGGTCAGCGTCTCGTAGTCGTATGTCCAGGGCTCGTAGTAGTCGTCGAGGGACGGCAGCACCGGGTTGGAGAAGATCTGGATCAGCTTCTTGAAACGACCGCCCGCCTTGAGTGCGAGGCGGCCCCGCTTGTTGAGTTCCCAGCCGCCCTTCCAGGTGTCCTGGTCCTCGTAGCGGCGCGGGTATCCCTGGCCGGGGCGGGTCTCGACGTTGTTGAACCAGACGTACTCGACGCCGGTGCGGTTGGTCCACGCCTGTTTGCAGGTGACCGAGCAGGTGTGGCAGCCGATGCACTTGTCGAGGTTCATCACCATCGCCATCTGGGCCATGCAGCGTCCGATAGTGGCTCCGCCACGGGGTCCGATGGTGCCTTCGCCACGGGGTCCGACGGTGCCTTCGCCACGGGGCATCAGTAGTCCACCTCCTGGTTGGCGCGGCGGCGGATGACGGTGACCTCGTCGCGCTGGTTGCCGGTCGGGCCGAGGTAGTTGAAGGCGTAGGAGAGCTGGGCGTAACCGCCGATCAGATGGCTGGGTTTGATCAGCAGGCGGGTCAGGGAGTTGTGGATGCCGCCGCGCCGGCCGCTCGTCTCGGTACGGGGCACGTCGATGAGCCGGTCCTGTGCGTGGTGCATGTAGACGGTGCCCTCCGGCATACGGTGCGAGACGACCGCCCGGGCGGCGACCACGCCGTTGCGGTTGACGGCTTCCACCCAGTCGTTGTCCCGCACGCCGGCTTCGGCCGCGTCCTGCGTGCTCATCCAGATCGTCGGCCCGCCCCGGGACAGGGAGAGCATGAACAGGTTGTCCTGGTACTCGGAGTGGATCGACCACTTGTTGTGCGGGGTCAGGTAGCGGACGGTCACACCCAGTTCCCCGACATCCCCCGGACGCGGCTCGTCGAACAGGGCGTCCATGTTCAACGGGGGCCGATAGACGGGCAGTTGCTCGCCAAGCGCAATGATCCAGTCGTGGTCGAGGTAGAAGTGCTGGCGGCCGGTGAGGGTGTGCCAGGGCTTGAGGCGCTCCACATTGACGGTGAACGGTGAGTAGCGGCGCCCGCCGGTCTCCGAGCCCGACCACTCCGGGGAGGTGATGACCGGGACCGGGGCGGCCTGGGTGTCGGCGAAGGTGATCCGCTTGCCCTCGTGCTCGGCGGCCAGGTCCGCGAGCCGTGTGCCGGTGCGGGCTTCGAGGGTGTGGAAGCCCTGTGCGGCCAGGTGCCCGTTGGTGGTGCCGGACAGGGCGAGGATCGCCTCGCAGGCCTGCACGTCCCGGGCGATCGACGGCCGTCCGTCCGCCGCTCCGCCCCGCACCGTGCCGTTCTTGTGCCGCAGGTACTCCAGCTCGCGGTCGACCTTGAAGGTGATGCCCTTGGTCGTGGCACCGAGCGAGTCCAGCAGCGGGCCGAGGGCGCCCATCTTGTCGGCGACGGCAGCGTAGTCCCGCTCGACCGTCACGAGTTTCGGCATGGTGCGGCCCGGCACCGGCTCGCACTCCCCCGCCTTCCAGTCGCGGACCCGGCCGTGCGGGGTGGCCAGCTCGTCCGGGGTGTCGTGCAGCAGCGGCGCGGCGATCACGTCCGTGCGTACGCCGAGGTGGCCGACGGCCTGACGGCTGAACTCCTTGGCCAGGGTGTGGAAGGCGTCCCAGTCCGTGCGGGTCTGCCAGGGCGGGGCGATCGCCGGATTGAAGGCGTGCACGAAGGGGTGCATGTCCGTGCTGGACAGGTCGTGCTTCTCGTACCAGGTGGCTGCGGGCAGTACGACGTCGGAGAACACGGTCGTGCTGGTCATGCGGAAGTCCAGGGTCAGCAGCAGGTCGAGCTTGCCGACCGGGGCCTGATCCCGCCACACCACGCCCCGGGGGCGGGCGTCCGGCGGAGCCTCGGTGGCACGGACCGAGGCGTCGGTGCCGAGCAGGTGCTTGAGGAAGTACTCGTTGCCCTTCGCGGACGAGCCCAGCAGGTTGGCCCGCCAGACGGTCAGTACCCGTGGGAAGTTCTCCGGCGCGTCCGGGTCCTCGCCCGCGAACCGCAGCCGCCCCGCCTTGAGCTCGTCCACGATGTGCTCGGCGACCGGGCGGCCGGCTGCCGCCGCCTCGTCGGCCAGGTCGAGCGGATTGCGGTCGAAGGTGGGATAGGACGGCATCCAGCCCATCCGGGCCGACTGCGCGATGAGGTCGGCGGTGGTCTTCCCGGCGAACGGACCGCCCGCGCCGCTCTCACCGGCCGCCCCGCCGGTGTCCGCCGCGAGGGTGTCGGCCGAGAACGGGTCGTAGCGGAACTGGTCGCTGTGCAGATACCAGTACGCCGTCTGGATCATCAGCCGGGCCGGGCGGTTCCAGTCCGCAGCCGTCGCGATCGCCGAGTAACCGGTGATCGGACGCACCTTCTCCTGCCCGACGTAGTGCGCCCAGCCGCCGCCGTTCACGCCCTGGCAGCCGGTCAGCGTGGTCAGCGTCAGGAACGCGCGGTAGATCGTGTCGGAGTGGAACCAGTGGTTGGTGCCCGCCCCCATGACGATCATCGAACGGCCGCAGGACTCCTCGGCGTTGGCGGCGAACTCCCGGGCGATCCGGGCCGCCCGATCGGCGTCCACGCCCGTGATCGCCGCCTGCCAGGCCGGGGTGCAGGGCTGGTCCGCGTCCTCGTACGACGTCGGCCACTCGCCGGGCAGACCGTCACGGGCCACCCCGTACCGGGCCAGCAGCAGGTCGTACACCGTGGTCACCAGCCGCCCGGCGACCCGGCGCACCGGTACGCCGCGCCGCAGCCGGCCCCCAGCGCCGTCCGGAGCGTCGAAGCGCGGCAGCTCGACGGCGACCGGCGCCTCGCCGTCGCCGAAGGCGGACAGCAGCGGATCGGTGTCGCCGAGGTCCAGGTTCCACTTCCCGGCGCCGGACTCGCCGTAGCGATCGCCGAGCGTGCCGTTCGGCACCACGGGCTGCCCGGTTGCGGCGTCGAGCAGTACGGTCCTGAACTCGGCGTGCTCGGCCCCGGCGCTCTCACCGCCGAGATCGGCGGCGGTCAGGAACTTGCCCGGCGTGAAGGTGCCCGGCTCACCGTCGACCTCGTCCAGCGCGACCAGGAAGGGCAGATCCGTGTACTTCTTGACGTAGCCGGTGAAGTACGGGGCGGCCCGGTCGACGAAGAACTCCTTGAGGATCACGTGACCCATGGCCATCGCCAGCGCCCCGTCGGTGCCCGGCCGGGCCGCAAGCCACTCGTCGGCGAACTTCACGTTGTCCGCGTAGTCGGGCGACACGGCGACGACCTTCTGGCCCCGGTAGCGGGCCTCCGCCATCCAGTGCGCGTCCGGCGTACGGGTCACCGGCAGGTTCGAACCCCACATGATCAGATAGCCGGCGTCCCACCAGTCCCCCGACTCCGGTACGTCGGTCTGGTCGCCGAACATCTGCGGAGAAGCCACCGGCAGGTCGGCGTACCAGTCGTAGAACGACAGCATCGCGCCGCCGAGCAGCGAGTAGAAGCGGGCTCCGGCCGCGTGCGACACCATCGACATCGCCGGGATCGGCGAGAATCCGGCCAGCCGGTCGGGCCCGTACTTCTTGATGGTGTGCACGTGCGCGGCGGCGACCATCTCCACCGCCTCGTCCCAACTCGCCCGCACCAGGCCGCCCTTGCCGCGCACCTGCCGGTAGCGGCGCGCCTTCTCGGGGTCGGAGACGATGTCCGCCCAGGCGGCCACCGGGTCGCCCAGCCGCTGCTTGGCCTCCCGGTACATCTGGAGGAGCACGCCCCGCACGTACGGATAGCGCACCCGGGTGGGCGAGTACGTGTACCAGGAGAACGCCGCCCCTCGCGGGCAGCCGCGCGGCTCGTACTCGGGGCGGTCCGGGCCGACCGACGGGTAGTCGGTCTGCTGTGCCTCCCAGGTGATGATGCCGTCCTTGACGTACACCTTCCACGAGCACGATCCGGTGCAGTTCACGCCGTGCGTGGAGCGCACCACCTTGTCGTACGACCAGCGGTCCCGGTAGAAGTCGTCCGCCTGGCGGCCGCCCTTCCGGTGCAGGGTGCGCAGGTCGTCGGAGACCTCCGCCCGGGTGAAGTAGCGGCGGCTGCGCACCAGCGCCTCCGCCAGACCGCTGTCCATCCCCGCCCGCGCCGGCCCCTGGCTGGTCTCCCTGCTCACCGCGGCACTCCGCTCCCGGGCGCCACGGCCCGTTCGAATGGTGATCGGTTCCGGCCGTATGACTCTACGACCGCCGTCCCCGGGAAGGTCGGCAGCCACACCGTGACCGGCTCGGGGCTCGGCGAGGACCGTCTGTGTGCAGGGCCGGTCACCCCGGTTTCGCAGGGCCGTGCCCGGGTCTGGAAATGCCCCGTCCCCCGCTCGTGGTGAGCGGGGGGACGGGGCTTACGGGAGTGCCGCGCTGTCGGCGTCGGCGGGGGGGCGGCGGGCGGCCTTTCAGGCGGCCGGCCGGGACAGCGTGCTGCCCGCCCTGGCACGCACGGCCTCGACGGCTTCCCATTCCGCGGTGCCGAGGTTCGCCAGCGCTGCCGGGAAGACGCCGTCCTGCTCCTTGAGGATGTGGTCGCGCAGCATCGCCGTCGCCTCCATCAGGCGGTCCGGCCAGGTCGCATCGGTCAGGAACGCACCGTTCGCCTCGGCCAGCACCGCCTCGATGCGGCGGTGCTCGGCCTCCAGGGCGGCGATCTGCTCGGGGAAGTCCCCGGCCAGAGCGGGGAACAGGCCGTGCTCCTCCACCTCGGTGTGCGGGCCCAGCACCCCCGTGATCTCCCGGGCGACCTCCGCCATCCGGACCACTCCGCCGTCCTGGTGGGCGGGACGGAGGTAGCTGATCAGGCGGACCACCTCGTCATGCTCCCGGGTCAGCTCGTCGATCGTCTCCAGGGCCTGGCAGCCGCAGTACTCGCACACCGTCTTCTCCCTCTTCCTCGGCCCGTCGTTCTCGTCCGCTCGTCCCTACGCGGTGGTGTCCGCGGTGCGGTGCCCACCCGGGCGGCCGGTGGGCTGCTTCCGTTCGTCCCGCCCGCCGCCTTCGGCCGCGGCCCGGACACCGGTGAGGGTGTAGACCAGTGCTGCGGCGGCCACGATCGCGAGCAGGGCCAGGCCCGCCGCGTACGTCCCGTACCCGCCGTACAGCGAGCCCATCACCAGCGGCGGCAGGAAGCCTCCCAGGCCACCCGCGGCGCCGACCACTCCGGTGACCGAGCCGACCTGGTCGGCCGGGGTCCGCTGGGCCACCAGGGCGAAGGTCGCCCCGCTGCCGGCGCCGAGCGCGGCGGCCATGGACAGGAAGGCGATGGTGCCCATCGGCGCCAGGGGGAGGGTGAAGGACTGCACGACCGCTCCGGCCACGACCACGGCCAGCGAGCCGGCCAGCACCCGGACCGGGCCCAGCCGGTCGGACAGCCAGCCGCCGATCGGGCGCATCGCCACGGCGAGGAGCACGAATCCGGCCATGCGGTTGGCGGCGTCGGCCTGGGTGAGGCCGTAGCCGGTCTTGAGGTAGGTGGGCAGGTAGACGGAGAAGGCCACGTAGCCGCCGAACATGACCGCGTACAGCGCGGATGCCTGCCAGGTGATGGCGAGGCGGGCGGTGGCGGCCAGGCGGCGGGCCAGCGGCTCGGTCGGTACGGTGCGTCCGGGGGCGTCGCGTAGCAGCAGCGCGGCGGTCACGGCGTACACGGCCAGGACCGCGGCGGTGATGAGGAAGGGGGTGGCCATGTTGTTCGCGTCGACCAACTGCACGGTGGTCAGGGCGCTGATGGCGGTGCCGCCCATGCCGGCGCCGAAGATGCCGATGGCCAGGCCGCGCCGCGCGGGCGGGAACCAGGAGTTGACGAGCGGCACGCCGACCGCGAAGGCGGTGCCGCCGATGCCGAGGAGGAAGCCGCCGACCAGCAGTGCGGCGAGGGAGGAGTGCCCGGCCAGGCCGAGGTAGAGCACCGGCACGATGGTGGCCGCCGACACGATCGGGAACATCACCCGTCCGCCGAACCTGTCGGTCAGCGCGCCGACCGGGATACGGCCGAGCGAGCCGACCACGACCGGCACCGCCACCAGCAACGACTGCTCGAACGACGACAGGTCGAGGCTGTCCTTGAACCGCGGGCCGAGCGGGCTGAGCAGCGCCCACGCCCAGAAGTTCACGGCGAACCCGACCGTGGCCAGGGCCAGCATCAGCCACGCCCGGCCCGGCACCGGCGCACCCGACGGCGAGCTGCCGCTCCTCGACTTCAACGGCTGGACCATGTTGTCCGTCCCTTTCGTCTTCATGGTGGTACTGCGTGGTACTGCGCTGCGCCACCGGGATCGCTCACGCGCCGCAGGCCCCTTGCCTGCAGAAGCGGCATCCCGGAACCACTCTCCGCACCAGGTCCGACCGCAGGCATGGGCCAACGGTCCCTGCCGACGGACAGACGGTCCCCGGATTCGGACCGGCAGTCCCTCCGCACGGTCCCGTCCACCGGCTCGTCCGCGCGCTCCCGCGAAGCAACGGCAGCGATCGGTCGTCCTCGCACGGCGAGGGGGCCCGTGGGGGTAGGGCCGGTCGGCCCTACCCCCGCACGACGGCCGCGGGGACGATGGACTGATGTTCCAGAACGACGCCTTTCGCGCACTCGCCCGGCAGGAGTGCCTGCGCCTGCTCGCCAAGGTGCCGGTCGGCCGCGTGGTCTACACCCGGCACGCGCTGCCCGCGGTCCTGCCCATCAACTTCTCCCTCGACACGGACGCCTCCGTCCTGGTGCGCACCTCGCCGGACTCGGATCTCGTCCACGCCATCGACGGCGTCGTGGTCGCCTTCGAGGCGGACGAGTTCGATGCGGCAACCCGGTCCGGCTGGAGCGTGGTCGTCACCGGACAGGCCAACGTCGTGACCGATCCCGCCGAGCACGACCGGCTCTCGGAGACCGGCCCCACGTCGTGGATGCCCTTGCAGGAGGCGGCGTTTGTGCGGATCGAGTCGGAGATGGTCACCGGACGCGAACTCAGGGGAACGCACGGCACGCAGTGAGGCGTCACCCGCCGCGCGCCGCCGGGCTTCCGGTGCCTGCCGCGCCGGCCCTGCGCCGGCCGACGCCACGGGCCCTTCACCAGCCGACGCCACGGAGTCGGCCCGTCGGCTCGGTCCCGATGTCAGTCCTCAGGTCATGTGGCGGGCAGGGCGGTGGCGAGCAGGACGATGCCGAGTGAGCCGACGAGGGAGACGACCGCCAGGGACCGGGCCAGGTCGGCGCGGCCCTTGGCGTGGGCGATTCCGTGTCCGGCCGCGGCGAGCATCACCACCACGAACAGGGCGAGCTTGGCCGCCAGGGTGCGGCCGTAGCCGGGTTCGGCGAGCGAGGCCCAGGTGACGCCCCGGTGCCAGGCCATGGCCCAGCCGCTGGCCAGCTGCACGGGCAGGAACACCGCTGCGGTCAGTATTCCGAACCGGCGGCCCGCCGCCGCCGTGAATGTGTCCTTGACCTCCGGGGCGAGCAGATGCCGGGCCAGCGGAAGGACCACCAGGGTGAGGGCCAGCTGTCCGCCGACCCACAGGGCCGCACCGGCCACGTGCGCGAACCGCACCAGGGACCACCAGCCGACGGTGTCCATCAGTCGCTCACCTCCACCGTGCCGTGCGCGCCTGCTTCGGCGTGGCGCATGTCGTGGTCGACGAAGGCGTAGTGGCCGGCTTCCGGGAACGTCGTCTCGACGAAGCCGCCTTGCGCCGGGGCCAGGTCCAGCACCTGCGCGCCGCCCGCATCGCCGGGCTTCAGCGAGTAGGCGCCCTCCTTGTACACGGTGTCGAACACGGTGCCGACGATGTGGAAGGCGATGCCGTCGCCGGGGCCTGCGGCAACCACCCAGAAGCGGGCCCGCTCGCCGGCCTTCACCTTCAGGGGCTGCCTGGAGTACTGGTTCGCGATGCCGTTGAACACCCAGGCGTCCGGGGTGCCTTCGCGCATCTTCGTCACCTGGGCCGTGCTGCCGGGCGTGCCGAGGTAGAGCGCGGAGGAGACCAGCACGTATTCGTGGTCGGCCTTCGGCAGGCCGGGCGGGTCGATGACGACGGCGCCGTACATGCCGTTGCCCATGTGCTGGAGCATCGGTGAGGTGCTGCAGTGGTACAGCCATGCTCCGGCCTTCTCGGCACGGAACCGGTAGACCAGCCGCTCGCCCGGGTCGAGGGTACGCATGGGCTTGTCGGGGGCGAGGGCGCCGGCGTGGAAATCGATGCCGTGGCCCATACCGGTGTCGTCGTTGACGAGGGTGATCTCGAAGACGTCGCCGACCTTGCCGCGCAGGGTGGGGCCGGGTGCGCTGCCGCCGAAGGTCCACATCTGCTGCTTCACGCCGGGGGCGACCTCCATGGTGGTGTGGGCGGCGTGCAGTTCGACCTTCCGCACCGTCCCGCCGGGCGCCGGGGCGAGTTCGGCGTCGTGTGCCCGCCAGCCGTCGGAGAACTCGGCGGCGAGGTCCAGCCCGCCCGGGGCGGGGGCGGTGGCGTGCCCGCCGTGACCGTCCGCGTGCTCGGTCGTGCCGCCCTTGACGACGATGTCCATGGTCATCCCGGCGGCACGGTGGCCCGGCAGCGTGCACCACGCCTGGCGGTCCCCGGTGATGGTTCCCAGGTCCAGGGTGTGGCTGTCGCCCTTGCCGAGCATCGGAGTCGCCGGGCCGTCCTCGACCTTGAGGTCGTGACGCTGGGCGTCGACATTGGTGATCTTCAGTCGCAGCGCCGTTCCCTCGGCGACCTCGATCCGGCCCGGGCGGATACGCATGTCGGCGAGGGTCACGTCGACCGTGCGGGTCGCGGTGGCGGCCCCGCCTCCCGCCGCGGAGGCGACGGCCGGTCCGCCGGTGTCCCCGCCGCTGTCGGCCACGAGCACGGCCAGCACGGTCAGGACGACGCCCGCGGCGGTGCCCCACAGGGCCGGGCGACGTGCCACCCCGGCCTTTCCTGCGGCCGGCGACAGCCCCCGTCCGGTGCGGACGAGTACGGGCACCGCGAGGGCGAGGAACGCCGCCCCGGCCAGGGCGGCCAGCACCGTGCCGATCGCGGCGGCCGGGCCGGGCAGCGGGAGCGCCACCAGCGCCACGCCGGTGTTGAGGGCCACCAGCCGCGGCAGCCAGCCCCGTTCGAGCAGCGCCCGTACGGCGGCCCGGTCCTTCGGGCCGCTGCTGAGGACGACCGGCAGCAGATAGGTGAGCGCGCCGATCAGGATCTGGGCGACGAAGCCGATGAGCAGCACCGGGAGCAGAGCGCCGATCCCGGCCTGTGCCTCCGCGAGCGGCCGGGCGGCCAGCCATGCGAGGTCCGCCACCACCGCGATCAGCAGCCAGCAGGTGGCCGTGGCGAGCATCCAGGCCGCCGCCGCGGAGACGGGACGGTTGCCGCGTACGGTACGGACGAGCAGGTGGACGGCGAGGGCCGCTCCCTCCACGTACAGGGCGAGACCCGCCGCGGCCGGCCAGCGCCACCCGAGTGCCAGTGCGGCGGCCGCGACCAGGAGTCCGCTGCCGGTGAGCCACAGCACCCATCGGGACACCTTGGTGGTGCGGTCGTTCATCCGTACGCCCAGCACGGTCGGCCACAGCATGAACAGCGAGCCCAGGACGGGCAGACCGATCCAGCCGAGCAACGTGACGTGGATGTGCGCCAGGCGCAGCCCGGCGTACCGGTCGGGCCCGCCGGCCCCGCCGCCGGTCAGCATCCAGCCGAGAACGGCACCGGCGATCAGGGCGACGGTGGCCGCCCGGTAGTAGGAGACGATCGGCTTGAGCCGCCCGCCGAGCGCGCCCCGCCCCAGGCCGACCAGCATCACCAGGTGCGCGGCGGCCGCACCCACCAGCAACACGGCGGAGACGGCGGTCAGTACGGGAGTCGCGGTCCACACGCCGATGAGCAGCCCTGCCACGGCGAGGTTGGCCGTCACGAGCCGGGCCGTGCTCCAGCGCTCGTCGGGGATCTTCGCGTGCAGCAGGGCGACGGCGAAGTGCTCGCTCCAGATCAGAATGGCGGTGGTGACGGCACCGAGCAGGAACATGTGCACCGCCAGCCAGCGGGCGACCGGCAGCGACTCCTGCGCCGCGACCGCCGGCAGGGCCAGGCCCAGCCATGCCACGACCAGAACGTGGGCGCGCAGATGCCGGGCCTTCACGCCGGACGTCCTGAACCTGCTCGGGTACTTGGCGGGTCTGCGCGCGTCGTCCGTCCCGGGCGGCCCGTCGGCGATGTTGGTCATGCCACTCCTTGGTGCTGGTTCGAACCCGCGCCGCCGTCCTTGTGCGACGCGTTCCCGCCGTCGGCGCCGCCGGGCAGCAGCGCGGCCAACTCCTCCTGGTGGAGGAAGGATCCGGGGACGTATCCGCACCACGGTTCCTCGGCGTACGGGTCGCCGGTGACGCCGTACGCGCGCGATCGCGAGCCGCCACAGACCCGGCGGAACTCGCACACGCCGCAGCGGCCGCCCAACCGGTCGGCGTCCCGCAGCCCGGTGAACAGCTCGGAGGTGCGGTAGATCTCCGCCAGCGGCGTCTCGCGCACGCTTCCGGCGCCCAGCGGCAGGAAGCCGCTCGGGTGCACCGTGCCGGTGTGCGAGACGAAGACGAAGCCGCGGCCCGCGTTGACGTCCAGCGGCGGACGCCGCACCCGGCGCGCTCCGGCGTCCAGGCCCAGCTCGGCGGCCCGCTCGCGCAACTCCCCGTACAGCGGGCCGAGTCCGAGCGCCGCCGCATGGTCGTCGCCGGTGGCGGCGAGGACCTGGCGTTGCAGGGCGACGCGGCGGAAGTGGTGGGCCTCGGTGGTCTTGGCGGGCACGGTCAGGCCCACGTCGTAGACGAAGTTGAGGACGTCCTCCACCTCACCCGCGGTCAGCGCGCCCAGGCTGCGGCCCCGGCCGGTGGGCACCAGGAAGAAGGCGCTCCACAGCATCGCCCCGTGCTCGGCGACCAGGCAGACGATGTCGGGGAGATCGTGCAGGTTGTGCCGGGCGACGGTCGTGTTGATCTGCACCTTCATGCCGAGGGCACGGGCCGTGTCCCAGGCGTCCAGGGTCCAGCGGAACACCCCGGGCACGCCGCGGAAGGTGTCGTGGACGTCGGCGGTGGAGCCGTCCAGGCTCAGCGAGAGCCCGACCGTACCCGCCGCGTGCAGCTCCCGCAGCCGCTCCGCGGTGAGCGTCGGCGTCCCGGAGGGGGACACCGCGACCCGGACGCCGATCCCCTTGCCGTAAGCGATGAGTTCGGCCAGGTCGGGACGCTGGAACGGGTCGCCACCGGTGATCACGAACATCGGGGCGGGCTGCCCGAAGGCAGCAACCTGGTGCAGCAGGTCCTTCGCGGCGGCGGTGTCCAGCTCACGCGGGTCGCGGCCGGGCACGGCCTCGGCACGGCAGTGCAGGCAGGCCAACGGGCAGGCCCGGGTGGACTCCCAGATGACGATGAACGGCCGCTCCCCCGCGTCGTGCCGCTGGCGGCGGATGGCCCGGGCAGGAGCGTTCATCGCGCGGCCCTGCCCAGTGCCCTGGGGCTGTGTCCGGCCGCCCTGGAGTCAGGGCAGACGAGGCGGGCGGCCGGACGGTGACCGGGCCGGACCGTGCGCGGCACCCCCCGCGAGTGGCAGCGGTGGAATCGGCCTCGAGAGCGGTCGATGTGGTCGTGCACGGGACACCTCCGGATCGGTCGCCGTCAGCTTCCACCGGCGGCGGTGGTCGGCGCGGCGGCCGATGGTCTTGTCGGACAGGGCCGTTGGTCCCTCTTCGCGGCAGGTGCAGAAAGGCCGGACGGACCGTCGGAAAGGCGACGACGCGTGTGGGATTTCCTGCGGCGGCGGGCACCCCGAGCAGACGGGAGTCCCGAGCAGGCGGGAGTCCCGGGCCCATCCGTGCGCGTCGCCGCATGGTCAGGGGTCAGGAGCGGCTCGGCGAGCGGGATGCCAGGGCGTCCCGGTGGCCACCAGGGCGGCCCCCAGGCCGGTCAGTGCGGCGCCCAGGCCCGTGACCAGGGTCGTGAGGTGCCATGCCCGGCATGGCGGCCTCCCCGGCCGACCGGACCCAGCACCGGGACCATTGGTCCCTATTGCGACCAGCCATATCGGGCCGGTAGGCCATCGGACAGGGACCGGCAGCCCCCGGGTGGAGGACACGGTGCGCCGCTTAGCGTCCTGGCCATGGAGAACGATCAGAACGCACGGCAGCGGGAGTCGCGCGCCGCTGAAGGCTGGCCGCTGGCGGCCCGCAGGCTGCTCACGCGCAGCGAGGTGTCTGCCGACGGCCGCGCCGTGTTCGGCACCGGCGATCCGCAGTGGGAGGGCTTCTACCGGGACCGGTGGGCCCACGACAAGGTGGTGCGCTCCACGCACGGAGTGAACTGCACGGGCTCGTGTTCGTGGATGGTGTACGTCAAGGACGGCATCATCACCTGGGAGCACCAGGCCACCGACTATCCGTCGATCGGCGCCGACTGCCCCGAGTACGAACCGCGCGGCTGCCCGCGCGGGGCGTCGTTCTCCTGGTACACGTACTCGCCCAGCCGCGTCCGTTACCCGTACGTGCGGGGTGCGCTCCTGAAGCTGTGGCGCGAGGCGCGCAAGCGGCTCGGTGACCCGGTGGCCGCCTGGGCCGAGATCACCGGCGACCCGGCCAAGGCGCGCGCGTACAAGCGGGCCCGCGGCAAGGGTGGTCTGGTGCGCGCCGACTGGGACGAGGTGAGCGAGCTGATCGCCGCCGCCCACGTGCACACCGTCAAGACGTACGGCCCCGACCGCGTCGCCGGCTTCTCGCCGATCCCTGCGATGTCGATGGCCTCCTTCGCCGCCGGCGCCCGCTTCATGTCGCTGATCGGCGGCACGCTGCTGTCGTTCTACGACTGGTACGCCGACCTGCCGATCGCCTCGCCGCAGGTCTTCGGTGACCAGACGGACGTGCCGGAGGCAGCGGACTGGTGGAACGCCGGGTATCTGATCATGTGGGGTTCGAACATCCCCGTCACCCGCACGCCGGATGCGCACTTCCTGACCGAGACCCGTTACAACGGCACCAAGGTCGTCGCGGTCAGCCCCGACTACGCCGACAACGTCAAGCACGCCGACGAATGGCTGGCCCCGCACCCGGGCACCGACGGGGCGCTGGCCATGGCCATGGGTCACGTGATCCTGCGCGAGTTCCTCGTCGACCGCGAAGTGCCGTACTTCCAGGACTACATGCGCAAGTTCACCGACGCGCCGTTCCTGGTGGCCTTGCGCGAACACGACCAGGGACTCGTCCCCGACGGGTTTCTGACCGCCGCCGATCTCGGCTGTGACGAAGGGACCGAGGAGAACGCGGCGTTCAAGACGGTCCTCCTGGACCGGGCCACCGGCGATCCGGTGGTCCCGGGCGGCTCGCTCGGCTTCCGGTGGGGGGATGCCGGGCGAGGCCGCTGGAACCTCGATCTGGGCGATGTCGTACCGGAGTTGAGCCTGCTGGAGCGGGCCGAGGAGAGCGTCGAGATCGCGCTGCCCCGGTTCGACGAGGGTGGCACCGAGGGCGGTTCGGTCATGGTCCGGGGCGTTCCCGTCCGCCGGATCGGCGGACGGCTCGTGACCACCGTCTTCGACCTGATGCTCGCCCAGTACGGGGTACGGCGTCCCGGCCTGCCGGGCACATGGCCGTCGTCGTACGAGGACGCATCCGAGCCCTACACCCCGGCCTGGCAGGAGACGATCACCTCGGTTCCGGCGGAGCAGGCGGCGCGGATCGCGCGGGAGTTCGCCCGCAACGCGGAGCGCACGCAGGGCCGGTCGATGATCGCGCTGGGTGCGGGCACCAACCACTGGTTCCACTCGGACACCATCTACCGCGCGTTCCTTGCACTGACCACCATGACCGGCTGCCAGGGTGTCAACGGCGGCGGCTGGGCGCACTACGTCGGCCAGGAGAAGGTCCGCCCGGTCACCGGACAGCAGCACCTGTCGTTCGCCTTCGACTGGCAGCGGCCCACCCGGCACATGGCAGGCACCTCCTACTGGTACCTGAACTCCGACCAGTGGCGCTACGAGGCCTTCGGCCCCGAGGAGCTGGCTTCCCCGCTCGGTGACGGACGGTTCGAGGGCAAGGGGTTCGCCGACTGCCTGGCGCAGGCCGTGCGACTGGGCTGGACGCCCGGTCACCCCGGCTTCAACCGCAACCCGCTCGACCTGACGGACGAAGCCCGGGCCCAGGGCAAGGAGGTCGCCGGGCACATCGTGGACGAGCTGAAGTCCGGGCGGCTGCGGTTCGCCGCCGAGGACCCCGACGACCCGGCCAACTTCCCCCGTGTGCTGACGGTGTGGCGGGCGAACCTTCTCGGCTCGTCCGGAAAGGGCAACGAGTACTTCCTGCGCCACCTGCTGGGTACGGACGCGGCGGTCCGCTCCGAGGAGACCCCGCCCGAGCACCGGCCGAAGGATGTGGTGTGGCGGGAGGAGGCACCCGAAGGCAAGCTCGACCTGCTGGTCACGATGGACTTCCGGATGACCTCCACCGGCCTGCTCGCCGACGTCGTCCTCCCGGCCGCGACCTGGTACGAGAAGGACGATCTGTCCAGCACGGACATGCACCCCTTCGTGCACGCCTTCACCCCGGCCATCGCCCCGCCCTGGCAGGCCCGCACCGACTACGACATGTTCCTCACGATCGCCGACCGGTTCAGCGAGCTGGCCGCCGAGCACCTCGGCACCCGTACCGACGTCCTCGCCGTGCCGCTGCTGCACGACACCCCCGACGAACTCGCCCAGCCCGGCGGGGTCGTACGGGACTGGAAGGCCGGCGAGTGCGAACCGGTTCCGGGCCGGACCATGCCGAAACTGGTCGTCATCGAACGGGACTACGCCGCGATCGGGCAGAAGATCCGCGCCGTCGGCCCGCTCCTGGACACCTTGGGCACCACCACCAAGGGGGTCACCGTCCACCCGAACCAGGAGATCGAGGACCTTCGACGCCGCAACGGCACCGTCAGGGACGGAGTCGCCGCAGGACGGCCCTCGCTCGCCACCGCGAGCAACATGTGCGAGGCGATCCTCGCGCTGTCCGGCACCACCAACGGCCGTCTGGCCACGGAGGGCTTCCGCGCACTGGAGCGGCAGACCGGCAGCGAGGGCCTGGTGGAACTCGCCTCCGAGCGCGAGGCGGAGCGGATCACCTTCGCCGACACCCGCACCCAGCCACGCTCCGTGATGACCTCCTACGAGTGGTCGGGCTCGGAGACGGGCGGGCGCCGCTACTCGCCGTTCGTCATCAACACCGAGCACAAGAAGCCCTGGCACACCCTCACCGGCCGCCAGCACTTCTTCGTCCAGCACGACTGGATCACCGAACTCGGCGAGCAGCTGCCCGTCTACCGGCCCCCGTTGAACACGCCCCGGCACTACGGCGACGAGCACCTGCGCGAGGACGGCCGGGCGGAGGTCACGGTCCGCTATCTGACCCCGCACTCCAAGTGGTCCATCCACTCGAACTACCAGGACAACAAGTACATGCTCGATCTGTCCCGGGGCGGACCCACGATCTGGATGTCCACCGCCGACGCCGAGAGGATCGGCGTCAGGGACAACGAGTGGATCGAGGCGTACAACCGCAACGGCGTCGTCGCCGCACGGGCCGTGGTCACCCACCGCATGCCCGAGGGCACCGTGCACATGTACCACGCCCAGGACCGCAACGTGAACGTGCCGAGGACCGAGGTCAGCGGCAAGCGCGGCGGCATCCACAACTCGCTCACCAGGCTGCTGCTCAAGCCCACCCATCTCGCGGGCGGTTACGCACAGTTCACGTACGCCTTCAACTACTACGGCCCGACCGGCAACCAGCGCGACGAGGTCACCGTCATCCGCCGTCGCTCGCAGGATGTGGAGTACTGACATGCCCCGTGGCGAAGCCACCATCGGACGCGTGATGGCCCAGATCGCGATGGTGATGAACCTCGACAAGTGCATCGGCTGCCACACCTGCTCGGTCACCTGCAAGCAGACGTGGACCAACCGGCCCGGCGTCGAGTACGCCTGGTTCAACAACGTCGAGACCAAGCCGGGTGTCGGCTATCCGCGCCGCTACGAGGACCAGGAGCAGTGGAAGGGCGGCTGGATGCTCGACAAGCGGGGCCGCCTGGTCCTGCGCTCGGGCGGCCGCGTCAAGCGCCTGCTGTCCCTCTTCTCCAACCCCGACCTGCCGTCCATCGAGGACTACTACGAGCCGGTCACCTACGACTACGACAACCTCGTCAACGCACCCGCCGGGAAGGACATCCCGGTCGCCCGCCCGCGCTCCGTCCTCACCGGCAAGCCCACCGCCATCACCTGGGGCGCGAACTGGGAGGACGGCCTCGGCGGCGCACCCGAGCACGCCGGCGGCGACCCCAACCTGAGCGGGGAATGGGCGGAGAAGGTCAAGTTCGAGTTCGAGCAGACCTTCCTCTTCCACCTGCCCCGTCTGTGCGAGCACTGCCTCAACCCGGCCTGCGTGTCGGCCTGTCCGTCGGGCGCGATGTACAAGCGGGCCGAGGACGGCATCGTCCTCGTCGACCAGGACAAGTGCCGCGGCTGGCGCATGTGCGTCACGGCGTGCCCGTACAAGAAGGTGTACGTCAACCACGCCACCGGCAAGGCCGAGAAGTGCACCTTCTGCTTCCCGCGCATCGAGGCCGGCCAGCCGACGGTCTGCTCGGAGACCTGTGTCGGGCGGCTGCGCTACCTCGGTCTGCTGCTGTACGACGCCGACCGCGTCGGCGAGGCCGCCGCCTCCCCCGACGAGCACGACCTGCTGGACGCCCAGCGCGGTGTGTTCCTCGACCCGCACGACCCCGAGGTCCGCGCGGCGGCACGGGAGTCCGGAATCCCCGAGGACTGGCTGGACGCCGCGCGCCGCTCCCCCGTGTACGACCTGGTCATGCGCTACAAGGTGGCGCTGCCGCTGCACCCGGAGTACCGGACGATGCCGATGGTCTGGTACGTCCCGCCGCTCTCCCCCGTCCTCGACGCCGTCGACGCGGCGGGCGGAGACCAGGACGACCCCGACCACGTGTTCGCCGCCGTCACACGGCTGCGCATCCCCCTGGAGTACCTCGCGGAGCTGTTCACCGCCGGGGACACGGACGTCGTCGCGGGAGTGCTGATGAAGCTGACCGCGCTGCGCTCGTACATGCGCGAACGCACCCTCGGCGAGACCGGGGACGAGGCGACGCTCAAGGCCGTCGGGCTCACCGCAGGGGAGGCGGAGGACCTGCACCGGCTCCTCGCCGTCGCCAAGTACCAGGACCGGTACGTCGTCCCCGCCGCCCACAAGGAGGACGCGGCCGCGCTGACCGCGATGGAGAACCACTGCCCGGTCGAGTCCTCCGACACCGGCGAACCCCGCAAGGTCATGCTCGGCATCCCCACCCTGCGCCGCCGTACGTCCGAAGCCCCCGCCGGAGGCCACCCGTGAGCCCGCTGCCTACGACCGTTCCCGCCATCATCCGCACCCGCGTCCGGGCCGCCGTACGCCGCCCCGGCCGCGCGGCCCGCCCGGGACGTCCGACCCTGCTCACACCGGAGGAGACCCAGGACCGGGCGCTCGTGCTGCGGCTGCTGTCGCTGCTGCTGCAGTACCCGGACACCGAACTCGCCGCCGCCCGGCCGGTGCTCACCGCGACCGTCGAGGCGCTGCCGGCCTCGCCCGCCGCCGAGCAGCTGGCCGCCTTCACCTCCTGGTTCGCCGGACAGGAGCCCGAGGCGCTGGAGAGGCACTACGTCGAGATGTTCGACCTGCGCCGCAAGAGCAGCCTCTACCTCACCTACTACCTGCACGGTGACACCCGCCGCCGGGGCATGGCCCTGCTCACCCTCAGCCAGCGGTACCGGGCCGCGGGCTGGGACACCGACGGCGGCGAACTGCCCGACCACCTGCCGGTCGTGCTGGAGTTCGCCGCGCTCGGCGGCCCACGGGCGGGCGAGGCGCCGCTACGTCAGCACCGGCGCGGGCTGGAGCTCATCCACCGCGCCCTGACCGACTCCGACTCCCCCTACCGGCACGTCCTGGCCGCCCTGCTCACCCTCCTGCCGCCGCCCACCGAGGCGGATCTGCAGGCGGTGGCCGAGCTGGCCGCCCAAGGCCCGCCCAATGAGGACGTCGGCCTCGACTCCTACGGGTCAGGCGAGTTCGCGCCGCCCGGCACCTTCGTACCGCCCGAGCAGGCACCGCCCACCCTTATGCCGCCCCTGTCCACCCCCGTGAACCCGGAAGGCTCCCCATGAGCGCCGCACCCTCCCCTCTCGCCGCAGCGAGCGGCGCCGACCTGCTCCTGTGGGTCGCCCTCCCCTACATCTGCCTCGCCGTGTTCGCCGTCGGACACGTCTGGCGCTACCGGCAGGACCAGTTCGGCTGGACCTCGCGCACCACCCAGCTCCTCGAACACCGCTGGCTGCGCTGGGGCAGCCCGCTGTTCCACCTCGGCGCCTTCATGGTGATCGCCGGACATGTCATGGGGCTCGCCATTCCCGACTCGTGGACCGAGGCCGCGGGCATCTCCGAGCACGCGTACCACACCACAGCCGTCTGGGGTGGTTCCGTCGCGGGCGTCGCCATGATCACCGGACTCGGCATGCTGTGCGCCCGCCGGCTGCTCACGCGGACGATCCGGCTGGGTACCGACCGCAGCGACAAGCTTCTCTTCCCCCTGCTGTCCGCCACCGTCGTGCTGGGCATCACCGCCACGGCCGCCCACAACGTCCTCGGCGCCGGCTACGACTACCGCTCCACCGTCTCCGTATGGTTCCGCGGCCTGTTCGTTCTCCAGCCCCGGCCCGAGGCCATCGCCGGGGCACCGCTGCTGTTCCAGCTGCACGTCCTGAGCGCCTTCCTGCTCTTCGCGGCCTGGCCGTTCACCAGGCTGGTGCACGTGTGGAGCGCCCCGATCGGATACCTGGCCCGGCCGTACCTGGTCTACCGGCGGCGAGCCACAACCGCCGCGGCCCCGACGACCGCGGGCCGGACCCGGCCGGCCTCGGGCTCCCGGCGAGCCGCATGAGTCACGGGCCGGCGCTCGCACCGGACGCCCCGCCCACCCTGCGCCCGTACACGGTGGGCGGGAGCCGCCGAACGGGGTGGGTGATGGTCCTCACCGGGATCATCGGCTGGCTCGCCTCCTTCCAGCTCACCGTGGACGACTGGCGGATGCTCCACGATCCCGCCTACCGGCCGCCCTGCAACATCAGCCCCGTCGTCAGCTGCGGCAGTGTCATGTCCAGCCCGCAGGGCAGCCTGTTCGGCTTCCCCAACATGCTGCTCGGACTGGGCGCCTTCGCCGCGGTGACCGCCCTGGGCGTCGCCGTGCTGTCCGGGGCGCGCCTGCACCGGCGGATGTGGCTCGCGCTGGACGCCGGCGCGCTGGTGGGGGTGGTGTTCGTGCACTGGCTGATCGGGCAGTCGCTGTACGAGCTCAACAGACTCTGCCCCTACTGCGTCGTCGTCTGGGCCGTCACCATCGCCCTGTTCTGGTACGTCACCCTGCACTGCCTGGAACGGGGGATCGTCCCGGCGCCCCGGGGTGCGCTGAATGTCGTCCGCGACACCCACTGGATGCTCCTCGGCGCCTGGTACGGGGTGATCGTGCTGCTCGTCCTCACCCGCTTCTGGCCGTACTGGAAGAGCCTGCTGTAACCACCGGCACACCCCGCACGAGCCGCTCACGGCCACCCGGACACGAGCAGGGGCCCGACACCGGGGAGCGCTGCCTCAGCACGGACCTGTTTCACGACGAGTAGGGGCACCGCACCGTGACGGGCCCACTGGCGGCGTCAGCGGCCTTCTTGCCTGAGCCGGTCCTGGGCCTGGGTGGCGATGACGGCGGCCTGGATGCGGCGCTCGACGCCGAGTTTGGCGAGCAGACGGGAGATGTGGTTCTTGACCGTCTTCTCGGCGAGGTAGAGCCGCTGGCCGATCTGGCGGTTGGTCAGCCCCTCGCCGATCAGGGCCAGGATCTCCCGCTCCCGGTCGGTCAGTCCCGGCAGGGCGTCGGGCTCGGGCTCCGGCTCCTGGCCCTGGCGCAGCCGGGCCATCAGCCTGGCGGTGGCGCTGGGGTCGAGCAGGGACTGGCCGGCGGCCACCGTGCGCACGGCCGACACCAGGTCCGAGCCCTGGATCTGCTTCAGCACGTACCCGGACGCTCCGGCCATGATCGAGTCCAGCAGGGCCTCCTCGTCGTCGAACGAGGTCAGCATCAGGCAGGCCAGCTCCGGCAGCCGCGAGCGCAGCTCCCGGCACACGGTCACGCCGTCGCCGTCGGGCAGCCGCACGTCGAGCACCGCCACCTGCGGGCGCAGCGCGGGCACGCGCACCAGCGCCTGCTCGACAGTGGCGGCCTCGCCGACGACGGTGATGTCCGGTTCGTCGTTCAGAAGGTCGTGCACCCCGCGCCGTACCACCTCGTGGTCGTCCAGCAGGAAGACCCGGATCGGGTTGTCGGGGCCGGGCCGCTCGCCGTCCGCCATCGATGCTCCTAGCTCGCTTGTACGCCAACTGAATCCTGCACCGGACGCCCCCTGGGCGCGACCGGTCCATACCCGATCCTGCGCGATCCCGGGCCAAAGGACCAGGGCCGATCGGCCCCACCGGCCCCAGCATCTCGTCTGCCCACGGGTACCCGATCGGAGCGCCTCCCCGGAGCCGGCCGCTGCCTCCGTCGGCTCGCACAAACCGTGGCGCGAGCGTGGTCTCCGGATGCCTGTCACGCTGCGCACTCCCGCCCCACGGCAGCGCACTGCCGTGCCGTGCAGGGTGGCAGATCAGCGTGATCCATCCCGCGGCAGCGGATTCCGCCCGGATCGAGGGGACGGGTGCGGCGCGACTCGGGGCCGATCGGCCCCACCCATCCACGAGGACGTCCGGCACCCGCCGACGCGCCGCGCCGCCGTCGACCCTGGTACCGCCGGCACCGACGGGTGCCTGAGACCACGGAACCCGCGAGGCCATCCGGCCCCGGTATCCGGGGCCGGTCAGACGTCGGCCGGGGACCTGGCGGACCTGCGCAGCACAGCGGTGCCGGAGGGAAGCTGCTGGGGGAAGCGGCGCCGATCCCCCGCGGCGCCGCTCTCCTGCGGACCGCCGACTGTGCGGCTTCACATCTCGACGACGGAGGCACACCCATGACCCGCCACGACGACCGAACCGTGACCGCTGCCCCCGCCGAGGCGCCGTCGGACATCGCCGTCGACGTCGACCGGCTGGTCACGAACGGGCTCAAGGCACTGGCCGACTACGAGGCGCTGACCCAGGAGCAGGTGGACCACATCGTCAAGAAGGCATCGGTCGCCGCCCTGGACCAGCACACCGCGCTGGCCCGGCTCGCGGTGGAGGAGACCGGCCGCGGCGTCTTCGAGGACAAGGCGGCCAAGAACATGTTCGCGTGCGAGCACGTCACACACGGCATGGGCCCGATGAAGACCGTCGGGGTCATCGCCCGTGACGACATCGAGGACATGGTGGAGATCGCCGAGCCGGTCGGCGTGGTGGCCGCCATCACCCCGGTCACCAACCCCACCTCCACCACCATCTTCAAGGCGCTGATGGCACTGAAGACCCGCAGCCCGGTCGTCTTCGCCTTCCATCCCTCCGCGCAGCGCTGCAGCGCGCAGGCGGCCCGGATCGTGCGAGACGCCGCCGCCGCCGCAGGGGCACCGGAGCACTGCGTCCAGTGGATCGAGACTCCGTCGGTCGAGGCCACCGGCACGCTCATGCGCCACCCCGGGGTCGCAGTGATCCTCGCCACCGGCGGCAACGCCATGGTCAAGGCCGCCTATTCGGCCGGAAAGCCCGCCCTGGGCGTCGGAGCCGGCAACGTCCCCGCCTACGTCCACAAGAGCGCCAAGCTGCGCCGAGCCGTCAACGACCTGGTGCTGTCCAAGTCGTTCGACAACGGCATGATCTGCGCCTCCGAACAGGCCGTCATCCTGGACGACGAGATCTACGACGCGGCGCTGACGGAGTTCCGTGCGCTGCACGCCCATCTGGCCACGGCCGAGGAGAAAGCGAAGCTGGAGGCGTTCCTCTTCCCGGCCGGCGGGGCGACGGGCGGCGGATGCGAGCCCAAGGTGAACTCCGCTGCCGTCGGCCAGAGCCCCGCGTGGATCGCCGAGCAGGCCGGTTTCACCCTGCCCCCCGGCACCTCGCTCATCCTGGTCGAAGCCGACCGGGTAGGCCCGGACGAGCCGCTGACCCGCGAGAAGCTGTGCCCGGTGCTCGCCGTACTGCGCGCCGCCTCCGAACAGCAGGGCTTCGACCTCGCCGCCGACATGGTCGCCTTCCACGGCCAGGGCCACAGCGCCGCCATCCACACCGAGGTTCCCGCGCTGGCGGAGGCGTACGGCCGGCGTATGAAGACCGTACGGATCATCGTCAACTCCCCGTGCTCGCAGGGTGCCATCGGCGGCATCTACAACAGCCTGCTGCCGTCGCTGACGCTGGGCTGCGGCTCCTGGGGCAGCACCTCGGTGTCCGACAACGTCTCCGCCGCGCAGCTGCTGAACGTCAAGCGGGTCTCCACCCGCCGCAACAACCTCCAGTGGTTCAAGGTCCCTCCGAAGATCTACTTCGAGCCGCAGGCCATCCGCTATCTGCAGGCCATGCCGGACGTCCACCGCGTCACCATCGTCACCGACACGACCATGACCCGCCTCGGCTTCGTCGACCGCGTCAACCGCGTCCTGCAACGCCGCCGCGAGCCGGTCACCGTGCAGGTCATCGACAACGTCCGGCCCGAGCCGAGCATCGACTCCGTGCGCCGCGGCGCCGACCTCATGCGGGACTTCCGCCCGGACACGATCATCGCTCTGGGCGGCGGCTCGCCGATGGACGCGGCCAAGGTGATGTGGCTGCTCTACGAACACCCGGACATCGACTTCGCCGACATGCGGCAGAAGTTCTCCGACATCCGCAAGCGCGCCTTCCGCTTCCCGACGCCGGGCACCCGGGCCCGCCTGGTGTGCGTGCCCACCACCTCCGGCACCGGCGCCGAGGTCACCCCCTTCGCGGTCATCTCCGACCCGGCGACGGGCAAGAAGTACCCGCTGGCCGACTACGCCCTCACCCCCAGCGTGGCCATCGTCGACCCCCTGCTCACCACCGGGCTGCCTCCGACGCTGGCCGCGGACAGCGGCTTCGACGCCCTCACCCACGCCATCGAGGCGTACGTCTCCGTCTATGCCAACGACTTCACCGACGGCCTCGCCCTGCACGCGATCCGCCTGATCTTCGGCAACATCGAAGCGGCCGTGAACAACCGCGAGGGCTCCGCCGAAGGCCGGGAGAAGATGCACAACGCCGGCACCATCGCGGGCATGGCCTTCGGCAACGCCTTCCTCGGCATCGTCCACGCCATGTCCCACACCCTCGGCGCCACCTTCCACATCGCGCACGGCCGCACCAACGCGGTCCTGCTGCCGCACGTCATCCGCTACAACGGCACCGTCCCGGAGAAGCTGACGGGCTGGCCCAAGTACGAGAGCTACCGCGCCCCGGAACGCTTCCAGGACATCGCCCGCACCCTCGGCCTGCCCGCCGCCACCCCACAGGAGGGCGTCGAGTCCCTCGCCCGCGCGGTGGAGCGGCTCCGGGACGCGGTGGGCATCGAGCCGTCGTTCCAGGCCCTCGGCGTCGACGGGCGTTCTTTCCTGGACGCCCTGCCCCAGCAGGCCCTGAACGCCTACGAGGACCAGTGCGCGCCGGCCAACCCGCGGATGCCGATGCTCGACGACATGCAGGGCATCATGCGCGCGGCCTACTTCGGACCGGCCGAGGCGCCTGGCGCATAGGACCGATCGCAGGAGTTCCCAGCGCAGCAGCCCAGAGCTCCCGGCCGGAGGGTGAACCGGTCGGGAGCTCTGGACTGCCTCGATCACGCCGTGCCGGGTCACCCCGTCAGAGCGCCCGCAGCCCGTGCTCCCGGAACTGCTCACGGACGCGCTCCGTCAGGTCCGGGTCCGGGGTGGGTGTGTCGCGCAGGGGGAAGGGGATGCCCAGCGCGTCGTATTTGTGGGCGCCGAGCTTGTGGAACGGCAGGACGTCGACGCGATCGACGTTGCTCAGCCCGGCGAGGAACGTGCCGAGCCCGTCGACGGCCGCCGGGGCGTCGGTCCAGCCGGGCACGAGGACGTAGCGGACCCACACCGGGACACCGAGCCGGTCGAGACGGGTGGCGAAGTCGAGGGTGGGGCCGAGTTCGCCTCCCGTGAGTTTCCGGTAGGTCCGGAGGTCGAAGGACTTGATGTCCAGCAGGACCAGGTCGGTGTCGGCGAGCAGTTCGTCGGTCGCGCGGGCGCCGAGGAAGCCGGAGGTGTCGAGGGCCGTGTGCAGGCCGAGCTCCTTGCAGCGGCGGAAGATCTCGGCCGTGAACGCGGGCTGCAGCAGGGCTTCTCCGCCGGTGAGCGTCACTCCCCCGCCTGCGGTGGTGACGAAGGGCCGGTACTTGCCGATCTCGGCCATCACCTCGTCGACGGTGGTCTCCTTGCCGTCGCGCATGTGCCAGGTGTCCGGGTTGGCGCAGTACAGGCAGCGCAGCGGGCAGCCGCTGAGGAACAGCACGAACCGGGTCCCGGGACCGTCCACGCCGGTGGACAGGTCCCAGGAGTGGATCCGGCCCGGGACCTGTCCGGTGGCGCGCTGCGCCGTGGTGTTCACCGTGCTCCGTGGAAGGTGCGGCTGATCACGTCGAGCTGCTGCTCGCGGGTCAGCCGGACGAAGTTGACGGCGTACCCGGAGACCCGGACGGTCAGCTCCGGGTACTTCTCCGGGTGTTCCATGGCGTCCTCCAGCGTCGCCCGGTCCAGGACGTTGACGTTCATGTGGAAGCCACCGGAGGCCATGTACGCGTCGAGGATGCCGACCAGATGGCCCGCACGCTCGGCCGGGTCATGCCCCAGCCCCTCGGGCGTGATCGTCGTGGTCAGCGAGATGCCGTCCCGGGCCTGCTCGTACGGGAGCTTGGCCACCGAGAGCGCCGAGGCGGCGACCCCGTGCCGGTCGCGGCCGTTCATCGGGTTGGCACCGGGTGCGAACGGGGTGCCGGCGCGGCGGCCGTCGGGGGTGTTGCCGGTGTGCTTGCCGTAGACGACGTTGGAGGTGATCGTCAGCACGGACTGGGTGTGCTCGGCATCGCGGTACGTGGGGTGACGACGGACCTTGGCCATGAACGACCCCACCAGGTCGACGGCGATGCCGTCGGCGCGGTCGTCGTTGTTGCCGTACGCGGGGAAGTCCCCCTCGGTGCGGAAGTCGACGGCCAGCCCGGTCGCGTCCCGGAACACCTTCACGCGCGTGTGCCTGACGGCCGAGAGGCTGTCCACGGCGACCGACAGCCCGGCGATGCCGCACGCCATGAAGCGGTGCACCGGGTGGTCGTGCAGCGCCATCTCGATGCGTTCGTAGGCGTACTTGTCGTGCATGTAGTGGATGACGTTGAGCGTGTTGACGTACGCCTCCGCAAGCCAGTCCAGGACACGGTCGTACGCCGCCGACAGCTCGTCGTAGTCCAGGTACTCACCCGTCAGCGGCGGCGTCTCGGGCGCGATCTGCTCGCCGGTCATCTCGTCCCGGCCGCCGTTGATCGCGTACAGCAGCGCCTTGGCCAGGTTGACGCGGGCGCCGAAGAACTGCATCTGCCGGCCCACCGCCATCGCGGAGACGCAGCAGGCGATCGCGGTGTCGTCGCCGGTGCGCGGGCGCATCAGGTCGTCGGACTCGTACTGGATGGCGCTGGTGTCGACGGAGACCTGCGCGCAGAACTCCTTGAAGCCCTCGGGCAGCCGCG
This sequence comes from Streptomyces sp. NPDC030222, assembly GCF_055573115.1. Taxonomy (NCBI): domain Bacteria; kingdom Bacillati; phylum Actinomycetota; class Actinomycetes; order Kitasatosporales; family Streptomycetaceae; genus Streptomyces; species Streptomyces sp. NPDC030222. The sequence continues at coordinate 257,677 of NZ_JBVICA010000001.1, forward strand.
GCGACCACAGGACGGTCAGGTTGGGCTCGGGGGCCGGGCCGAGGTTGTACAGGGTATGCAGGAAGCGGAAGGAGGTGCGGGTGACCAGCGGGCGGCCGTCGGTGCCGATGCCGCCGATGGACTCCGTCACCCAGGTCGGGTCGCCGGAGAAGAGGGCGTCGTACTCGGGGGTGCGCAGGAACCGTACGATCCGCAGCTTGATCACGAAGTCGTCGATCAGCTCCTGGGCGCGCGTCTCGTCGATACGGCCCTCGTCCAGGTCACGCTGAAGGTAGACGTCCAGGAACGTCGAGGTGCGGCCCAGCGACATCGCGGCGCCGTTCTGCTCCTTCACCGCGGCCAGGAAGCCCAGGTAGAGCCACTGCACCGCCTCGTGCGCAGTGCCGGCGGGCCGAGTGACGTCGCAGCCGTACGAGGCCGCCATCTCGGCCAGCTCGCCCAGCGCCTTGATCTGCTCGGCCAGTTCCTCGCGGTCGCGGATGACGTCCGGGCTGGAGGGCCGCGCGTCCAGCAGGGCCCGCGCGGCGCGCTTGGCCGTGATCAGCCGGTCGGTGCCGTACAGCGCGACACGCCGGTAGTCGCCGATGATCCGGCCGCGGCCGTAGGCGTCCGGCAGGCCGGTGATGATCCCGGCCTTGCGGGCGGCACGCATCTCGGGGGTGTACGCGTCGAAGACACCGTCGTTGTGGGTCTTGCGGTAGGTGCTGAACACACGCGTGACGAAGGGGTCGGCCTTGTAGCCGTACGCCTTCAGCCCGTTCTCCACCATCCGCAGCCCGCCGCCCGGCATGATCGCCCGCCGCAGCGGGGCGTCGGTCTGCAGGCCGACGATCAGCTCGCGGTCGCGGTCGATGTAGCCCGGCCGGTGCGAGGTGATGGTGGAAGGGGTGCCCGGGTCGACGTCGAGGACACCGCAGCGCCGTTCCTCGGGGAACAGCCGGGCGACCTTGCCCCAGACGGCGAGCGTGCGCTCGGCCGGCCCGGCCAGGAACGCGGAATCGCCCTCGTACGGTGTGTAGTTGGCCTGGATGAAGTCGCGCACATCGACGTGCTCCCGCCAGCGCGTACCGGCGAAGCCCCGCCATGCCTCGGTCGTCGCCCGGGGTCCAGCCGTCACCGTTTCCGTCATCGCCGGTCTCTCCCTCACTCTGCGGGTGAACTGTCCGCACCCTCGATCCTCGTCACTCGCGGTGCCCGCGAGGAGGGCCTGTCGGCGTACCAGGGGGCACCGTCCGTCCCTCGCTCTCCGGGCCGTCGGGCCCGGCCGGGCAGGGCCTCGCCACCCCGGGCCGGGCCCCGGACAGCAGGCCGAACGGCCCTCTGTCCGCGGCCCGTTGGCATCGGTCAGCCGTCCCAGGACCAGTCCGTGACCTCGGGCAGGTCGGTGCCGTGGATGCGGATCCACTCGTGGTGGCGCAGGCGGGCATCCTCCATCCGCTGCCGTACGGCGGCGGCACGCACCGCGAGGCCGGGGACACGGTCGATGACGTCCATGACCAGCCGGTAGCGGTCGAGGTCGTTGCGGACGACCATGTCGAACGGCGTGGTCGTGGTCCCGATCTCCTTGTAGCCGCGTACGTGCAGGTTCTTGTGGCCGGTGCGACGGTAGGCCAGGCGGTGGACCAGCCACGGATAGCCGTGGTACGCGAAGATCACCGGGCGGTCCTGAGTGAACAGGCCGTCGTACTCGAAGTCGCTCATCCCGTGCGGATGTTGCTCGCTCGGCATGAGGCGGGCGATGTCGACGACGTTGACGACCCGCAGCGCCAGCTCCGGCAGATGGGTGCGCAGCAGCCGGGCGGCGGCCAGGACCTCCTGTGTGGGGACGTCGCCTGCGGCCGCGAGCACCACGTCCGGCTCCCGCCCGCCGTTCTCCGTGCCGGCCCATTCCCAGATGCCGGCGCCGCGCGCACAGTGGGCCTTCGCCTGCTCCATCGTCAGCCAGTCGAAGCACGGCTGCTTGCCGGCGACGATCACGTTGACGTAGTCACGGCTGCGCAGCACGTGGTCGGCCACCGACAGCAGGGTGTTGGCGTCCGGCGGCAGATAGACCCGCACAGCCTCCGGGCTCTTGTTGAGGATGTGGTCGACGAATCCGGGGTCCTGGTGGGAGAAGCCGTTGTGGTCCTGCCGCCACACATGCGACGTCAACAGGTAGTTCAAGGAGGCGATGGGGGCTCGCCACGGCATCCGCCGGGTGACGCGCAGCCACTTGATGTGCTGGTTGACCATCGAGTCGACGATGTGCACGAAAGCCTCGTAGCAGGAGAACAGCCCGTGCCGACCGGTCAGCAAGTAGCCCTCCAGCCAGCCCTGGCAGGTGTGCTCGGACAGGATCTCCATCACCCGGCCGTGCCGGTCCAGGTGTTCGTCCACGTCCAGGATCCGGGCCTGCCACGCCTTGCCGCTGGCGCCGTAGACGGCCTGGAGGCGGTTGGAGGCGGTCTCGTCGGGGCCGACGAGACGGAAGTCGCGCCGGTCGGTGGTGGCTCGCATGACGTCTTCCAGCAGGTCGCCGAGGACGCGGGTGGGTTCGTGCAGGGTCGCTCCGGGTTTGTCGACCTCGACGGCGTAGCGCTCCAGCGGCGGCAGGGGCAGTTCGCGCAAGCGCAGTCCGCCGTTGGCGTGCGGGGTGGCGCCGAGCCTGCGGGCGCCGTCCGGGACGCAGGCCAGGACGTCCGGCCGGGGGCTGCCGTGCTCGTCGAACAGTTCCTCCGGGCGGTACGACCGCAGCCACGCCTCCAGCTGCCGCAGGTGGTCGGGGTTGTCCCGGACGGCGGACAGCGGGACCTGGTGCGAGCGCCATGTGCCCTCCACCGGCAGCCCGTCGACCTCCGCGGGTCCCGTCCAGCCTTTCGGGGTGCGCAGCACGATCAGCGGCCAGCGGGGGCGCTCGCCGGCGCCGTCCTCGCGGGCGGCGCGCTGGAACGCGGCGATGCGGTCCAGTGCGGTGTCCATGGCCTGCGCCATCGCACGGTGGACGACGGCCGGGTCGTCGCCGGAGACGTGGATCGGGTCGTGGCCGTAGCCCCGGAGCAGTTCGTCGAGTTCGGGCTCGGGGAGCCTGGCCAGGACCGTCGGGTTGGCGATCTTGTAGCCGTTGAGGTGCAGGATCGGCAGGACGGCCCCGTCGTGGACGGGGTCGAGAAACTTGTTGGAGTGCCAGGACGCCGCCAGCGGCCCCGTCTCGGCCTCGCCGTCGCCGATCACACAGGCCACGACCAGACCGGGGTTGTCCAGGGCGGCGCCGTAGGCGTGCGAGAGGGAGTAGCCGAGTTCGCCGCCCTCGTGGATCGAACCGGGTGTCTCGGGCGCCACATGGCTGGGGACACCGCCGGGGAACGAGAACTGCCTGAACAGCCGGGCCATGCCGGCCGCGTCCCGGGTGACGTCGGGATACGTCTCGGTGTACGAGCCTTCCAGCCAGGAGCCGGCGACCACCGCGGGACCGCCGTGCCCGGGTCCCCAGATGCACAGGGCGTCCAGGTCACGAGTCCTGATGACACGGTTGAGGTGGGTGTACACGAGGTTCAGGCCCGGTGAGGTGCCCCAGTGGCCGAGCAGCCGCGGCTTGACGTGCTCCGGGCGCAGCGGCTCGGTCAGCAGGGGGTTGGCCATGAGGTAGATCTGGCCGACGGACAGGTAGTTCGCGGCGCGCCAGTGGGCGTCCAGCGTCCTCAGTTCGTCGTCGGTGAGTGAGGCGGAGGCCTGCTGTGTGTCGACGGACATCCTGGATTCCCTTCCGGGTCGGGTTCGGTCGGAGGTGCATACGGGTCCGTGCCTCCCCACCCTTCCCTGTCCGCCCGGATCCCCGACAGGGCCGACCGGGCCATCCGTCTCACCGCTGGGCTCGTCCTCGGTTCGCCGGCACCAGCGCCACAGCGCAGTGGGCGTGCTGCAACAGGACCTGCGCGACCGCGCCCAGCGGTGGACCGAGCCGGCCCGCGCGCTGCCGGGTCCCGATGACCACGACGCCGGCCTCGCGCGTCCCCGACAGCAGGGCATGGGCCGGACTGGTGCGGACCGTGCGGCTGTCGACCTCCACCTCGGGGTACTCCTCGCGCAGCCCGGCGATGCCGATCCGCGGAACGGCTTCCTCCACCCGGTCGTTGCGGGACCGGCGCTCCTGGCCGGAGCTCGTCGCGGCCGCCAGCGAGGACGGTTCGGGGGTGAGGTGCCGGTGCGTCGAGCATTGCAGGACACGCAGCCGGGCCCCGCGCCGCGCCGCCTCCTGGAAGGCATAGGCGGCCGCGGCCTCGTCGGCGTCGCTCTCCAGGCCGAGCAGCACCTCGCGATTCCCGCCGCAGGGGTGGTCGCCGCGGGCGATCACCAGCGGACCGTGCACGCGCGCGGCCAGGCGCCAGCTCACCGAGCCGGCCAGCAGACCGGTGACAGTGCCGAGTCCCCGGGTGCCCACGACAGTGAGAGCCGCCCCCGCGCTCTCCTCGGCCAGCGCACCCACGGCGCCGCCCTCCACGGCCCTGCTCTCCACCGGCAGGCCGGGATGCCGCTCGCGGACCCGTGCGGCGGCCGACGCCAGAACCGGCCCCGCTTCGTCACGGTCGGCCACGGCGTACACGATCCGCAACGTGGTGCCGCGGCGCACCGCGTCCTCGGCGGCCCAGTCCAGTGCCCGTACGGCGGCCGGCGAACCGTCCACTCCGACGACCACGTAACCGTCAGTCATTGTCCTCTTCCTTCCTGTTCCGTTCTGTTCGGTGCACGGGTGCCATCCACCCCCCGGATGCCAAGGGTGGTGGCGGGTTCGCCGCCCGGCCGGACGTCGACACCGCGGCGGCTCCATGAGAGATGCTCATGGTCCGCGGACGCTGCGGGCAGAGGCCGACCGAACCCGTCCGCACGCCGTAGGGCCCGACCCGTCGGGCCCTACGGCCCCGGGAGCGGGCCGGCGCGGAGGAACGGGAAGCGACGTTCGGACGGTGAGGTCCACGCGAGCTCACGCCCGGTGACCAGCTCGGGCTCGCCACGGACGAAGACCTCCCGCGGCGCGGGCACCCGGGAGACCGGGCCGGTGCGGTCCAGGCCCTCGCGCTCGGCAGAGTCGGTCACCACCGTGGCCGAGCCCGTGACGACAACGCTCCAGCCGGAGTGCCGGGCCGCGTCGACGGCGTCGGCCTCGAAGGCGACGACCGCGCCGGCCCGTGGCCTGGCGGTGCACGTCCGGGTGCGCTCCCTCCTGCCGGTCAGTACGGTGCTGTCCCGGCCCCGGACCGGGGCAGCAGTAGTGACGTCGAAGCAAGTGACGCAGGTCGTCGGGTGTTGGAGGGACGGCATGGCCGGCAAGAAGGTGGCGAAGGTGCCGGTCGCGGCATACGAGCGCGAGCTGCTGCGGCTGCAGACGGAGCTGGTGAAACTGCAGGAGTGGGTGCGCGCCGAGGGTGCCCGGCTGGTCGTTGTCTTCGAGGGGCGGGACGCGGCGGGCAAGGGCGGCACCATCAAGCGGGTCGCCGAGTACCTCAACCCGCGCATCGCCCGGATCGCGGCGCTGCCGAAGCCCACCGAGCGCGAGCGCACCCAGTGGTACTTCCAGCGGTATGTGGAGCATCTGCCGGCGGCCGGGGAGATCGTGCTGTTCGACCGGTCCTGGTACAACCGGGCGGGGGTCGAGCATGTGATGGGCTTCTGCACCAAGGAGGAGCACCAGCTCTTCCTGCGGCAGTGCCCGATCTTCGAGCGGATGCTGGTGGAGGACGGGATTCTGCTGCGCAAGTACTGGTTCTCGGTGAGCGACGCCGAGCAGCAGGAGCGCTTCCGGCGTCGGCTGGCGGATCCCCTGCGGCGTTGGAAGCTGTCCCCGGTCGACCTGGAGTCGATCACGCGCTGGGAGGCGTACTCGCGGGCCAAGGACGAGATGCTGGTGCACACCGACATCGTGGAGGCACCGTGGTTCGTCGTGGAGAGCGATGACAAGCGCCGTGCCCGGCTGAACATGATCGCCCACCTGCTGGACTCCGTGCCGTACCACGAGGTGCCGCCATCGGTGCTCGATCTGCCGGCACGGCCGCCGTCGACCGGCTACGAGCGCCCGCCGCGCGATCTGCAGACGTACGTCCCTGATCACGCGGCGGGCCTTTGACACACCGGTCAGGCGTCGTGCTCCCGGTGCGGTACGACGGCGACCGGGCAGGCGGAGTAGTGCAGTGCCGCGTGGGCGACACGTCCGAGCTGGAGCCCGAAGTGCCCTTCGCGACACCGGGCACCGACCACCAGCAGGTCGGCCTCGTGCGAGGCGTCGACCAGAACCCGGCGGGCGTGGCCCTCGACGGTGCGCCGGCGCACCTCGATGTCCGCCGGGACGGCCTGCAGCGCCGCCTCCAGTTCCCCGGCCGCCTTCTCCTCGTACAGGCGTGCGGGCTCACCGCCCGGCTCGGGGTACGCCCGGACGAAGTCCGGGTGAGGGTGGCCGGTGGTGTCGTGCGCGGGGCACCGCCAGGCCCGTACGGCTTCCAGAGGCACGCCGCGTCGGCGGGCCTCCTCGACGGCGAAGCGCACGGCCGCCGACTCCTTCGCGTCGTCGCCGACGCCCACGACGACACGACCGCGCACCGGGGGCGTCGCCTGGTTGTCGTGGCTGCCGCGCAGCACGATCACCGGGCAGTCGGCGTGGGCGGCGACGGCCAGACTGACGGAGCCGAGCAGCAGCTCGGCGATGCCGCTGCGGCCGCGGGTGCCCACCACCAGCGCGGACGCGTTCCGTCCCTCGCGCACAAGGACGTACTCCGGCTCCTCGAACACCACGTCGGCGGTCACGTTCAGGTCGGGGTGCCGGGCGCGTGCCCGCCGAGCAGCGGCGCCGACGACGTCCTGGGCCAAGGGCAGCGACGCGGCCGGCCTGCCGACGTCCCGGGCGAGTGCGGCGCCCTCGTACCGCTCCCACAGGCAGGCGAACACCACCCGCAGCGGCACCCCGCGCAGCGCGGCCTCGTCGGACGCCCAGTCGACGGCTCGCAAGCTCGGCTCGGAACCGTCCACGCCCACGACCAGGGGCCCGGACAGGGCTCGTTCGACCGGTGCGTTCATGATCTCCACTCCCTCCCGTGGTGCGCTCAGTCGTGCGCGACGACGGCGACAGGGGCGGTGGCGTGGTGCAGCACCGCGTGCGTGACGGGCCCGATGTGGGCACCGAACGGGCTGCGGCGGATCCGGCGGCCGACGACGACCAGGGATGCCTCGCGGGAGGCGCCGATGACGCGGTCGGCGGGGCTGCCGGGGCGGGACTCCTCGACGACCTCGACGTCCGGGTACTTCTCCCGCCAGGGGCGCAGAACCTTGGCCAGGGCGGCGGCCTCCTGCCGGCCCAGTTCGGCGTTGAGTTCGAGGTCTACGGGCAGGCCGTAGGCGTAGTACGGCGGCAGGATCCAGCCGTGCACGGCCTTCAGTACGGTGCCCCGGCGGGCGGCCTCCTCGAAGGCGAAAGCGATCACCGCGTCATGGGGATGCCCGGTGTCGAGGCCGAGCACCACGGGCCGGTACGCGGTGGCGGCGGACGGGATGCCCGCCGGATCCGCCTCGTGCTCGTCGGCGGCCTGCTCCCCGGCCCGTACCAGGACCACGGGGGTGTCGGTGTGCGCGATCACGGACATGCCGACAGAACCGACGAGGAATCCCCCGATGCCGCTCAGCCCGCGCGAGCCGAGGACCAGCAGCTCGGTGCCCTTCGCCGCCTGCCCCTCCTGCGTCAGTACGTCCACCGGCCTGCCGGGAATCTGCTCCACGTCCACGTGCACGCCGGGGTGGCGCAGGCGCAGTCCCTCAGCCGCCTCGCGCGGAATCCGCTCCTTCCAGTGCTGCTGTGTCCCGGCACCCGGGAGCGGGGCCTGCGCGACGGGTTCCGGGACGGGCTCCCAGACGTGCACCAGCCGCAGCGGCAGGCCGCGCAGCTTCGCCTCTCGGGCCGCCCACTCGGCGGCGGCACGGCTCTCGGACGAGCCGTCGAGGCCCACGGTGACGGTGCGGGACATGGCGTCCACCTCCTGAATCGGGGTTCCGGCCACAGCCTGGTGGCGGGACAGCGGCACGGTGCAGAGACCGCAGGTCCCCGGTAGGGGACCGATAGGCCCCAACCGGGAACGGCCGAAAGGAACGGCGGCGTCCGGACGCCCCCGACTCCGGTCGGCGCAAAATGCGTTGTCTGCCGCTGCCCGGCCCTTGGACCGGCGAGCGGTACCGGCCGGCTGTGCCGGCAGACGGTCTGCCACGGGACATCCGGCATCTCACGGCAGACCAGGGTCCCGGCTGTCCCCCAGATCCTTCGGCCAAAGGAGGATCACGTCCCAGAGCTCGGTCGGCGGTACTCCGCGGTGGCACCGTTCGACGCCCGGACTCGGTGCGCTGCCCTGCTGTCGGCACTCGTGGCTCGCGCGACCGGCGGCAGGCCGGCCACCCCGCAGTGGCGCCGCGACCAGTTTGCCCGCCCGGGCTCGTTCCCCTCGGCGCGACGCTTTCGGGGGCCCGGCGGTCGCGTCGGGCACTCCCCCGGAGAGGACCGCGGCGGACAGGGCCGACAGGAGGTCGCCCCGGTGCCGTGCGGCCCCGCGGCGAAGTGCGTTGCGGGGCCGATGTACCCGAACCGATGGGGCCGTTCGGCCCCTCTTCGCCCAGCGCCGCGCAACAGCCCCGAAACGCGGTCCGGTGCCTGCTACACACCAGGCAAGCGGAGCACAGCGCCGTGCGCTGGCCGGCTCGATCGCCGGATTCGCGACCGCCCTGCTCGACGATCCGGACACCCGCCCGGACATCTGACCAGCATCCTGGCCCATCCCACGGCCCTCGGTGCCACTCGTCCGGTGCTGGTCCTGCACGCCGACCGCTCCCCCGCAGAGCACGCCCTGCGCACCGAGACGCGCGAGCTGGCCGGGCGACTGCCGGGCTCCCGCGCGGTCTTCTGGTACGAGCGCCCCGGCCCGGAGGAACCCGATGCCCGCGAGGGCCTGATGAACCTCGACGGCATCGAACCGGCCGAGAACGCCACGGTGTTCCCGTGCGGCCCGCTGCCGTTCAGGCGGGATGTCCGCGCCCGGCTGCTGCGCGCCGGGGTTCCGCGCAGCAGCAATCGACTGGTTCGCCGACGCGCTTCCCGGCGAGCCGGTGGTGCTCTGCACCCAGACCGCCAACGACCGCGCGATGCGCCTCGCGGCGAAGCTGGGGTTCACCGAGGTGGAGCGGTTCGAGGAGTACGGCGCCGAGCAGTGGTTCGGCGTGCGGTACCCGGTCACGCCTCCCGGCCGAGCAGCGGCGCGGCCTCACGGGGTGGGCGCCCAATAGGTGTCGCGAGCGAGTGGCAGGTCGACCTGCACGCGGCGCCGGCCGGGCCCTCGACGCTCGCTGGTGGAGGTCCGGTTGCCGGCGGCGGCCTCGATCACCAAGGCGTTGCGAAGACCTGGACCGCGTAGTCACCGGACACGGCTACGCCTGTGTCCTTGTAGTTGCAGTTCAGCATGTCCTTCTTGTGGTCGGGGCTGTTCAGCCAGCCTTCGACGTGGGCCTTCGACGAGGCGTAGCCGGGGCCGGAGACGTTCTCGGCCAGGCTGCGCCAATTGGTGTAGCCGGCCTTCTCGATCCGCTGCGTCGCGCTCGATCCGTCGGACCCGGTGTGACCGGTCAGGTTGTTCTTGGCCATGTCGTCCGCATGGGCCTTGGCGGCCGCGGTGAGCTGTGCGTTCTCCTGGAGGGCCGGGCAACCGGCCTTCTCACGCTCCGCGTTGACCAACTGCAGGATCTCGCCCGCAGAGCTCTGCTGGACGACGCCGGGGCGAGCGAGCTGTGAGGCGCCTGACGGTGTCGCCGCACCGGCGCCGACTGCGCCGGTGAGCACCAGCAGAGGGGCCGCACATGCGGCAGCGCAGATGCGGCGTACTCGGTTGGTCTTCGTTCGCACGGCCTTCCCTTTCGTCGGGGGCGGTCGGTGTGGTGCCCGACTGCCAGGCGTCGTCCGTCAGCGATATTCCGGCGATATCCCGGACCCGGAGACGCTCGCGCGCCGTGAATTCGCATGGGCGGACGCGCGCGACGCACCGACACGGAATGTGTTCCGATCCACTTCGGGGCCGAGCGTGCCGAGTCCCGGCGCATGGCCTGCGTTCTGCGGGACCCGCGGCATACCCCCGCGCCACTTCAGGCGGTGGCGACGAGATCGTGTGCGGCCTCTTTCGTCACCCAGGTGAGGGGTAGGACGACGCCTGCTCTTATGGCTCCACAGTAATCCCCATGGCGCAGGGCCACGAATTGGGAATCCTCGGCCGGCCTCCGTGACCGGTGTGCCGGTCCGGTCCTGCGGTCCGCTGCCCACGCCGCCCACGAGAAAGTGACGCAGAATCAGGTGGTCGCATCACCATCGCGGAATGTGGGCGGGAGCGTCGGCCGGGCGGCCGGGAACAGCGCAGTGCCTCCTTCACCCGCCGGGAACGGGCCGAGAAGGAGGCACTTTTGTGAGTGGGCCGGCCGGCGGGCCGGCAGCTCAGGCGTTGGGGCGCTTGCCGTGGTTCGCTTTTCTCTTCTTCCGGGCGCGTCGCTTGTTGCCTCGCTTGGACATGGTCGGCATCTCCTTCGATCGGGTCCATTCAAGTTCATTCGGGTTCAACCGGGCGTTCCACGCATCGCCAGTCTAGATTCGGCCCCTCGTGGCCGCATCAGAGGCGAGGGCACGGCGGGCAAGTCCGTCAGGCCGAGGCTCGTTTGCGTGGGGCGGCCTTCTTCGTCGTTGATTTGCCTGTGGATTCGGCCGTGGTCTTGGCCGTCGTGGTCTTCTTCGCCGCGGCCTTCTTCGTCGTGGACTTCTTGGCTTCGGCTGCCTTCTTCGCCGTCCGGGACGTGGACTTCCTCGCGCTGGTGGATTTCGGGGACGCCGCCGCTTTCCCGGTCGCCTGTTTGCGTGCGGGCAGCGGGGTGACCTCCGCGGGTTCCTCACCGCGGGACTGTCTGGCCGCCGAGACGCTCTTCTCCAGGGCGGCCATGAGGTCGATGACGCGGCCGGTCGCGGCGGGCGGGGCCTCCACCTCGGGGGTGACGCCCTCGGCCTTCGCGGCGATGAGGGACTCGAGGGCTTCGCGGTAGTCGTCGTGGAGGGTGTCGATGCCGACTTCCCCCAGGGTGTCCATGAGGGCTTCGGCCAGGTCGAGTTCGGCGTCGCGGACGGTGACGGAGGTGTCGGGGGCGACTCCTTCGGGGGCACGGATCTCGTCGGGCCACAGAAGGCCGTGCATGGCGATGACCTCGTCGACGACGCGGAGCATGCCCAGGCGCTCCCGGCCGCGCAGGGCGAACTTGGCGATGGCGACCTTGCGGCTGCGTTTCAGGGCCTCCCTCAGCAGGGTGTAGGGCTTGGCGGCCGGCACGCCGTTGGCTGCGAGGTAGTAGGCGGTGTCGATCTGGAGGGGGTCGATGCTGTCCGCGGGGACGAAGGCGACGATCTCGACGGTCTTGGCCGTGGGCAGCGGGAGCTGCTGGAGGTCCTCGTCGGTGATCGGGATCAGGGAGCCGTCGGCGTCCTCGTAGGCCTTGGTGATCTCGTCGGCGGGGACCTCCTCGCCGTCGAGTTCGCAGACCTTGCGGTACCGGATGCGGCCGCTGTCCTTCGCGTGGACCTGGCGGAACGAGATCGAGTGGCTCTCCGTCGCGTTCACCAGCTTGATCGGGATGGACACCAGCCCGAAAGCGATCGCCCCGTTCCAGATGGATCGCACGGTTTGCCCCTTTCGCCCGGTTTCATGGGATTCTCATCGTATGACGCCGATCACGGAGGTGGAGGGGCGGCGACTGGCGCTCAGCAACCTGGACAAGGTGCTGTATCCGGCGACCGGAACCACCAAGGGCGAGGTGCTGCACTACTACGCGACGACCGCGGACGCGCTGCTGCCGCACTTGAGGAACCGGGCCGTGTCGTTCCTGCGCTATCCGGACGGTCCGGAGGGGCAGCTGTTCTTCACCAAGAACCCGCCGCCGGGCACGCCCGCATGGGTGAGGACGGCGCCGGTGCGGAGGTCGGAGGACCCCGGGGCGCGACAGGTGGTGATCGATGACCTGCCGTCGCTGGTGTGGGCCGCCAACCTGGTCGTGGAGTTCCACACCCACCAGTGGCAGGCCGACTCTCCCGCCGTCGCCGACCGCATGGTCTTCGACCTCGATCCGGGCCCGCCCGCCACCGTCGTGCAGTGCTGCGAGGTGGCGTGCCGGCTGCGGGAGCGGCTGGAGGCCGACGGCTTCGAGGTGTTCGCGAAGACGTCGGGCTCGAAGGGACTGCATCTGCTGGTGCCGGTGGAGCCCACCCCGTCGGAGCGGGTGTCCGCGTACGCGAAGGGCCTGGCCGTGGAGATGCAGAAGGCCCTTCCGGACCTGGCGCTGCACCGCATGACCCGCGCGCTGCGTCCGGGCAAGGTCTTCGTCGACCACAGCCAGAACGCGGCGATGAAGACGACGGCCACGCCGTACACCCTGCGCGCCAGGCAGAAGCCGGCCGTGTCCGCGCCGGTGACCTGGGACGAGGTGGAGGGCTGCCGGGATCCCGCCGAGCTGGTGTTCCTGGCCGGGGACGTCGCGGAGCGCCTCGCGCGGCACGGGGAGCTGCTGGAGCCACTGACCGACCCCGCGCGCGGCAGGCCGCTGCCGTGACCCCGCCCCGGCCGCCGCTGCGGCCTCCGCTCCGCGTGGCGCTCGCCGAGTCGGTCGCCGAACTGCCGCCGGGTGACGACTGGGCGTACGAGCCGAAGTTCGACGGGCACCGCGTCGTGGTCTTCCGGGATGCGGAGGGCGTGACGCTGCAGGCACGGTCGGGGCGGCTGGTGTCGAAGGCGTTCCCTGACCTGGTGGCGGCGGCGGAGGCGCTGCCCCCGGGTACGGTGCTGGACGGCGAGATCGTGGTGTGGACGGAGGGGCGTACGGACTTCGCCGCGGTCCAGCGCCGCGCCGCGGCCACCGCGTCCCGCGCGCCGAGCCTGGCGCGGCGGCTGCCCGCTTCGTACGCGGCGTTCGATCTGCTGGCCGACGAGGGCGAGGATCTGCGCGGGCAGTCCTACGCGCAGCGGCGCGCGCGGCTCGTGGAGCTGGTCTCACCGCTCGGCCCGCCGATCCAGCCGGTTCCGATGACCACGGACCGGGAGCAGGCGCTCGTCTGGTTCGACGCGCTGCCCGCCACCGGTGTCGAGGGGCTCGTGATGAAGCGCGTCGGCCAGCCGTACCGGGGCGGTGTGCGGGCCTGGCGGAAGCTGCGGCACACGCAGTCGCGGGACGCGGTGGTCGTCGGCTACACGGGCGGGGTCCTTCGGCCGGCCGCGCTGGTGCTGGTGGTGGCGGGCGACGACGACACCCCCGTGGTGTCGAGTCCGCTGGGCCCTTCCCTTCGCGGGCCGGTGGGGGCCGCGCTCGCGCGGGTTCCCGCGGAGGGCGAGGGAACGGCCACGGCTCACGGACTCGGCGAGATCACCTATCGACGGGTGGCGCCGGAGCTGGTGGTCGAGGTGGGACAGCAGACGACGCGGCATGCGTTCGTGACGGTTCTCCGGCTTCGCGACGATCTTCAGTAATCAAGTTTGACTACATGGAATGCGCGGGATACATTCCCTGTCCCCGCACGTAGTCAAGTTTGACTAACAGAGGGCGATCGTGCCGACCGCAACGACCAGGAGGCCTCGTGACCGTACTGCCCGACACCGGATTCACCCCCAGCGCCGAGGACCGGGCGAGCCTCGACGCCTGGTTCGCCGAGTACGACGCCGCCGGCGCCCGTCGCGAGGTCGAGCGGATGGCCGACATGGCGGTCTTCCCGCTCAATCTGGTCAGCGACGACTCCTCCGGCGACGGCCGTACGGCCCAGTGGGACCGGAAACAGTTCATCGAGACGATGACCCAGGTGATGGGCGAAGGAGGCGAGGAGATCTCCTTCGAGTCGACCCGTACGCCGGTGTTCCTCAGCCCCGCGATGGCGGTGGTGTTCACGGACTCCGTCATGACCGCGGGCGGTGAGTCGCGGCGGCTGCACTACGCCGACGTGCTCGTGCGGCGGGGCGGGACCTGGGCGTTCCAGACCATGATCCAGGCCGGTTGGGGCGACTCCCTCTGACGCCTCACCCTGATGCCTCACCCTGATGCCTCACCCTGATGCCTCACCCTGATGCCTCACCCTGATGCCTCACCCTGATGCCTCACCCTGATGCCTCACCCTCCCCTTTTCCGTCCCCCGCGCCCGTCCGTCGTCCGACCCACCCGCCGCCCGGCGTCCAGGTCCCCCGGCCCCCAGGTCCGCCGTCCCGGACGGCCGGTACGCCTACCGCTGCGGAAGCCAGGTCCTGCGGTCCCGCGCCCTCGCGTACAAGGCCTCGACGTCCTCGGGCCGGAGCACACCGCCGAGCCGCCACAGGACGTCCGCGACCCCGCCGCCGCGCAGTACGCGGACGTCCTTCGGCGGTTCGCCGGGGCAGGAAACCCGGGACGTGCCGTCCAGGGCGAGTACCGGCATGACGCCGACGCCCAGGACGTGACCGGTCAGCGCGGCGATCCCGCGGACCCAGCGGAGTTCGGGAACCGGCCGGCCCCGGCCGGTGACGACCATCGGGTCGGCGATCCGTACGCGCCGCGCGCCGGTCGGCAGGGTACGTACGGCCACGACGCCCCCGGGGCCGATCAACAGGTGGTCGACACGCAGGCCGGTGGGAAGGCCGCCGAAGGACACGTCCAGCGGTCCGCCGACCAGGTCACGCGGCAGTCGGGGCGGCCATTCGCGTGGCCGGACCCCCGACGGGTCACCAGCCGTGGCACCCGGCCTGTCGTCGCCCGTACCGCGCGACCGGTCGCCGGCCGTTGCGCCCGCCCCGTTCTCCGGCAGGGTCCGCCGCGAACCCCCGCTGACGAGTCGGGCCGCTCGTACGCCACCCGGGCCCGCGGAGTACCCGAGCGGCAGCGGAAGCGGTACGGAATGCAGCACCCGCCAGCCGCCCGACTCCAGGCGCTCCAGTTCCCCGCCGATCGACTGCTGCGCGGCGAGCGCCGCACGCCGCGGGTCGCCCCGGTGCCCGAGCCCGAGCCCGAGCCCGTGCAGCGGACCCGCCGGGAAGCGTTCGAGTGCGACGAGAAGCGCCTCGCCCGGCCGGTTGGGGGCGAGGTCGTCGTCGGGATGGAGGGACAGCCGACGGAGTTCGGCCGCGTCCGGTACCGGGGGCGGGCCCACGGTGATCTCGCCGGTGACGAAGGGGGCGAGGGCTTCGAGGACCGCCTCGCGCAGTTCCGGGTAGAGCAGGCTCATCCGCCGGGTGTGCCGGTCGTACCACGCGACGTTCAGTCCGTCCTCGGGCCGGCTGACGTACAGCCGCTGCCGCGCACCCGGGCCCCGCAGCCGTACGGGTGTGACCCGAAGTCCCGGCATGGCCGTGTCACCCACTTCCGTCCATGGCAGCCATGGGACCAGCACAGCACCCGGAGGGGCAACCGTCCGGCTAACGTGGACGACGTACCCGAAGGGGGTGGCGTGTGCGGACGCACGACAAGAGTCGGGACGTGCCGACGCCCGACAGCTCGTGGGACGAGATCGTCCCCGGACTGTGGATGGGCGGCCACGAACGTGCCGGTACGGCGGGAGCACCGGAACGGGTCGTCGTACGGGAGGAGTTCGACCTGGTCGTGAGCCTGCTGCGGCGGCCCGGCCACGGCCCCTCCCCCGGTGTCGAGCACCATGTGCTGGAGATCCCCGACGCACGTCTCACCGGCACGGCCCTGGGAGAGGTGATGGCCCTGGCGGAGACCACGAGCAGTTCGCTCCGGCTGGGGCGCCGGGTCCTCGTACGGTGCCATCACGGATACAACCGGTCGGGGCTGGTGGTCGCGCAGACCCTGATGCTCGGAGGACGCCCGGCCGACGAGGCGATCCGGCTGATCCGGCGGAGGAGGTCGCCGTGGGCACTGCACAACCGGACGTTCGTGGACTACCTCAGGGCCGGGCTGGAAGCGGCGCGGCTCATGGAGGGCCAGGCGGACTGAGCGCCGAGCGGCTGAGGCACCGAGCGGCTGAGGCACCGAGCGGCTGACGGGTTCACCGGCCAACGGACTCACAGGCTCACGGAACCGCAGGCTCACGGAACCGCAGGCTTACGGAATCACCGGCTTACGGAGTCACCGGCTTGCGGACTCTGCGGCCGACCGGCTCACGGCGCCGGAGTCACCGGCTCGGCTCGGGGTCGCGGGCTCAAGGGGGCACCGAACCCCGGCCCGCGGGTCGGACCACCCGCCGGCCCCGAGGACATCCCAGGACGTGTCCGCCCGGACCGCACCAAGCCCCAGCCCGCCTCGCCGGACCGCGTCCGACCCGCCGGGTGTCGTCGGCGGCTCCGGACGGGCCGGAGGACGGTGGCTCCCATAAGGTTTGCGGAGCGCTCGATCGTCCGGAGGAATGCCTTGGGCCCGCTCCACCCCGCTGTGCTGCCGTGCGCGGTCACGGCCGGTGCCGTCGTGCTCGCCGTCGTGCTGCTGTCCGGCTGCGACGAACCGGGCGGGCTGCGCAGCGCGGGCGCGACGGCCGCGGCCGTGGGTCCGGTGCAGCTGTGGCCCGATCTTCCACGCCCCACGGCGACACCGTACGGGTACGGGGAGACGGACACCGTGCGCGTACCGGGCATCAAGGTTCCCGACGAGAACGTCCACAAGGTGGACCCCGTCGCCGTCGTACGGGCCGAGGCGGAGGCCCAGCCGGCCGACACCGACGCGCCCGACGCGCTGTACCCGGAAACCGTGCGGCAGTTCCGCACCTGCGCCGACGACCCGAAGTCCTGTCCGGTGATGACGCCGTACTACCGGGACCTCACCGGCGACGGGCGGGACGAGCTGATCGTCGCCGTCAGGATGCCGGAGCAGCAGATCGCCGTCCGGGTCTACATGCCGCAGAAGGGCCGGCTGACGCGCATCATGTCCACGTCCGACCAGGTGGTGAAGGCCGAGCTGGCGGGCCGGGACCTGATCCTGCGGTCGGTGTCGGCCGGGATCCCCGGGTACGAGTACCGGACCGCCTGGTCCTGGGACGAACGGCAGCGCGCGATGCTGGCGACGGTGGACGAGATCCTGCGGCCGAACCCGGGGGCGACGCATGCGACGCACGGCACGTCCTCCTCGCCCGCCCCGTCACCGAGCGCGTCGCCGAGCGGCCGATGAGACCCCGCCGCCCGGCCTGGACCGCGACCCTCACCTGGAAGGCCGCGGTCTTCATCACGGTCATGTGCTGTGCCCTCGCGGCGCTGCTGGGCGCGCTCGTACACGTCTCGGTGACCCGGCAGACCGTGGGCGAGGCGCGCAAGAAGGCCCTCGACCGGCTCACCGAGGTCACCCGGGCCTACGAGGACGGTGAGCCGCTCCCGCGCGGCGGCGGCATCGATCCGCCCGGGCTGCCGGCCGGGCTGCGCACCCTCGCGCTGAGCGGCCGCCGCGGCACG
This sequence comes from Streptomyces sp. NPDC030222, assembly GCF_055573115.1. Taxonomy (NCBI): domain Bacteria; kingdom Bacillati; phylum Actinomycetota; class Actinomycetes; order Kitasatosporales; family Streptomycetaceae; genus Streptomyces; species Streptomyces sp. NPDC030222. Next base: position 275,103 of record NZ_JBVICA010000001.1, read on the forward strand.
GTCGTCGCCGACCAGAACGGGCGGCCGACGATGTGGGCGGCGGGACCGGCCGACGGGCGGGCGATCACCGCCGCGGTGGACTACAGCCAGAGCGTCACCACGATCACCCGCCTGGACCGGGCCATCGTCGGGTCGTCGGTGCTGGCGATCGGCGCCACGCTGCTCGTCGGCTCGTTCGCGGTCACCCGGGTCACCCGGCGGCTCCATCAGACCGCCCAGGTGGCGCGGCGGATCAGTCAGGGCGACCTCGACGCGCGCGTCGACGACCCGCTGCGAAAGAAGCGTTCCCGGCCGCGGGACGAGGTCGCGATCGTGGCCGGGGCACTCGACACGATGGCCTCGACCCTTCAGGGCAAGCTGCTGAGCGAGCAGCGGTTCACCGCGGACGTGGCGCACGAGCTGCGCACTCCGCTGACCGGGCTGCACGCCGCGGCCGAACTGCTGCCGCCCGGGCGTCCGGCCGAGATGGTCCGGGACCGGGTGCGGGCCATGCGGGCACTGACCGAGGACCTGCTGGAGATCTCCCGGCTGGACACGGGGAGCGAGCAGGTCGAGCTGGAGGTGCGGCCGCTGGCGCCGCTCGCCGGGCGCGTGGTGCGCGGAGCGACGGCGGACACGGAGCTCGTCGTCGTGCGGGACGCCTGTGTGGAGACCGACGCGCGGCGTCTGGAGCGGGTGCTCGGCAATCTGATCACCAACGCCCATACGCACGGTGAGGCGCCGGTGATGGTGACGGTGGACGGGCCGGTGGTGACCGTACGGGACCACGGGGCCGGGTTTCCCCGCTACCTGCTGGACCACGGGCCGCAGCGCTTCCGTACGGACGGCGGCAAGGGCCACGGCCTCGGGCTGACGATCGCAGTGGGCCAGACGGCGGCGATCGGGGCGGACCTGGTCTTCTCCAACGCCCCGGACGGCGGGGCGGTGGCCCGGCTGACCCTGCCGGAGTACGTGGGCTTCTCCGACGATCCGTCGGCGACGGGGCCTGCGGCGGACCCCTGCGCACAGTCCCGCACCGATGCCTGGCGCGGACCCCTGGCGCAGGTGTCTGGGCCGTGGCCCTGCGCGGACCCTTGACGTGGACACCCTGCGCGTAGCCTGCACGACCTCCGGCGCCGAACCCTGAGCCGGCACCGGCACGGTACCGATCCCCCAGGGCGCGCTGCGCCCGCCTGAACCCTGGCCGCCCGGCCCGCCGCCTGGCTGCCCGGCCGCCCACCTGCCACCGGACGGCGACACCGCCGGGACGCGTACCAGCACAGACCCGGCATATCCGGAGGCAACCACCCACTCCTTGATACGTTTGCCCGATATGAGCCCCACGCCGCCGGACGCACCCCTGCCCCCGCGCGGTGTGGTGCCGCCCAGGCGGCGCGGGGTCGAACTCGCGCTGCTCGTGGGGGCGGTGCTGATCGCGGTGTACGGGTACATCGGCGTCGGGCTGGCGCACGACGGCGCCCTTCCGCCGGGTGCCGCCGGGTACGGGGCGGGGCTCGGGGTGCTGGCGCTGCTCGCGCACCTGGCCGTACGCCTGCGCGCACCCTACGCCGATCCGCTGCTGCTGCCGATCGCCGTGCTGCTCAACGGGCTCGGGCTGGTCCTGATCTACCGGCTGGACCTGGAGACTCCGCGTCTTGAGGCCGCCCCCGCCCAGTTGGTCTGGTCGACGGTCGGCGTGGGCCTGTTCACCGTGGTGGTGCTGCTGTTGCGGGACCACCGGCTGCTCCAGGGGTACGCGTACCTGGCCATGACCGCGGCCCTGCTGCTGATGACCGTGCCGATCTTCTTCCCCGCCGTCAACGGGGCGAGGATCTGGATCCGGTTCGGCGGATTCTCGTTCCAGCCGGGCGAGTTCGCGAAGATCCTGCTGGCCGTGTTCTTCGCCGCGTACCTCGCAGCGAACCGCAACGCGCTCGCGTACACGGGCCGTCGGATCTGGCGGCTCCAGTCGCCGACCGGGCGGGTACTCGGGCCCATCGTCGCGATCTGGCTGCTGAGCGTGGGCGTGCTGGTGCTGGAACGGGACCTCGGGACCTCCCTGCTCTTCTTCGGACTGTTCGTGATCATGCTGTACGTGGCGACCGGCCGGACCGGCTGGATCGCGGTCGGACTGCTGCTCGCGGCGGCGGGCGCGGCGGCGGTCGGTGCCCTGGAACCGCATGTGCACGGGCGGGTGGAGGACTGGACGGACCCGTTCGCCGGGATCGCGGAGGGGCGGGGGGCGGGACAGCTCGCCCAGTCGTTGTTCTCCTTCGCGGCGGGCGGGGTGACGGGGACCGGTCTGGGGCGCGGCCACTCGATCCTGATCGGGTTCGCCGCGAAGTCCGACTTCATCCTGGCCACGGCGGGCGAGGAGCTGGGGCTGTCGGGACTGTCTGCGGTGTTCCTGCTGTACGCGCTGCTGGTGGCGCGGGGCTACCGGGCGGGGCTGGCGCTGCGCGACCCGTTCGGGAGACTGCTGGCGATCGGCCTCGCGTCGATCCTGGCGTTGCAGGTGTTCGTCATCGCGGGCGGGGTGACCGGGCTGATCCCGCTGACCGGCATGGCGATGCCGTTCCTGGCGCAGGGCGGTTCGTCGGTGGTGACGAACTGGATCATCGTGGCGCTGCTGATCCGGCTCAGCGACTCGGCCCGCCGGCCGGAGCCGGCCGCCGGCCATGACGCGTTCGAGCCCGTCGCCGAGGGCGTGCGGTGACCCGCTACATCCGGCGGGCGGCCGCACTGCTGCTGGTGCTGCTCGTGGCGCTGCTGGCGAACGCGGCGCGGGTGCAGCTGCTCCAGGCCGGGTCGCTCGATGCGAACCCCGCCAACCGCCGTGCCACGATCGCCCGTTACGCACAGCCGCGCGGTGCCATCATCGTCGACGGGCGGCCGGTCACCGCCTCCAAGGACACCCGGCAGCCGCTGCGTTACGAGCGGACGTACCGCGACGGCCCGCTGTACGCACCGGTCACGGGGCACGCCTCCCAGGTGTACGGCACGTCGTTCCTGGAGAACGCCGAAGACGCGCTGCTGGCCGGTACGGACCCCCGGCTGGTGCCGTTCCCGTCGTGGGACGGCCTGGCCCGCGGCCGGCAGCCCGGCGGCCGGGTCGTCACCACGATCAGGGATGCCGTGCAGCGGGCCGCGTACACGGGCCTCAAGGGCAGGCGCGGCGCCGTGGTCGCCCTGGAACCGGCCACGGGCCGGATCCTGGCGCTGGTGAGCAGCCCGTCGTACGACCCCGGGCGGCTGTCGGGGAACGACCGGTCGGTGGCCGAGGCGTGGACGGAACTGACCTCGTCGACCGCACAGCCGATGCTCAACCGTGCTGTCAGGGAGACGTATCCGCCCGGATCGACGTTCAAGATCGTGACGGCGGCCGCGGCGCTGGACGCCGGGCTCGTGCGGGACGTGGACGAACCGACCGACACCCCGGCGCCGTACATGCTGCCGGGCACCAGGACCAGGCTGCCCGACGGGGCGAGGGGCTGCCGGAAGGCCTCGCTGGCGGACGCGATCCGGGTGTCGTGCAACACCGTGATGGCCCACCTCGGGGTACGGGTCGGCCGGCCGGGGATGGTGCGGGCGGCGCAGCGGTTCGGCTTCAACGACACGGCCCTGCGCATCCCCTACGGCGTCGCGAAGTCCAACTTCGACACCGATATGAGCGCCGACCAGCTGGCGCTCTCCTCCATCGGCCAGTTCGACACACGGGCCACCCCGCTGCAGATGGCGATGGTCGCGTCGGCGGTCGCCAACCACGGGGAGCTGAGGCGCCCGTATCTCGTGGACCGGATCACGCAGGCGGACGGCGACACGGTCACCCACAACGGGCCGCGCCCGTACCGGATGGCGATGGGTCCGGCGACGGCACTGCGGCTCCAGCGGATGATGACGGACGTGGTGGAGCACGGTACGGGCGGCAACGCGGCGATCCGCGGGGTGCAGGTCGGCGGCAAGACCGGGACCGCGCAGCACGGGTTCCGCAACAAGGGCACGCCCTATGCCTGGTTCATCTCGTGGGCACGCCCCGCGGGTGCCCCCACGGCCACGGTGGCGGTGGCGGTGGTCGTGGAGGACGCGGCCGCGCAGCGTGCGGACATCAGCGGCGGGGGCAAGGCGGCGCCGATCGCCAAGGCGGTGATGGAGGCGGCTCTGGCGGTGGACGGCGGGGGCCGGGCCGGAGCCCGGACGACGCTGCCGGCCCGCCCGTCGGCGCCGGTGCGCCCCACTCTGCCATGGCGCCCCTCGCCGCCTGCCCGCCCCACCCTGCCCGGACGCCCCTCGCTCCCGGTGCGCCCTGCGCTTCCTCCACGGCCCTCCCCTCCGCTCCGGCCCTCGCTCCCTGCACGGCCCTCTCCTCCTGTACGGCCGTCGCTTCCTGCTTTCGCACCCGGGACCCGGGAGGCCCCAGGAGCCCGTAAGTCGCCCGGAGTCCATGAGCCACCCGGAGCCGGCGCCCCGGCCCGCACCCGGAACCCGAGCGGCACCCGTTCCCCAGGCGCCCCGGCCGACACCCGCACCCCCACCGAAATCCCGAACGCCCCCCGCGCTCGACCGCCCACCCGCACACGGCACACGCCCGCTGCCCGCGCCCCGGCCCGCACCCGGAGCTCACCGGCCATCACCACCCAAGCCCCGGCCGGAACCCGGGAGTGAGCCTTGCCGGGCACCCGCCGATGCCCGGACGGCGGCGGCAAAGTCCCTGGTGTGCGGCGCCCCGGCGGGCGGGGGAAGCTGGTGTCCATGAATATTGCGGAGGTACGGGACGGGGCGGGTGCCCTCGAGTCGGTGTCGGCGGCGCTCGGTCGTATCGAGCAGCTCGACGGGGAGCTGTGCGCGTTCATCGAGGTGTGGCGGGAGGAAGCCCTGGACCGGGCGCGGGAGATCGACCGGCGGGTGCGGGCCGGTGAGCGGCTGCCGCTGGCGGGGATGCCGATCGCGGTGAAAGGGCCGAGCGGGATCCGGTCGTTCGCCGCGCGAAGACTGATGGCCGCGGGATGCGTGCCGGTAGGTTCGACGGCGGTGCCGGGCCCGGAGCTGGAGTGGCAGACGTGGGGGCGCGGCGCGCACGGCCGCACCGTCAATCCGTACCGGGCGGACCGTACCCCCGGAGGGTCGTCGGCGGGCTCGGCCGTCGCCGTGGCGTCCGGCATGGTGCCGCTGGCGACGGGCAGTGACGGTGCCGGTTCGGTGCGGATACCCGCCGCCTGGTGCGGGGTGCTCGGGCTGAAGACGACGAACGGGCTGCTGCCCTCCCCGGACCGGACGGGGCTGGCCAGCGCGGGGGTGCTGGCGCGCGGGGCGGCGGAGGCGGTGGCGTATCTGCGGTGCGTGGTGGGCCGGGAACCGGAGGCAGTGGCGGGCCCGCTGCCCGCGGTGTGGTCCGCCGATCTCGGCTTCGCGCAGTGCGACCCCGAGGTCGAGACGGTCGCGCGGGCCGCGGCGGAACGCTGGGCGGAGGCGGGCCTCGTACGGTTCGGGGAGCCGGCGGATCCGTTCGCCCTGCTCGATCCCCGCGACGCGTGGTGCGCGGTGCGCAGCGGTGACGCGGAGCGGGCGGAGGACACGCGCGCCGAGAACGACCGCCGGCTCGCGGCCCTGTTCGCGGGCACGGCTCTGCTGCTCACCCCGGCCACCCCGAACCGGCCGCACGGCCACGAGGGCCCGGGTGACTGCTATTCGACGGCACTCACCTGGGCGTTCAATCTCAGCGGGCATCCGGCACTTTCGGTGCCCGCGGGATTCACCGCCGACGGTTGCCCGGTGGGCCTCCAGGTGGTCGCACCGCACCGCACCGAACCCCTGCTGCTGACCCTCGCACAAAAAATCGAGACCAGCGGAGCGGGCCGGGCTATCGTGCGCCCATGACCGCTCACGAACTCGCCCAGGTGAATATCGCCCGGCTCAAGCACCCCTTGGATTCCGATGAGTTGAAGCCCTTCGTCGACGCACTGGACCCGGTCAACGCGGACGCCGAGCATGCGGACGGCTTCGTGTGGCGCCTGACGAGCTCGTACGGGGTCGACGCGAAGGACCTCCGGGTGTTCGGCGACGAGTGGATGATGGTCAACATGTCGGTGTGGCGTGACGCCGATGCGCTCAGCGCCTTCATGTACCAGGGCCGGCACCGCGACATGCTGGCCCGCCGCTATGAGTTCTTCGAACGGCTGGACGAGGTCATGACGACCATGTGGTGGGTCCCGGCCGGCCACCGCCCGACCCTGGAGGAGGCGGAGCGGCGCCTCCTCCACGTACGCGAACACGGCCCGACGCCCTATGCGTTCACGTTCCGCACGACGTTCCCGGCGGAGCCGGCCGGACCGGTGGCACCGACGGGTCGCGTGGCTCCCGTCTGCCCGACGCCTCCGGCTACCTGACGGCCGTCAGGTAGATGTCGAGGGTGTCCGTCCGCAGGACTTCCCGCAGGACCTTCCCCGCGGCCCTCCGCGATGGCGGCGTCGACCTCCGCGACCCGTGCGGCCTCCTCCGCCGCGAAGCGGTCGCGGTCGAGCTGTTCGGCGATCTCCTCGTCCTGGGTCATCAGGAGGTCGAGGTCGGAGTCGCCGAGGTCGAAGACACCCATGGCGAGATAGGCCTTCTGGAGACGTTCGCCCCACAGGCCGATGTCCTTGACGCAGGGGACGATGCGGCTGAACAGCAGCTTGCGGAAGAGGTGCAGGAACTCCGACTGTTCCGAGAACTCCTCGGCCTCCTTCCTGGAGATGCCGAAGTTCTCCAGGACCTCCGTGCCGCGCAGCCGGTCGCGCATGAGGTGGCAGCCCTCGATGACGAACTCCTCCCGCTCGCGGAGTTCGGCGTCGGTGAGCTGCCGGTAGTAGTCCCGCAGCGCCATGCGTCCGAACGCCACGTGGCGGGCCTCGTCCTGCATGACGTAGGCCAGGATCTGTTTGGGCAGCGGTTTGTCGGTGGTGTCGCGGATCATCCCGAACGCGGCGAGCGCCAGGCCCTCGATGAGCACCTGCATGCCGAGGTAGGGCATGTCCCAGCGGGAGTCGCGCAGGGTGTCGCCGAGCAGCGTCCGGAGGTTGTCGTTGATCGGATAGAGCATGCCGATCTTGTCGTGCAGGAAGCGGGTGTAGATCTCGGCGTGACGGGCCTCGTCCATCACCTGGGTGGCGGAGTAGAACTTCGCGTCGAGGTCCGGCACGGACTCCACGATGCGGGCGGCGCACACCATCGCGCCCTGTTCACCGTGCAGGAACTGGCTGAACTGCCAGGAGGTGTAGTGCCTGCGCAGCTCGCCCTTGTCCTTCTCCGTCATCTTGGCCCAGTGGCGGGTGCCGTGGAGACTCAGGGCCTCGTCGGGGGTGCCGAGCGGGTCGTACGGGTCGACTTCCAGGTCCCAGTCGATCCGGGTGGCGCCGTCCCACTGCTTGTCCTTGCCCTTCCGGTAGAGGGCGAGGAGGCGTTCGCGCCCGTCGTCGTACTCCCAGCTGAAGCGGGCGGAGCCGGAGGCGGGTACCTGCCAGTGGGGCTCGGCCACGGGATTGGCGTACAGCTCGTGCGTCGGCATACTGCGCAGGCTCACACGTAGTAGACGCCGGGTCAACAAGTCGTAAACAGGGGATTGACGCTCTTACTGACAGGCAGTCTCATAAGAGTAAGCGAGATGTCCGGCGAGCGACATGAGGTGTCTTCAGCATGACGACCGAGATCGAACGAGGCATCCTCCGGGACGCACTCGGCCCGCTCCGGGACCGCGAGCAGGTCGCCGAGCGGCTGCTCGAGTCCTCCGCCAAGCACTCCTTCGACCCGGACCGGGAACTGGACTGGGACGCGCCGTTCGAGGAGGGCAAGTGGTTCTGGCCGCCGGAGCTGGTCTCGCTGTACGACACCCCGCTGTGGCGGCGGATGTCCGAGGAACAACGGATGGAACTGGCCCGCCACGAGGCCGCGTCGCTCGCCTCGCTCGGCATCTGGTTCGAGATCATCCTCATGCAGCTGCTCGTCCGGCACATCTACGACAAACCGGTCACCAGCAACCACGTCCGGTACGCGCTGACCGAGATCGCCGACGAGTGCCGGCACTCCATGATGTTCGCCCGGCTGATCCGGAGGGGCGGCACCCCCGCCTACCAGGTGCCCCGGGTCTACCACAATCTCGCACGGGTCCTGAAGACGGTCTCCACCACTCCCGGCTCCTTCGCGGCCACGCTGCTCGGCGAGGAGATCCTCGACTGGATGCAGCGGCTGACGTTCCCGGACGAGCGGGTCCAGAACCTGGTGCGCGGGGTGACCCGCATCCACGTCGTGGAGGAGGCCCGGCACGTGCGGTACGCCCGCGAGGAGCTGCGCCGCCAGATGGTCACCTGCCCCCGCTGGGAAGCCGAGTTGACCCGTATCAGCTGCGGCGAGGCGGCGCGGGTCTTCTCCGCCTGCTTCGTGAGCCCCGACGTCTACACGAACGTCGGCCTCGACCGCCGGGAGGCGGTCGCCCAGGTCAGGGCCAGCGGCCACCGCCGCGAGGTCATGCAGACCGGCGCGAAGCGGCTCACCGACTTCCTCGACGACATCGGCGTCCTCCAGGGAGTCGGGCGCCGGCTGTGGAAGAGCTCGGGGCTGCTGGCCTGACACCGTGAACGGCCGGACCCGACGCGTGGCGATGGGGTTACGCTGCGGAGCATGACCCCGACGCCGCCGGCCGACACCCGCGCCTACCGCAGGCTCAGCGTCGAGGAGCGGCGTGTGCAGCTGCTCGGCGCCGCCCTCACGCTGTTCGCGCAACGAGCACCGGAGGACGTGTCGCTGGACGACGTCGCCGAGGCGGCCGGGGTCTCCCGGCCCCTGGTGTACCGCTACTTCCCCGGCGGCAAGCAGCAGCTGTACGAGGCGGCGCTCCGCTCCGCCGCGGACGAGCTGGAGCTGTGCTTCGCCGAACCGCAGTCCGGGCCGCTGACCCTGCGTCTCGCCCGTGCCCTGGACCGGTACCTGGAGTTCGTGGACCAGCACGACACCGGGTTCAGCGCGCTGCTCCAGGGCGGCAGTGTCGCCGACACCTCCCGGACCACCGCGATCGTCGACGAGGTGCGGCGGGCCGGTGCCGAGCAGATCCTCGTCCACCTGGAGGTGCCCGATCCGGGCCCGCGGCTGCGGCTCATGGTCAGGACCTGGATCGCGGCGGTCGAGGCCGCGTCGCTGATCTGGCTCGACGAGGACAAGCAGCCGCCGCGCGACGAGCTCCGCGACTGGCTCGTCGACCATCTGGTCGCGCTGCTCACCGCGACCGCGGCGACGGATCCGCAGGCCGCGGAGATCCTGCGGGCGGCGCTCGGCACGGAACAGCCCGACGGGGCCGCCGCGCGGCTCGCCCGCCGGGTGCTGGGCGTGGTCGGCGAGGCGGAACGCCTCCTGTGAGACTGGAGGGGTGAGAAGCGAGAACACGCCGTTCGTCGGCGGCCCCCTGGACGGCCGCACCCTGCAGGTCCTGGTCGGGCCCACCGGCCAGCCGCCGCGCTGGTACGAGGTCCCCGTCCCCGACGATGCCGGAGGTCCGCCGACCGTGCACACCTACGAACGCGTCCCGGCCGGGCACACCAGACGACTGGGGCTCCCGCGCGGCTGGAAATACGTGTACGTGCCGGAGGGGCGGGAGCGGCGCAAGTGGCCTTGGTCCAAGTGAGAGGCGGGGGCCGGGTGGACCGAGGAAGACGCAAAGGGCCGTGGACCGGTTAGGACGCGAGGGGCCGTGGACCGGGTAAGGGCCCGCCGCAAACGGTCCGAGGTCCCGCAGGCGCGCCGGTGGACGTGCCGCCGTCAGCGGTACGGATGACCGGGCCGGCCCGCCGCGCCCCGCAACCTCCACGCCGGCCACACCCCATGGTGTGAGCATCACGTCCGGGGTCCGGGGAGGTCGGCATCCCCGCCGCCGAGGTGAAGAGGTGTCAGGAGCGTTTCCGCTGCGCGGGGGCCCTCCCGCCGTGGAACCCGTGTACGTACCCCCGGCCCCGTGGAATCCGGCGGCCCTCGGCGTGCACGCTGCTGACGAGACTTCAGGGGCTCCACCTGCAGCGGCCCCCGGGCGGGCCCACAAGCCTCCGTGTTCCCTCGGCCGAGGGCGGGCCGCTTTTCGGCCACGCGTCCGGAACGGCCGCCGCACTCCCCCTCGGGGTCCCAGGCGGATCACGCTCCCGCCGACGCGCGGTGAGTCACCGGGAGTCCTCGGCGGTCGTGTCCTGCGGCCGCCCCGACGGCGTCAGAGGCGCCGGAGTCCGTCCAGCACCCGTTCGAGCAGGGCGCGGTCCGGTGCGTCCTGGGCGTGTCCGGTGGTGAGGAACGGATTCGGTGCGGCCGGGTCGCCGAGCAACACCCTGACGACCCGCGGGCGGCCACCGGACAGGGAGTAGGGGCGCACACGCGCCGGGCGGCGCAGGACGACGCCCCGTACGGGGAGGGCGGGGACGGCCGCGCTCATCGGGTGCGCTCCAGCGACCGGCGCAGTTCGCTGCGGAGTTCGGGCGTGAGGACATGGCCGGCCCGGCCGACGAACAGCGCCATGTGGTAGGCCACCACCCCCATGTCGCAGTCCGCCGCGGCATGCACGCCGAGCAGGGAGCCGTCACTGATCGACATGACGAAGACATTGCCCTGGTCCATGGCGACCAGGGTGTGCTTGACGGCTCCCCCGTCGATCAGTGCGGCCGCGCCCATGGTGAGGCTGGCGATCCCGGACACGACCGCGGCGAGATCGGCACTCGATCCACGGGGTCCCTTGGGGCGTGGGGCATTGGCTGCTGCGGCGCGCTGCTCCGGGTCGGAGGACAGCAGCAGCAGCCCGTCCGACGAGACGACGGCAACGGACAGCAGCCCTGACACCTCCTCCACCAGGCTCTTCAACAGCCAGTGCAGGTTTCGTGCTTCGCTGCTCAGTCCATATGTGCCCGTCGCGGTCAACTACGTGCCTCCTCGACTGTCTCCCCCGATCCGTCCATGTCCGCGGGACGGTCCGTCCCGCCGTGCCCGGCGCTGTCGACGTGTGCGGCGATCTCCGCCTCGGCGTCGCGCCGTCCTTCGTTCGCGCCCTGGTGGAAGCCGCCGAGCCGGCGGCGCAGTTCCTCCAGGTCGTGGCCGCCCGTGCGCTCGTGCGCGGCGGACATCTGGTGGGGGATACGAGCGGTTCCACTGCCGGTTTCCGTTTCCTCGGGCAGTGCCGTGTCCGGGTCCCCGGCCGGAACCCCCTCCCGGCCCGTCACCGGCTCCGGCGTCCCCTCGGGCTCCGGTGCCGGCTGCGGCAGACGCATGGTGAACGTCGGCTCGTCGACCTCCGGCTCCGCGGCGGTCCGGGCGTCCTCGCCGTCCACGATGCGCTCGTGTGCCTCGGGCCCGATGGCGTAGGGACCGGCGACGGCCGCCGCGATCCGCTCGTCCGGCGCGGGGGCCTCCGGCTCGTCGTCCTGCCCGCCGTCGTATCCGTCCTCCGGCGTGGCTGCCGCGTCGTGGGACGCGGCGGTGGCTGCCGCGTCGGCCGGCTCACCGTGCTCGGTCACGGACACGGCCTCGTCGCGAACCCCGGCCTCGACCCCGGCTTCGGCCTCGAACTCGGCTTCCGCTTCGGCAGCAGCTTCGCCTTCAAACGCACTCTCGTCAGCAGCGGCCTCGGCCACCTCGGCGCGCATGCCCGGCTCGGTGGCCTCCGTCACCGCTTCGCCCGCGGTCACGGCCTCGTTCACGGCCTGGGAGGCCCCCGGGGCCTCGGACGTGCTGGGCATGATCGCCTCGGGCAGGACGACGACCGCGGCCATACCGCCCTGCTTCAGCTCCCTCAGCTCGATCCGGACACCCAGCCGCTGGGCGAGCAGCGCGGCCACATGGAGGCCGAGTCCGCCGCCCTCGACGTTCGCGCGGTCCCCCGGGTCGTACGAGGAGGGTTCGGCGAGCCGGGCGTTCAGCTCGGCACGGCGTGCGCCGGACATACCGGTGCCCTCGTCCTGCACGGTGAGAACGACCCCGCCGTCGTCCGTGAGCCGGCCGGAGAGCCGCACCTTGGTGTCCACCGGGGAGAAGGAGGTGGCGTTCTCCAGGAGTTCGGCGACCAGGTGGCTGAGGTCGTCCGCGGCGAAGCCGGCGACCTGGGCGTGTGCCGGGAGGGCCTGGATGTCGACGCGCTCGTAGGGCTCGATCTCGCTGACGGCGGCGCGCAGCACGTCCTCCAGCGGGATCGGTCCCGCCGTCTGGTGGCCGTGCTCGGTGCCGGCGAGGACCAGTACGTTCTCGCTGTGGCGGCGGATGACCGTGGCCATGTGGTCGAGCTTGAAGAGGGTGGAGAGCTGCTGAGGGTCCTGCTCGCGGCTCTCCAGCCCCTCGATGATCCCGAGCTGCCGTTCGACCAGGCCGAGGTTGCGCAGGGCGAGGTTGACGAAGGTGTGCTGGACGGACCTGCGCAGCCGCTCCACCTCGTCGGTGAGCGCGGTGGTGCGCTCGCGGAGTTCGGCGCGCTCGGTGGCGACCTTCTCGCGGGCCTCGATCAGCCGGCCGCGCTCGGCGGTCAGCTTGCCGGTCTGCTCGCCGGCCTCGGCCAGCTTGCCGTGCAGTGTGTTGAGGGACCTGACGACCTGCGCGAACTCGTCGTTGCGGCCGGTGAACCGGATCGGCTCCTCGGTCTCCGGGGCGGACGAGCCGGCGAGCCGGGCGGCGCCGATCCGCAGCACGGCGAGGGGCCGGGTGAGGGTGCGGGCGACGGCCGTGGAGACACCGATCGCGAAGAGGAAGCAGACCCCGACGAATCCGACGCGGATCTCCAGGGCGGTGACGTCGTCGTCCCGCAGGGCTTCGAGCCGCGCGACCTGTGCGGTGGCGAGGGAGGACTCGACCCCCCGCATGCGGTCGATACGGGCGGAGAGTGCCGCCTCGGTCTTATCGCGGTCGGTGCGCCGTTCCTCCTTGGAGAGTTCCGGCTGGTCGGTGAGTCGTCCGAGGGTGCGCTCGGCGGCGGTGACCTCGGGTCCCGAGACGGTGGTCGCGAGGGATTCGCGGGCGGCGCTGCCGGCGGCCTGGTCGAAGTCGGCGAGCGCGGCCAGTTCGCGGACCCGGGCCTGCTGGGCGGCGGCGCTGAGCGCGTTGCGCTCGCGGGCGGTGTCGCTGTCCTCGTCCTCCTTGCGGACGCCGGTGACCGGGTCGAAGGTGCCGCCGGTCTCCTCACGCGGCACGGCGAGGGCGGCGAGCAGCAGACCGCGGGTGGCCGAGGCCTGTTCGACGGCACGGCCGAGAGTGGCGGGCGCGCGCGTCGCCTCGGCGGCCCGGGCGGGCGTCTTCTCGGCGATCTCGTCGGCGACGCCCTGGAGCTTGGAGATGACGTCGGTGTACGCCTTGTGCGCTTCGAGGGCGCTGCCCTTGCCGGTGAGCGCGGTGCGGCGCACGGAGGGCACGGTGGCGAGGTCGCGGCCGAGGGCGGCGGGGGCGGCGGAGCGGATCTCGTCGATCTGACGGTCGACGCGGGCGCTGCGCTCGTCGGAGAGGCCCTTGGAGGCCTCGTCCCGGCCGGCCGCTACGTAGGAGGTGACCTGGTCCCGTTCGTCGGCGAGCGACTGGGCGAGGGTGACCGCCTGCTGGTTGAGCTGCGCGAGGGTGACCAGGCGCTGGGACTCGGTCAGGTCGGCGGAGGCGGCGACGACGGCCGGGGCTCCCGTGCCGAGGACGACGAGGCCGACCACGGCCACCGAGACGACCAGCCTACGGCGCACCCGTACCGGGCGCCCGTTTGCCGTACCGTCTTTGCCCCGAGGCGACTTCTTCTGCACCGGTGCTCGCAATCTTGACTCGCTTGACTCGACTCGCGTGTTTCATCCGCCCAGAAAGCCGGGTGACGGTCGGTCATGCCAGAGAGCGCCCCCACCCCTGAACGGGTTCCGACCATTCCAGTGGATTTGGGAGGGAGGCGCGCTTCAATGACTCCGCCACCCGAACGAGTGAACAACACTCCGGAGTTGACGAACAACTCTTGTTACCGACGGGAACATGTGAACCGGGTGCGCCGGTTGGACCTGGGCCACGGCCTTTGACAGGATGCGCGCCCACAGCTTCACGGACCGGCCATTCGGCGGGAAATGCGACACCCTCCGCCAGCACCGTCCAATCGCCGTCCATCCACATGGAAGCCGCGAAGGCGTCGGGCAGACTGGGCCCATGCGCATCGAACTCGCGACGGCTCCTGGTGATCCCGGACGGCCCAACGAGGACTGGGCGGGCGCCACGGCACCGACGGGCGGACAGGGCGGCACCCTGGTGGTCCTGGACGGCGTGACGCCGCCGACCGGGGGCGACGGCTGTGTGCACGGAGTGCCGTGGTTCACCATGCGACTGGGCGGACTGCTGACCGAACTGTCCGCTTCACTACGGGATACACCCCTCACCGGTGTGCTCGCCGAGTCCATCCGGCGCACAGCAGAGGCACATGCGGACCGGTGTGACCTTTCTCACGCGCGTACTCCGCAGGCGACGGTCGTGATGGTCCGGTGGGACCCGGACCTCGTGGAGCACCTGGTGCTGTCCGACTCGACGCTGTTGCTGGAGCACCGGGACGGGAGCGTGCGGGCGGTGCTCGACGACCGGCTGGACCGCCTGCCGCCCGGGGTGCGCATCTCGCTCACGGCGACCGACGCACTCCGGAACGCCGAAGGGGGCTTCTACACCGCCGCAGCCGACCCCTCGGTCGCGGTGCGCGCGATCACCGGCACGGTGCCGCGGTGCGAGATCCGGGCAGTCGCCGCGCTGACCGACGGCGCGAGCCGGTGGACCGATCGGTTCGGCGAGGGCGACTGGGCCGCGTGCCTGGCCGTGCTCCGCAAGGAGGGCGCGCAGGCCCTCGTCGACCGGGTGCGCGCCCTGGAGTCGGCGGACGCGGGGCGTACACGCCGACGCCACGGGAAGACGCACGACGACGCGACGGCGGTGTTCGCCGAATTCTGAGCATCCCGGACGGTCAGCCCTCCGACCCCGCGTTGAGCTGGTGCAGCAGCCTGGCCAGCTCCGCGACCTCCGCACGGTCCCAGTCGGCGAGTTTGCGGACGTACCGGGCACGGCGGGCGTCCCGTACCCGGCGGAAGCGGTCGCGTCCCCCGGAGGTGAGGCGCACCAGGAAGGCGCGCCCGTCGGCCGGATCGGGCTCGCGGTCCACGAGACCGAGGTCCTCCATGGCGCGCAACTGGCGGCTCATCGTGGCCTTGCCGACACCGAAGTAGCCTGCCAGGTCGGTGGCGCGCTGCTGACCGGCCTCCTCCAGGCGCACGAGCAGTCCGTACGCGGCGGGTTCGAGCTCCGGGTGGACCTCCCGGGCCAGTTCTCCCGAGGACGCCCGGGCACGGCGGAGGAAGACCGCGAGCTCGCGTTCGAGCGCGAGGAACTCCTGGAACTCCTCACCCGCGCCTCCTGCGCCGCCGGACCCGGTTCCGTGCACGTCAGCTCCCCTCGCATGGTCCGCCCTGCCGGTCCAGTATTTCCCAGCGACGGGCGCCGGACCGCTCCGGAGCACCCCCGTCTATGACGTGTTCACGCCACGACATGCCGACGGTTCGTCAGAAGCCCTCATGCGCAGCGTTCAGGGGCAGGCTATGCCCGTGCAAAGATCCGGAACGGAGCGCCGCCCGCGCACTGCGACGGCCGCGATCCTCCTCAGCCTCGCCACCCTGCCCCTCTGCCTCGCCCTGGCCCCTCCCGGCACCGCCGACGCGGCGGGCGCCGCGAAGGCGCGGCTCGCACGCGGTTCGGCCCGCATGGGCATGGGCGTCCTCGCACACGACGGCTGGCGCGGTATGCCGTCGGCGGGCCGCTCGACCCAGATCGAGGGCGTGGACGTCAGCAGCCACCAGGGCACCGTCGACTGGCCCGCCCTCTGGGCCAGTGGAGTGAAATGGGCCTACGTAAAGTCCACCGAAGGCACCTACTACAAGAACCCCTACTTCACGCAGCAGTACAACGGCTCGCGCAGCGTGGGCATGATCAGGGGCGCGTACCACTTCGCGACCCCCGACACGTCCTCGGGCGCCGCCCAGGCCGACTACTTCATCGCCCGTGGCGGTGGCTGGGTGCGCGACGGCCGGACCCTGCCCGGTGTCCTCGACATCGAGTGGAACCCGTACGGATCGGCCTGCTACGGCAAGTCCCGCGCGTCGATGGTGAGCTGGATCCGTTCCTTCGTCACCCGCTACAAGGCGCGTACCGGGCGCGACCCCGTCATCTACACCGCCACCAGCTGGTGGAAGATGTGCACCGGCAACCACCCGGGCTTCGGCGCGGTGAACCCGCTGTGGATCGCCCGGTACGACACCACCCCGGGCGAACTCCCCGCGGGATGGCTCTACCACACGATGTGGCAGTACACCTCGTCCGGGCCGCTCGTGGGCGACCACGACCGGTTCAACGGCGCCTACGACCGGCTGCGGGCACTGGCGAACGGCTGAGGCGGCCGACAAACCCGTGGTCCCTCTCCCCACGGGAGAGGGAGAGGGACCGAGCGGGGTCAGGCCGCGACCGGGACGTCCGCCGTGGCCGGCGCCAGGGCGAGCTCCAGGACCTGCCGGACGTCGGTGACCGGGTGCACCTCCAGCCCTTCGAGGACCTCCGCCGGGACGTCGTCCAGGTCCGCCTCGTTCCGCTTGGGGATCACCACGGTGGTGATGCCCGCCCGGTGCGCGGCGAGCAGCTTCTGCTTCACCCCGCCGATCGGCAGCACCCGGCCGGTCAGCGACACCTCGCCGGTCATGGCCACGTCCGTACGGACGAGCCGGCCCGAGAGCAGCGACGCCAGCGCGGTCGTCATCGTGACGCCGGCGCTCGGGCCGTCCTTGGGAACGGCGCCGGCCGGGAAGTGGACGTGCACCCCGCGGTCCTTGAGGTCCGCCACCGGCAGCTCCAGCTCCGCACCGTGCGAACGGAGGAAGCTCAGCGCGATCTGCGCCGACTCCTTCATCACGTCGCCCAACTGACCGGTGAGGGTCAGCCCGGCGGCACCCGTCTCCGGATCGGCCAGTGACGCCTCCACGAAGAGGACGTCCCCGCCCGCGCCGGTGACCGCGAGTCCGGTGGCCACGCCGGGCACCGAGGTGCGGCGCTCCGCCGGGTCCTGGGCGGACTCGGGCACGTGGTGCGGCCGTCCGATCAGTCCGCGCAGATCGTCCTCGGTGACCGTGAACGGGAACGCACGTTCCCCGAGCTCGTGCTGGGCCGCGACCTTCCGCAGCAGCCGCGCGACGGCACGCTCCAGGGTCCGCACGCCCGCCTCGCGGGTGTACTCGCCGGCGAGCCTGCGCAGGGCGGACTCGTCGATGGTCACCTCTCCGTCCGCCAGACCGGCCCGCTCCAGCTGGCGCGGGAGCAGGTGGTCGCGGGCGATGACGACCTTCTCGTCCTCGGTGTAGCCGTCGAGCCTGACGAGTTCCATACGGTCGAGCAGCGCCTCCGGAATGGCCTCCAGCACATTGGCGGTGGCCAGGAAGACGACGTCGCTCAGGTCGAGTTCGACCTCCAGGTAGTGGTCGCGGAAGGTGTGGTTCTGCGCCGGGTCGAGGACTTCGAGCAGCGCCGCGGCCGGGTCGCCGCGGAAGTCGGAGCCGACCTTGTCGATCTCGTCGAGCAGGACGACCGGGTTCATCGAACCGGCCTCCTTGATCGCCCGGACGATACGGCCGGGCAGGGCGCCCACGTAGGTCCGCCGGTGACCGCGGACCTCCGCCTCGTCCCGCACACCGCCGAGGGCGACCCGGACGAACTTCCGGCCCATGGCGTGCGCCACGGACTCGCCGAGCGAGGTCTTGCCGACGCCGGGAGGTCCGACGAGCGCGAGCACCGCGCCTCCGCGCCGGCCGCCGACCACGCCGAGGCCCCGGTCCGCGCGGCGCTTGCGCACCGCGAGGTACTCGGTGATCCGCTCCTTGACGTCCTCCAGACCGGCGTGCTCGGCGTCGAGGACCGCCTTGGCCCCCTTGATGTCGTAGGCGTCCTCGGTGCGCTCGTTCCACGGCATCTCCAGGACGGTGTCCAGCCAGGTGCGGATCCAGCCGCTCTCGGGGTTCTGGTCACCGGACCGCTCCAGTTTGGCGACCTCCTTGAGGGCCGCCTCGCGGACCTTCTCGGGCAGGTCGGCCGCCTCCACGCGGGCGCGGTAGTCGTCGGGTTCGTCGTCGTCGGACTCGCCGTTCAGCTCGCGCAGCTCCTTCCGGACGGCTTCGAGCTGCCGCCGCAGCAGGAACTCGCGCTGCTGCCGGTCGACACCCTCCTGGACGTCCTTGGCGATGGACTCGGCCACGTCCTGTTCGGCGAGGTGGTCGCGCAGCCACTGGATGGCGAGCTTCAGCCGCGTGACCGGGTCGGCGGTCTCCAGGAGCTCCACCTTCTGGGCGACGGTGAGGAACGGCGAGTACCCGGAGTTGTCGGCGAGCGCGGAGACGTCGTCGATCTGCTGGACGCGGTCGACGACCTGCCAGGCGCCGCGCTTCTTCAGCCAGCTGGTGGCGAGGGCCTTGTACTCCTTCACCAGCTCGGTGACGGAGCCGGGCAGCGGGTCGGGGACCGTCTCCTCGACCGGGGTGCCCTCCACCCACAGCGCGGCACCGGGTCCGGTGGTGCCGGCGCCGATCCTCACGCGGCCGCGGCCGCGGATCAGGGCGCCGGGGTCGCCGTCGGCGAGCCGTCCGACCTGCTCGACCGTGCCCAGGACGCCGGTCCCGGCGTACGTGCCGTCGATGCGCGGCACCAGGAGCACCTTGGGACGGCCCCCGGAGGCCCGGGCGGCCGCCTGCGCGGCCTCCACCGCGGCGCGCACCTCGGTGTCGGACAGGTCCAGCGGCACCACCATGCCGGGAAGCACGACCTCGTCGTCGAGGGGCAGCACGGGCAGGGTGAGCGGTGTGGACGTCGAAGCCATGATCTCCCCTTCAGCACTCAAGTTGAGCTATGCCGACTCAATGCTCGGGAGCGGCCGGATGTTCCACGGGCGCCGGTTGTTCGCTGTCGGCGATCACCCGGAAGAGGGGCGCGGACCACCAGGCAGGGAACAGGACAGCTCTGACCACCAGGAACGCCACGGACGCGGAGCATGTGCCCCGTGCCGACCGGACGTGTCGGGTGATCGTCGCCGCGTCGCCAGTCGCTGCCGCGCTCGCCGTCGCATCGCGCCCGTTCGTGCGCCATCACACCGCCCCTCGCCGTCGCCGCGCGGGGTGCGTCCCCGTCCACGAACCGGCCGCCCAGCTGACACAGACGGGGCGGGGGCCGACCGGACGCCGACGAGGCGAGGCCGGGGGCGTGCCGCCTACGGCACGACCGTGGGAAGCACCTGAGCTGCGGACGCTCCCGGGGAACGCCGCCACGGGCGCTCCGGGCGACCGGGCAGGCGCCGCAGCAGCGGCCAGCACGCGATACCGACGAGCAGGGCGATCGGATGGCCCCAGTTGCTGATCGGATCCTCGAACACCAGCAGGTCCCGGCCCAGCATCACCGCCACCCACGCGAGCGCGATCCACCGCGCCCGCGGGCTCAGCAGCCCGGCGAGCCCGCCCACGCACGCCAGAAGGCCGAAGCTGATGCCGTAGTCGAGACGGTGCAGGGAGGTCACCGGCAGATGTCCGGCCAGCACCGACAGCCCGACCGGAATCTCCGTGACCAGGGTCGTGGCCATATGGCCGATCACGAACAGTCCCGCGGTGGGCCAGGCGCCCGTACGGCGTTCCAGCGCCGTCAGCACGAAGAGGAACCCGAGGGCGTACGCCGAGGCCAGGCCGCCCGAGATCCACAGGGCGCTGGCGACCAGGACCCGCAGGGGACTGGTCACGAGATGTGCGACGTCCGTGCTGGAGCCGCGCAGCAGGGCCGCGACGGTGTCCGGATCGCCGTACTGGGCGAACAGCGACGTGCCGACGAGAAGCAGCGAGTACCAGAAGGTGAAGGGCGCGCCCGTGGGGCTCGGCAGCAGGCGCAGCGCCTGCCGGGCCCCTGCCCGGGGGCCCGGTCCGCACGTCGCCCGTGCGGCGGGGGTGCCTTGCGACGGCCCTTCGTGCGGCGCCGACGCCCCTTGGTCGGGCACCGGTGGCGTTGCCGTGCGGTCCGGCGATCCGCTCCGGTCCGCTGCCGCGCGAGGCCGTTGCACCGCGTCAGGCTCCTTCCCCGTCCGGCGTGCGCTGCCGCCCGCGTCCGGAATCGTCGAGCCGCCCGTGTACACCCCGGCCGCTTTCCCCATGTCATGGACAACGGCCACCCTCGGGGATCTTCTCCGGCCGCGTCCATGACGTGCGTCACAGAAAGCAACCTCCGGCCCCCGCCGCGCGTCCGCCGGCGTGCCCTCCCGGCCGAGTCCACGCGCGCCGCGCACGACGGGGTCAGCCGCGCGTAACGGGGTCACACGTCAATGCGGCACGTAAACGGCTTGGGCGCGTGCTCGCCCTCCCGCCAGGATGGACGGAAAGCCGTCGCTCACGCCGTCGTACGGATCAGCCGGAGGTCGCGTCCATGTCCGTTCCCGTCACCATCGACCGCCGAGAAGGCCCCTACGGCGAGGTGGTGCTGCGCAGACGCGGCGAGGACTTCGAGATCATCGCCAACGGCTGCTTCCTGATGGACACCTCAGACGGACGCTCGGAACGGCTGCTCGTCGACGCGGCGCTCCGGGCCCTGCCCGCGGACCGTGAGCGGCCCTCCGTGCTCATCGGCGGACTCGGTGTCGGCTTCTCGCTCGCCCACGCCGCGGCCGAGCCGCGCTGGGGACGCATCACCGTGGTGGAGCGCGAGGAGGCCGTCATCGACTGGCACCGCGAAGGCCCGCTCGACGTGGTGTCGGCCGCGGCGCTCGCCGATCCCAGGACGGAGGTGCTGCACACCGACCTCCTCGTCCATCTGCACGACCCCGCCTCCGGCCGCCATGACGCCCTGTGCCTGGACATCGACAACGGCCCCGACTGGACGGTCACGGAGAGCAACGGGAGCCTGTACGCGCCGGCCGGTCTGGAGGCCTGCCGGGACCGCCTCGAACCGGGTGGGGTGCTCGCCGTCTGGTCCGCACGACCGTCCGTCGCATTTGAGAAGGCCTTGCGGAATGCCGGGTTCTGCGAGGTTCGGACCGAAGAGATCCGGGTTGCCCGGGGCGTACCGGATGTGGTCCACCTCGCCGTTCGCCCTGCGTAGCCGGGAGTCCACCAGTGCCTTTAGTCTGCTGACCGACACACGGGATCTCCCCCACGATTTCCCGGAGCGCACGACAGGGGCGGGCGATGGAGCAGACACAGACCACTCACAACGGCGTCGCGGCGACTCCCGGCGCCCAGCGGCGCGTTCTGGTGGTCGAGGACGACACCACGATCGTCGAAGCCATCGCCGCACGCCTGCGGGCCGAGGGCTTTCAGGTGCAAACGGCGCTCGACGGGCCGGCGGCCGTGGACACGGCCGAGGCGTGGCAGCCGGACCTGATGGTGCTGGACGTCATGCTCCCGGGCTTCGACGGACTGGAGGTGTGCCGGAGGGTCCAGGCCCGCCGCCCCGTCCCCGTGCTGATGCTCACGGCCCGTGACGACGAGACGGACATGCTCGTCGGTCTCGGGGTCGGCGCGGACGACTACATGACCAAGCCGTTCTCCATGCGCGAACTGGCCGCCCGGGTCCATGTGCTGCTGCGTCGCGTGGAGCGGGCCACCCTGGCCGCCGCCGCACCGCGCAGTGGCATCCTGCGCCTCGGCGACCTGGAGATCGACCACGCACAGCGGCGGGTGCGGGTGCGGGCCGAGGACGTGCACCTCACCCCGACCGAGTTCGACCTGCTGACCTGCCTGGCGAGCACCCCGCGGGCCGTGCTGTCGCGCGAGCAGCTCCTCGCGGAGGTGTGGGACTGGGCGGACGCCTCCGGGACACGGACCGTCGACAGCCACATCAAGGCGCTGCGCCGGAAGATCGGCGCCGAGCGGATCCGTACCGTGCACGGAGTGGGATACGCGCTGGAGACCCCGGCGCCATGAGCCCGCCCTGGTCCGGGCTGCGGCCGTTCTCGATCAAGGCCAAGCTGGGCACCCTGGTCGTCGTCTCGGTCTTCATCACGACCGGGCTGCTGATGGTGGCGGTGCGCACGGAGACCGAGCTGCGATTCATCACCGTGTTCTCGGTGATCGCGACCCTCCTGATCACCCAGTTCGTGGCGCACGGTCTGACCGCGCCGCTGGACGAGATGACCAGGGTCGCCAAAGGCGTGTCGCACGGCGACTACACCCGGCGGGTACGCGGCGCCGACCGCCGCGACGAGCTGGGCGACCTGGCCTCCACGATCAACCGGATGGCCGACGACCTCGAGTCGGTGGACCGCCACCGCAAGGAACTGGTCGCCAACGTCTCGCACGAGCTGCGCACACCGATCGCGGCGCTGCGGGCCGTGCTGGAGAACGTCGTGGACGGGGTGTCGGCCGCCGACCCCGAGACGATGCGGACGGCGCTGAAGCAGACCGAGCGGCTGGGCGGGCTCGTGGAGACGCTGCTGGACCTGTCACGGCTGGACAACGGCGTCGTACCGCTGCGGGCCCGGCGCTTCGAGGTGTGGCCGTATCTGTCGGGGGTGCTGAAGGAGGCGAACCTGGCCACCGGGCAGCGCCGTCTGGCCTCCGGATCGGGCCGCCACACCCGTACCGACGTCCATCTGCACCTGGACGTGTCGCCGCCCGAGCTGACCGCGCACGCGGACGCGGAGCGGCTCCACCAGGTGGTCGCCAATCTGATCGACAACGCGGTCAAGCACAGCCCGCCGCACGGCCGGGTCACCGTACGGGCCAGGCGGGGCCAGGACCCCGAGTCGCTGGACCTGGAGGTGCTGGACGAGGGGCCCGGCATCCCGGAGTCGGAGTGGCACAAGGTCTTCGAGCGCTTCAACCGGGGCAGCGCCTCCACCCCGCACGGTCCGGGGAGCGACGGCGGTACGGGCCTGGGTCTGGCCATCGCGCGCTGGGCGGTGGATCTGCACGGCGGACGGATCGGAGTGGCCGAATCGGCCCGGGGTTGCCGGATCCGGGTCACTCTTCCGGGGATCCCACGGCAGCTGCCTTGACGTAGGGTTCGAACCGGAGGGACCGCTTCTGTGTGTCCTCCACCGAGGATGCGGCCAGGATGCGGGCCATGGGCCCGCAACCGCGCTGCGGCGTACCCGCGGAGAAACGGAACCTGGCTTGTTTCCCGCCATTTCCCGCGCCGAAACGCGGTTCTCGATGTGACTTACACGACGGATGGGACGCCCGGCCTGCACCTCCCCGCCCGGGAGGCGTAGCCTTTATTTCCGCTGTCCATCACCTTGTGAAGCGGAAGAGGGCGGTTGCCGCCGTGTCGTCTCAGTCCCCCAGTAACTCGAGCATCTCGACCGACCAAGACGGGCAGGGCACGAGCCCTGCGACCGCCTTCGGTGCCAATGAGTGGCTCGTCGACGAGATCTACCAGCAGTACCTCCAGGACCCGAATTCGGTCGACCGTGCCTGGTGGGACTTCTTCGCCGACTACAAGCCGGGCGCCACGTCCGGCGCGGCGGAAGCCCC
Source organism: Streptomyces sp. NPDC030222 (assembly GCF_055573115.1). Classification (NCBI taxonomy): domain Bacteria; kingdom Bacillati; phylum Actinomycetota; class Actinomycetes; order Kitasatosporales; family Streptomycetaceae; genus Streptomyces; species Streptomyces sp. NPDC030222. Next base: position 298,589 of record NZ_JBVICA010000001.1, read on the forward strand.
TGCCGGCGGTACCGCAGCCGCGGGGGCTGCGGTGACCCCCACGCCCGCCGCACCGGCCCCGGCCGCACCGGCGAAGCCCGCGCCCGCCGTCCCGGCACCCGCCGCCCCGGCTCCGGCCGCACCGGCCGCCAAGCCCGCCGCCACCGCTCCCGCCGCCCCCGCACAGGCGGCCGGCGCGGCGGCGAAGCGTGCAGCCGCCCCGGCGGCCGACGCCGCCGCGGGCCCGGAGTTCGTCGTGCTGCGTGGCCCGTCCGCCGCCGTGGCGAAGAACATGAACGCCTCGCTGGAGCTGCCCACGGCGACGTCCGTGCGCGCCGTCCCGGTGAAGCTGCTGTTCGACAACCGCATCGTCATCAACAACCACCTCAAGCGCGCCCGGGGCGGGAAGGTCTCCTTCACCCACCTCATCGGCTTCGCGATGGTGCAGGCGATCAAGTCGATGCCGTCGATGAACTGGTCCTTCGCCGAGAAGGACGGCAAGCCGACGCTGGTGAAGCCCGAGCACGTGAACCTCGGTCTCGCCATCGACCTCGTCAAGCCCAACGGTGACCGCCAGCTGGTCGTCGCGGCCATCAAGAAGGCCGAGACCATGAACTTCTTCGAGTTCTGGCAGGCCTACGAGGACATCGTCCGCCGCGCCCGCAGCAACAAGCTGACGATGGACGACTTCACCGGCGTCACCGTCTCCCTCACCAACCCCGGCGGCCTCGGCACCGTGCACTCCGTGCCGCGCCTGATGCCCGGCCAGTCGGTGATCATGGGCGTCGGCTCCATGGACTACCCCGCCGAGTTCCAGGGCACCTCGCAGGACACCCTGAACAAGCTGGGCATCTCCAAGGTCATGACGCTGACCTCGACGTACGACCACCGGGTCATCCAGGGTGCCGCCTCCGGCGAGTTCCTGCGGATCGTCGCGAACCTGCTCCTCGGCGAGGACGGCTTCTACGACGACATCTTCGAGGCGCTGCGGATCCCCTACGAGCCGGTCCGCTGGCTGAAGGACATCGACACCTCTCACGAGGACGACGTCACCAAGGCGGCCCGCGTCTTCGAGCTGATCCACTCCTACCGGGTCCGCGGCCACGTCATGGCCGACACCGACCCGCTGGAGTACCGCCAGCGCAAGCACCCCGACCTCGACATCACCGAGCACGGGCTCACCCTGTGGGATCTGGAGCGCGAGTTCGCGGTCGGCGGCTTCGCCGGCAAGGCGATGATGAAGCTGCGCGACATCCTCGGCGTGCTGCGCGACTCGTACTGCCGCACCACCGGCATCGAGTTCATGCACATCCAGGACCCCAAGCAGCGCAAGTGGATCCAGGACCGCGTCGAGCGCGCGCACTCCAAGCCGGAGCGCGAGGAACAGCTGCGGATCCTGCGCCGCCTCAACGCCGCCGAGGCGTTCGAGACGTTCCTGCAGACCAAGTACGTCGGCCAGAAGCGGTTCTCGCTGGAGGGCGGCGAGTCCGTCATCCCGCTGCTCGACGCGGTCATCGACTCGGCGGCCGAGGCCCGCCTGGACGAGGTCGTCATCGGTATGGCCCACCGCGGCCGTCTGAACGTCCTCGCCAACATCGTCGGCAAGTCGTACGCGCAGATCTTCCGCGAGTTCGAGGGCAACCTCGACCCGAAGTCGATGCACGGCTCCGGCGACGTGAAGTACCACCTGGGTGCCGAGGGCACCTTCACCGGCCTGGACGGCGAGCAGATCAAGGTCTCGCTGGTCGCCAACCCCTCCCACCTGGAGGCCGTCGACCCGGTCCTGGAGGGTGTCTCGCGCGCCAAGCAGGACATCATCAACAAGGCCGGCACGGACTTCACCGTGCTGCCCGTCGCCCTGCACGGCGACGCGGCGTTCGCCGGCCAGGGCGTCGTCGCCGAGACGCTGAACATGTCGCAGCTGCGCGGCTACCGCACCGGCGGCACCGTGCACATCGTGATCAACAACCAGGTCGGCTTCACGGCGGCACCCACCGCCTCGCGTTCCTCGATGTACGCGACCGACGTGGCCCGCATGATCGAGGCGCCGATCTTCCACGTGAACGGCGACGACCCGGAGGCCGTGGTCCGCGTCGCGCGGCTCGCCTTCGAGTTCCGCCAGGCGTTCAACAAGGACGTCGTGATCGACCTGATCTGCTACCGCCGCCGCGGGCACAACGAGTCGGACAACCCGTCCTTCACGAACCCGCAGATGTACACGCTGATCGACAAGAAGCGCTCGGTGCGCAAGCTCTACACCGAGTCCCTGATCGGCCGCGGCGACATCACCCTGGAAGAGGCCGAGCAGTCGCTCCAGGACTTCCAGGGCCAGCTGGAGAAGGTCTTCACCGAGGTCCGCGAGGCTGCCGAGACCCCGGCCGAGGCCACGGTGCCGCAGCCCGAGACCGCCTTCCCGGTCCCGATGGGCACCGCGGTGTCGGAGGAGGTCGTCAAGCGGATCGCCCAGTCCCAGGTCAACATCCCCGACCACATCCATGTGCACCCGCGTCTGCTGCCCCAGCTGCAGCGCCGCGCCGCCATGGTCGAGGACGGCACCATCGACTGGGGCATGGGCGAGACCCTGGCGTTCGGCTCGCTGCTGCTGGAGGGCACCCCGGTCCGGCTGTCCGGCCAGGACTCGCGCCGCGGCACCTTCGGCCAGCGCCACGCGGTCCTGGTGGACCAGGTCAGCGGCGAGGAGTACACCCCGCTGATGTACCTGTCCGAGGACCAGGCCCGGTACAACGTGTACGACTCGCTGCTCAGCGAGTACGCCTGCATGGGCTTCGAGTACGGCTACTCGCTGGCCCGCCCCGAGTCGCTGGTCCTCTGGGAGGCCCAGTTCGGTGACTTCGTCAACGGCGCGCAGACCGTCCTCGACGAGTTCATCTCCTCGGCCGAGCAGAAGTGGAACCAGACCTCCGGCGTCACGCTGCTGCTGCCGCACGGCTACGAGGGCCAGGGCCCGGACCACTCGTCCGCCCGCCCGGAGCGCTTCCTCCAGCTGTGCGCGCAGAACAACATGACGGTCGCGATGCCGACCCTGCCGTCGAACTACTTCCACCTGCTGCGCTGGCAGGTCCACAACCCGCACCACAAGCCGCTGATCATCTTCACCCCGAAGTCGATGCTGCGTCTGAAGGCCGCGGCGTCGAAGACGGAGGAGTTCACCAGCGGCGGGTTCCGTCCCGTCATCGGCGACACGCACGCCGATCCGAGCACCGTCCGCAAGGTCGTCTTCTGCGCCGGCAAGGTCTACTACGACCTGGAGGCCGAGCGTCAGAAGCGGGGCACCACGGACACCGCGATCATCCGGCTGGAGCGCCTGTACCCGCTGCCGGGTGCGGAGATCCAGGCCGAGATCGCCAAGTACCCGAACGCCGAGAAGTACATCTGGGCCCAGGAGGAGCCGGCGAACCAGGGTGCCTGGCCGTTCATCGCGCTCAACCTGATCGACCACATCGATCTGAAGGTCGGTGCCGGTCTGCCCCCGGCCGAGCGTCTGCGCCGCATCTCGCGTCCGCACGGCTCGTCCCCGGCGGTCGGTTCGGCCAAGCGTCACCAGGCCGAGCAGCAGCAGCTGGTCAACGAGGTCTTCGACGCCTGATCCGGCAGCCGCCGGCCGAACGAACCGGAGGCCCGGTGCCGCGCACGACGCGGTGCCGGGCCTCCGGCGTTCCCGGACCTCCGGCGTTCCGCATCCCCGGCGTTCCCGGACCTCCGGCGTTCCCGGACCTCCGGCGTTCCGCACCCCCGGCGTTCCCGGACCTCCGGCGTTCCCGGCGACGGCGGCGCTCCGGGCAAGGGAAGCGCTCGAAGTACCCGTCGAACCCCACCCGCTGACGGGCCGCATCCGTCCCCGTCCCGGGGGCGAGAGGGGTGCGAGCGCCCGCCTATCCTGGATCCGGGGTCCCCCATCCATCGCACATCACCGACCGGAGCACCCGTTGTACTTCACCGACCGTGGCATCGAGGAACTGGAGAAGCGGCGCGGCGAGGAGGAGATCACCTTCGAGTGGCTCGCCGAGCAGCTGCGCACGTTCGTCGACCTCAACCCCGACTTCGAGGTCCCGGTGGAGCGGCTGGCGACCTGGCTGGCCCGCCTGGACGACGAGGACGAGGACGAGTAGCCGGCAGAGCGCACGCCCCGGCGCCTTGGCGCGGGGCGCGGCAGGTCTGCCCCCGAATCCGGGACGCCGACCGAGGAGATCCGCCCGCGGGCCGCACGGCCCGGCACCGGCTCCCCTCCTGCGGTCGCCGCGCCGCCGGGCCACGGTCTCGAACCGTCGTGAGCTGCGCTGAAGCCGGCCGATCGCCGGCCGTCGGCGATCGCCTGCAGGCCTGCCGCCGCCGCGAGGTGTGCGTACGGGTCACGTGCCGTCCGACCGGCGGCGCCGCCGGTCGTGGGCCAGGATCAGCAGGCCGTGGGCGATCAGCAGGCCGCCCGCGAACGCCCAGCCGGCATTGCGGCGGCTGAGGGCCCAGGCCGTCAGGGGCACACCGGCCGCCAGTTGGGCGGCGCCGAGGAGCCGGGCCGCCGGGCCGGGTACCGAGTGCGTGAACGGGCCTTCCGTCACGGCGTCGAGTTCCGCGCGGACCGCCTCGCGCAGGCCCTCCCATTCCACGACCATGCCGCCCGGGCGGCTGCGGGCCGTGTCGAAGAGGTCTTCCGCGGGCGCGCCCGGGTGCAGTCCGTCGGGCAGGTCGAGGCCGGTGCGGCCGAGGACGGCGGTGAGGCCGCGGAGCCTGGCGCGGGCGTCGGAGTCCGCGTCGGCGCGGGTCAGGGCGTCGAGCGCGGCCGCGTCCAGGACGGGGTCGAGGCCGAGCCTGGACGCGAAGGAGTGCATCGCCTCGTCCTCGCCCACGGGGGTGCCGTCCGCGAGCCAGACGTATCCGACGGTGCGGTGGAATCCTGAGGCGAGGGTGTAGCCGGCGCGGTCCTCGTCCCACCACAGGGCCACGACCGGCCAGGCCACCCCGAGGGCCAGTGCGGACGCCCAGCCGCCCGCGACCCGGTCGACCGGATCGTTGCCGGTGGCCCAGGGCCGCCCTTCGGGGATCAGTACGCTCCAGCCGTCGCCGGCCGGTGCGAGGGCCAGCCGTTCGCGCGGCAGACGGGCCGTCGATTCGACGACGGCGAGGTCGGCACGGCAGAGCAGGAGCGCTCCGACGGAGGGCGCGACGGCGTTGGGCACGGTCCATACGCTAGGGCAATTCGCCCGCTTATACGCGCTTCACCCCCCTGGCGTCCGTCCGGATCACCCTTGACTTGGCCCGACCGAGATATATCGTGTTCTTGTGAGTGACGCGATATGTTGCGTCACTGTCCCGCGGCTCGCCGCGCGCCCAGCCCAGGGAGGGGTCCGCACATGTCCGAGTGGTCCGTCGCAGAACCGCACAAAATGACCTTCGACGACCCGGTCACCACACTGAAGGTGCGCATCGTCAACGGAACCGTCAACGTCGTGGGGACGGACGAGAGTTCCGCCCGTCTCGAGGTCTCGGAGCTCGATGGCCCGCCGCTGACCGTGACTCAGCAGGAGCAGACCCTGACCGTCGGATACCAGGACCTCTCCTGGGCGAACTGCCTCAAATGGTTCGAACGCAAGGAGCGGGGGCGGCACGCGGTGGTGTCCCTCGCCGTTCCGGCGGACTCGCGGGTGGAGGTCAAGGTCGTGGGGGCCGGGTCCGTCGTCTCCGGCATCCGCGGGCGCACGGACGTACGCAGTGTCAGTGGTGACACCGCACTGGTAGGCATCTCCGGTGACGTACGGGCCGAAACCGTCACCGGGGACGTGGAGGCCCAGGCCGTGACCGGGCGGCTGCACCACAACTCGGTGTCCGGAGACCTCACCGTGGTCGACGGCGCGGGGACGGCCGTGAAGGCCGAGTCCGTCAGCGGCAACATGGTCGTCGACATCGACCCCGCGGGCCGGCCCACGAGCATCGAGCTCTGCACCGTTTCGGGTGAGATAGCAATCCGGCTTCCGCATCCGGCGGATGCGCGGGTGGAGGCCAACACCGCCAGCGGTGCGGTGTCCAACGCCTTCGAGGATCTGCGGGTTTCGGGCCAGTGGGGTGCGAAGAAGATCACCGGCACACTGGGCGCCGGCACCGGCAGACTGAAGGCGACCACCGTCTCGGGAGCCATCGCCCTGCTGCGCCGCCCGCCCGCCGACGGGGACGACCGCCACGAAGCCGCCGACACCCGCGCAGGAAAGGTGCTCTGACATGCCGCCCGTCTTCGCCCATGGACGCCTCCGCCTCTATCTGCTCAAGCTGCTCGACGAGGCTCCGCGCCACGGATACGAAGTGATCCGGCTGCTGGAGGAGCGCTTCCAGGGGCTGTACGCGCCGAGCGCCGGCACGGTGTACCCGCGTCTGGCGAAGCTGGAGGCCGAGGGGCTCGTCACCCACACCACCGAGGGCGGCCGCAAGGTCTACTCGATCACCGACGCCGGACGGGCCGAGCTGGCCGGCCGCAGCGGGGAACTGGCCGATCTGGAACAGGAGATCCACGAGTCGGTGTCCGAACTCGCCGCGGAGATCCGCGACGACGTACGCGGGGCGGCCGGCAGACTGCGGCGCGACATCCGCGCGGCGGCCGGAGAGACCCGCTCCTCGTCGTCCGGCACGGACTGGGAGTCGGTGTTCGGCGACAAGGAGGCCTGGCGGGCCGCCAAGGAGGAGGTGCGCAAGGCGAAGCAGGAGTGGAAGGAGCAGACCCGCCGCGCCAAGGACGAGTCCCGGCGCGCCCGCGAGGACGCCCGGCAGGCCCGCCATGCGGCCAAGGCGGCCCAGGAGCAGGCGCGGGAGGAGATGCAGCGCGTCGCCCGCCGGGTGCAGGAGCAGGTGCAGGACCACATCGGGCGCGGCGACTGGCCGGCCGCGGTCCGGGACGGACTGTCGGAGATCACCAGGGAGCTGTCCCGTTTCGGGCGTTTCCCGATGCCGGGCACCGGTCCCGGCGACGCGGGCCCGGCCGCCGGTCCCGCCGACGCACCCGATCTGACGCCCGAGCAGCCGGCCGGCACCGAACCCGAGTGGCTGTACGAGCCCACGACGGGCGACCCGGCCCGCGACCTCGACCGGCTGCTCGACCGCTTCCGCGACGACATCCGCGATGCGGCCCGCGACCGCGGTGTGACGGAGACCCAGTTGAAGAACGCCCGGCGTCATCTCTCCGCGGCAGCAGCCCACATCGGTGCCATCCTGCGCGCCCCGGACCGGGGCTGACGGGGCGGGACCATCAGTCCCGGCCGGCGGGCGGCGCGGCGGTGACCGTCACCCGGGCGCCCGGACGGGCGGGCAGCCGGACGACCGCGGCCTTGCCGGGCGCCACGGTGCGGTGGACCGGGCCCGCGGTCAGCCGCCAGCCGTCCGGGGCCGGCGGCAGGGACACCTCCGTGACGCCGCGGGACCGCCCGGACGCGGTGAAGGCGAGACGGTACGTCCGGGTCGACGGGTCCCATGTCTCGGAGCGGACCGCGCCCGCGACGGCCGGGGCGTAGGGGGCCGCGGTCTGCTCCTTGTTCGGACGGAGGCGGCCGTTCTCGTCGAGGGCGCAGTAGCCGCCGCCGTAGCACCAGACGTAGCCCGCCCAGCCGGAGCTGTAGCGGTTGAGCGAGGCGAGCGCATCGCGGTAGAAACGGCCCATGTTCGGAAGGGAGTTGTTGAGCGGTCCCCACTCGCCGACGACCACCGGGACGCGGTACCGCCTCGGATAGGCGGTGACGGCGGCCTCGTACGCCTCGATCCAGCCGGCCGCCGGGTCGTAGTCCCTGCCCGCTTCCATCGCCGCGTTGTAGAAGTGCGGGGCGTACACGACCTTCGGGTCGTCGATCCGGCCGAGCCCGGTGGGCACGCCCTCGCCCACGATGGGGGTCGGTTCGACGAAGATCCAGTTGCGGTCGTCGACCTCCCGGATCGCATCCGCGATGCGGTTGTACATCGGTGTGATCTGGTCCTGCTCGATGCGGCGTGCTGCGCCCGGCAGGTCCTCGCCCTGACGCATCTCGCCCATCGGTTCATTGATCAGGTCATAGCCGAGCACCGCCGGATGGTCCTCGAAGCGTTCGGCGAGCACCCGCCACATCCGCACCTGCGCCCGCCGCAGGTCCTCGTCCTCGTACAGATGGGTGAAGGCACGCTGCACGGCCGGCTCGAAGTACTCGGCGAACCAGTCGTCCGGGTGCGGGGTGAAGGGCAGTCCGTCCGTGCGGGTCGCCCATGCGGGGATGCCCCGATGGCCGAACGCGGGGCCGAAGACGTCCTGGTGGGCGTCGATCAGGACCTGGATGTCGTACTTGTCGGCCCAGTCCAGCACCCGCTCGATCTTCCGCAGGTAGCCGCCGCTGTACCGGCCGGGGACCGGCTCCAGGTCGTCCCAGAAGACCAGCAGCCTGGCGAAGCCGAAGCCGGCCGCGCGCAGGTCGCGGAAGTGGCGTTCGGTGATGGCGGACAGTGCCTGGTCACCGCGGTGGTTCTTGTCCTCGACGTTCCAGCCGCGGAGGGTGAGCACCCGGCCGCGGTCGTCGGTGAGTTCCGGAATGCCCTCGGGGGGCGAATCGGCGCGGGCGGGTGCGGCCACCGCCAGGACGGCGGAGCACAGCACGGCGGCGAGTGCGCGGAACGCTCGGGTTCGCATGGAACGGCCTCCGGCGCGGCGCGGGTTGGCGAGGACGCGCCGCGCCGGAGATACGATCAGCAGAACTGACGAACCATCAAGAGTTCGTCAGGACAATCTTTCCGAAGAGATCGCCGGCCGCGAGCTTCTCGAAGCCCTCCCGAGCCCGCTCCAGCGGCAGCACCTCGTCGATCACCGGCCGCACGCCGGTCGCGACGCAGAAGGACAGCAGGTCCTCCAGCTCGTCCTTGGATCCCATGGTCGAGCCGACGACCTTCAGCTCCAGGAAGAAGATCCGCGTCAGTTCGGCGTGCGAGGGACGGTCGCCGCTGGTCGCACCGGAGATGACCAGCGTGCCGCCGGGCCGCAGCGACTTGATCGAGTGGGACCAGGTGGCCGCGCCGACGGTTTCGATGACGGCGTCGACGCGCAGCGGCAGCCGTGCGCCGGGTTCGAAGGCGTCCACCGCACCCAGTTCCACGGCGCGCTTCCGCTTGGCCTCGTCACGGCTGGTGGCGTAGACGCGCAGTCCGGCCGCCTTGCCGAGGACGATGGCCGCGGTGGCGACGCCGCCGCCCGCGCCCTGCACCAGCACGGAGTCGCCGGGGCGTACTCCGGCGTTGGTGAAGAGCATCCGGTAGGCCGTGAGCCATGCCGTGGGCAGGCAGGCGGCCTCCTCGAAGGACAGTTCCTTCGGCTTGGGCAGGACGTTCCAGGTGGGGACGGCGACCTGCTCGGCGAAGGTGCCCTGGTAGCGCTCGGTGAGGATGGACCGGGGCTCGTCCGGGCCGACGCCGTGGCCGGTCTGGCCGATGACGGAGTGCAGGACGACCTCGTTGCCGTCCTGGTCGACGCCTGCGGCGTCGCAGCCGAGGATCATCGGCAGCTTGTCCTCGCCGAGTCCGACGCCGCGCAGTGACCAGAGATCGTGGTGGTTGAGGGAGGCGGCCCTCACGTTGACGACGGTCCAGCCGGGGGGCGCCACGGGGGCGGGCCGCTCCCCCAGGACCAGTCCTTCGAGCGGCTGGTCACGGTCGATGCGGGCGGCATAGGCAGCGAACATGACCTTGACCATAGGGCGGGTGCGGGACGCGACGGAACCACATCGGGGTGTGACGCGCCCCGCACCCGTCCGGCTCAGTCCCTGCGGTACTGCGCCGGGGAGTTCTTCGTCGCCGGGTCCTCGTAGGAGCCTGCCCCGCCCCGGTCCACGTGGAAGGTCGTCAGTGTGGTGACCGGGGACACCGGGTCCCGGCGGTCCGCGATGACCCGCATGTGGGCGGAGAACCGCTGCGGGGTGACCTCGTAGACGTCGTACCCGTAGCGGTTGCCCTCGAAGTACTTCAGATGAGGATTGGCCCGCCCCATGACGGGGCCGTTGGTCCTGTTCCAGTCGGCGGAGTACGCGCCCGAGGTGACCGAGTGGGCCGTGAACTCGGTGCCGACGACCGGCGAGGAGGTGTCGTCGAAGTCCGGCCGGATGTCGTCGACGAACGCCGAATGCCAGTCGCCGGTGATGACTATCAGGTCCTCCAGGCCGCTCCGGTGCACATGGCCCAGCACTTCCTTGCGCTCGGCGAGGAAGCCGTCCCACTGGTCGGTGAACATGTACGAACCGCCGGGCCGCGACCGCAGCTGGCTCAGCATGATCGAGTTGGCCCAGACGTGCCAGGAGTCCGGCGCGCGGTCGATGTTCGCCTTGAGCCAGTCCTTCTGGCGCGCGCCCAGGATGGTGCCGTTCGGGAGGTTCTGCGCGGACCGGTGCTGGCGCAGGTCGAGCACCGTCAGCTCCAGCAGGTCGCCCCAGCGGCGCACCCGGTGGATCTCCGGGTCCGGGAGGGAGGAGGTCCCGGCGTCGCGGTGCGGCATGTTCTCGTACCAGGCCTGGTAGGCGGCCGCCCGGCGCTGCAGGAAGGGCGCACCGCCGCCGGTGCCGGAGTAGTCGTTGACCACCTCGTGGTCGTCCCAGGTGAGGAACCAGGGGTGCGCGGCGTGCGCCTCGCGCAGGGAGGGGTCGCCCTTGTAGAGGGCGTGCCGGCGGCGGTAGTCGGCGAGGGTGAGGACGGCCGGTCCCTCGTGGTCGCGGACGTGGTCCCCGCCTACGACCCCGTGCTCGTAGATGTAGTCGCCCAGGTGGACGACGAAGTCGATGTCCTCGCGGGCGATTCCGCGATGGGCGGCGTAGAAGCCGTCGTGGAAGGCCTGGCAGTTGGCCGCGGCGAAGCGGACACGGGTGACGGCGCCGACGGGGGCGGTCCTGGTGCGGCCCGTGCGGCTGGTCCTGCCGAGCGCCGTGAAGGCGTACCAGTAGTGGGTGCCCGGCCGCAGTCCGCCGACCGGGACGTGCACGCTGTGGCCGAGGGTGGCGGAGGCGGGGGCGGTCCCGCGGGCGACCACGCGGCTCAGGGCGGGGTCCTCGGCGACGGCCCAGCCGACCTCCACGACCTCCGGGATGGCCTGCTCGGCCGCGAACGGTTCGGGGGCGAGCCGGGTCCACAGCACGACGCTGCCGGGCTGCGGATCGCCGGAGCCGACGCCGAGGGTGAAGGGCGCCGGGTCGTAGACGGCGCCCAGGTCCTCGGCGGCCTCGCGGGCCTGTGCGGGGGACAGTCCCGCGCTCAGTGGCCAGACGACGTTCAGTGCGCCCGCGGCGCCGGCGGCCTTGAGCAGATCGCGACGGTTGAGGGTCACCGGAGGCCTCCTGCGGCGGTCAGGGTCAGGAAGATGCCGTCGGCGTATCCGTCGTTGGAGGTCCCGCCCCCGGAACGGGTGAAGACGAGGACGACACGGGCGTTGCGCGCCCCGAACGGGACGGCGGCCTCGGCCCTGCGCTCCAGGAGGGCGGTGCGTCCGCCGCGTTCGGCGGAGCCGACGGGGCCGAGGACGCTGAGCGCGACCGGGGTGCCCTCCGCGTCGCGGAACTCGACGGAGAGCCGGACCCCGTCCTCCTGGGTTGCGTATCCGCCGAGCCATCCGGCGGCGGTGTAGCGGACGCGTCCGGCGTCCACCGCCGCCCGGCCGGTGGGACCGTCCGCCGGCAGCGGGACGTCCTGCACCAGTACGGTGCGCGGGCTGTTGCCTCCGGAGAAGAAGCGGCTTCCTCGCCGCGGGGGTCCCGGGTCGGCGGCCGTGGGGTAGCCGCCGCCGAAGCTGTACGCGATGAGGGCGGGCGCCCCCTCTTCGATCAACCATCCGGTGACGGTTCCGACCGGTGTGGCGGAGCCCCCGGGTCCGCTCTCGGCATCTCCGTTGACGACCAGATTCACTCGCGCCTCCTTCATGGGGAGTTGGCGCGGAGCATCACAGCAGCCGTGGATGAACCCCGGAAGACGGGCTGGGGAACAGTCGCGTTGAGTTGTACAGACAACTCGCTTCTCACATGTACTGGGCCAGTACGCACTTCTGACGGTTCGCCGGACGACGGTTCCCGGGGAGCGGGTACGGGTGGCGGACCAGGGGCGGCAGGCGCGGAAGGCACGGAGGGCACGGAAGGCGCGGACGAGTCAGGCCGACCGGAACGGAAGCGGGCAGGCCCGGGCAGGGGCAGACCCGGAATGCGCACGGGCCGGAGGCGGACCGGACACGGTCCGGCGGAGACAGCCCGGCGGCCGGAACCGGAACGGCGACGCGAGACGAAACGGCCCGGGACGGAACGACCGGAGCCGGAACGGAAACGGGCCGGGCAGCCCTCCGTGAGGAGTGCTGCCCGGCCCGACGGCTCTCGGCCGATGGTTCCCGGGGCGCGGCCGGCTCAGCGGCGCGCGACGCCCTCGGCGCGGGCCGCCGCGGCGACGGCCGCCGTGACGGCGGGGGCCACCCGCTCGTCGAACGGCGAGGGGATGATGTTGTCGGCGCGCAGTTCGTCGCCCACGACGTCCGCCAGCGCGTTGGCCGCAGCGATCTTCATGCCCTCGGTGATCCGGGACGCGCGCACCTGGAGCGCGCCGGCGAAGATGCCGGGGAACGCGAGGACGTTGTTGATCTGGTTCGGGTAGTCACTGCGGCCGGTGGCCACGACGGACGCGTACTTGTGCGCGATGTCGGGGTGGACCTCCGGGTTCGGGTTGGCCATGGCGAACACGAACGCGCCGGGCGCCATCGAGGCGACGGCCTCCTCGGCGACCGTACCGCCGGAGACGCCGATGAAGACGTCGGCGCCGGCCAGCGCGGCCTCCAGGGGCCCGGACAGACCGGCCTTGTTGGTGATCTCGGCCAGCTCGCGCTTGACGTCCGTGAGGTCCGTGCGGTCCCTGCTGACGATGCCCTTGCGGTCGACGACGGCGATGTCGCCGATACCGGCCTGCAGCAGGAACTTCGCGATGGCCACACCGGCGGCACCGGCTCCGGAGATCACGCCCCGGAGTTCACCGAGCGTGCGCCCGGTGAGCTTGGCGGCGTTGCGCAGCGCCGCGAGGGTCACGACGGCCGTGCCGTGCTGGTCGTCGTGGAAGACGGGGATGTCCAGTCGCTCCTGGAGCTTGCGCTCGATCTCGAAGCAGCGCGGCGCCGAGATGTCCTCCAGGTTGACTCCGCCGAAGGACGGCGCGAGACGGACGACGGTCTCCACGATCTCGTCCGCGTCGGTGGTGGCGAGCGCGATCGGCACCGCGTCCACACCGCCGAACTGCTTGAACAGGATCGCCTTGCCCTCCATGACGGGGAGCGAGGCCTCCGGGCCGATGTCGCCCAGTCCGAGGACGGCGGTGCCGTCGGTCACGACCGCGACGACCTGCGACTTCCAGGTGTAGTCGTTGACCAGCTCGGGCTTCTCCGCGATGGCACTGCACACCTTTGCCACGCCGGGCGTGTACGCGAGGGACAGATCGTCCCGGTCGCGGATGGGAACGGTCGCCTGGACGGCCATTTTGCCGCCCCGGTGCAGCGCGAAAGCCGGATCGAAAGGTTCGCCCTGAGCGCTTTCGGTCGTTTGGCCGTCACTGTCCGTGTGACTGTCGCTGCGAGGGTTGACGATTTCCGCTGCCACTTTATTTTACCCCTTAAGTTTTGAATGGTTGAGGGTGGCCACTCCTGGTTGAGGGGTGGGCGGGCACCGCATTCGTTCCCTGCGCCGGACGGATGGGCCCCGCCCTGCAGGGGGTGTCACGAACACGCGGGGCGCGCCGCACGCGCGCCCTGAGCCCCGGATGAGGGGTGTAAGGATCCTTCTTACCGGACGGACCACCTCGGCGACGAGTCCATATAGCCCCGGTGACATGACTCATAGCCGAACAACCGGACAACCCCGAAGGACGGCACGTACTGGTCCAGATAGCGGAAGGTGCCGAAGATTTTCCGGCGGAGGGGGCTGCATTCCGTAGAAGATCCGGCCCTGATGTACCGGCATGTCTGGATTCGGGGATCACCCGTTATCCGATTTTGACATGCGTGCCCCCCTGAATGCGCGGATCCGAATGGCAAGATGCCCGTATTCACACAGGGTCGCGACACCAGAAGGTGCGTGCCCGACCTCTGCAACCGTCACCCGCCGGAGGAATCAGACAATGACCGCAAGCACCACCCGCCGCACGACCGCCGCGACGTCTCGCCTTGCCGTGGTCAGCGCCATCGCGGTCGCCGGCTCCCTGCTGCTGACCGCCTGTGGCGACCAGACGAACGGCGGCAGCGGCACGAAGGAGACGTCCACCGGAGCCGCGAGCAACGCCCCGCTGTTCTCCAAGCTGCCCAAGAAGTACCAGGACGCCGGTGTGATCAAGGTCGGCACCGACGCCGCGTACGCCCCGATGGAGTACGAGGAGGGCGGCAAGATCGTCGGCATCGACCCCGACATCGCCGCCGCGCTCGGCACCCAGCTCGGCGTGAAGTTCGTCTTCACGAGCGGCACCTTCGACGGCCTGATCTCGTCGCTGAACACCGGCCGTCAGGACATCGTCATGTCCGCCATGTCCGACACCAAGGCCCGCCAGGAGGGTCTGGACGACAAGGGCAACAAGACCGGTGAGGGTGTCGACTTCGTCGACTACTTCACCTCCGGCGTCTCCCTCCTGGTCAAGAAGGGCAACCCGCAGAAGATCCAGTCCCTGGACGACCTCTGCGGCAAGAAGGTGGCCGTCCAGCGCGGCACGATCTACGAGACCACCTTCAAGGAGCAGTCCACCAAGTGCCAGGCGGCCAAGAAGGCTGCCCTGACCATCGAGGCGTTCGACACCGACGCCGAGGCCCAGACCCGCGTGAAGTCCGGCGGCGCGGTCGCCGACCTGAACGACTACCCGGTCGCCGCGCACATCGCGAAGACCGCGGGCGGCGGCAACGACTTCGAGGTCGCGGGCGGCCAGACCGACGCCGGCCCGTTCGGCATCGCGGTCGACAAGGACAACACGCAGCTGCGTGACGCCCTGAAGGAAGCCCTGGACGCGATCATCAAGAACGGTGAGTACAACAAGGTCCTGGAGAAGTGGGACGTCACCAACAGCGCCGTCAAGTCCGCGACCGTCAACGCCGGCCAGTGATCCACAGCGTCTACCGCTTCTCGCGTTCCATTGAAGGGCAGTCACTGTGACTGACAAGTTCGACAAGGTGCCCGCCGACGAGCCACCCGCCAACCCGGGGTCGGCGGTCACCAAGGAAGGGCCGGGCGCGCCCCCCGACCAGATCAAGGCCATCCCGGTCCGGCACTACGGCCGCTGGATCGCCGGTGTGATCGTGGTGGCGCTCCTGGGTTCGCTCGTCTACGCGTTCGCCCAGGGCGACATCCGCTGGCAGACGGTCGGCGACTTCCTCTTCGACCCGCGTATCCTCGCGGGCCTCGTCAACACGGTGCTGATCACCATCCTGTCGATGATCATCGGTCTGGTCCTCGGCATCGTGTTCGCGGTGATGCGGCTGTCCAAGAACCCGGTGACCGGAGCCGTCGCATGGCTCTACATCTGGTTCTTCCGCGGCACGCCGGTCTACGTGCAGCTGCTGCTCTGGTTCAACCTGGCGCTGATCTTCCCGATCCTGAACCTCGGGTTCTACAAGGACGAGATGGTCGACGTCATGACTCCGTTCATGGTCGCCCTCCTCGGCCTCGGCCTGAACGAGGGCGCCTACATGGCGGAGATCGTGCGAGCCGGCATCCAGTCCGTGGACGAGGGCCAGACGGAGGCCTCGCACGCGCTCGGCATGAGCAGCAGCAAGACCATGCGGCGAATCGTCCTTCCGCAGGCCATGCGGGTGATCGTGCCGCCGACCGGCAACGAGTTCATCAACCTGCTCAAGACCTCGTCCCTGGTCTCGGCGGTGCAGTACACCGACCTGCTCCGGGCGGCGACGAACATCGGCTCCACATCGTTCGCGATCATGGAAATGCTGATCGTCGCCTCGATCTGGTACCTGGCACTGACCAGTGTCTTCAGCGTCGGCCAGTACTACGTTGAGAGGTACTACGCACGCGGTTCGCTTCGGACGCTGCCTCCGACGCCCTGGCAGAAGGTCAAGGCAAACCTGCTGTCCCTCAAGAACATGTGGCGGTGAACCATATGACTGCAATGGTGAAGGCCGAGGGCGTCCACAAGTCCTACGGTGCCGCCCACATCCTCAAGGGCATCGACCTCGAGGTGAACAACGGCGAGGTGTTCTGCCTGATCGGCCCGTCCGGTTCCGGCAAGTCGACCTTCCTGCGGTGCATCAACCACCTGGAGAAGATCAACGCCGGCCGGCTGTACGTCGACGGCGAGCTGGTCGGCTACCGCCAGAAGGGCGACAAGCTGTACGAGCTGAAGGACAGCGAGGTCGCTGTGCAGCGCCGGGACATCGGCATGGTCTTCCAGCGCTTCAACCTCTTCCCGCACATGACGGCCCTGGCCAACGTCATGGAGGCGCCGATCCAGGTCAAGGGCGAGTCCAAGGCCGTGGCCCGGGAGCGCGCGATCAAGCTGCTCGACCGGGTCGGCCTGGGTGACAAGGCCGGGAACTACCCGACCCAGCTGTCCGGTGGTCAGCAGCAGCGTGTCGCCATCGCCCGTGCGCTGGCGATGGAGCCCAAGCTGATGCTGTTCGACGAGCCGACCTCGGCGCTGGACCCCGAGCTGGTGGGTGACGTCCTCGACGTCATGCGGCAGCTCGCCGAGGACGGCATGACCATGGTCGTGGTCACCCACGAGATGGGCTTCGCCCGTGAGGTCGGCGACTCGCTGGTGTTCATGGACGGCGGTGTGGTGGTCGAGTCCGGCCACCCGCGGGACGTCCTGACCAACCCGCAGCACGACCGCACGAAGGCGTTCCTCTCGAAGGTGCTGTAGCACCCGCGGGCATACGAAGGGCGGTACGGGCCGACAGGCTCGTACCGCCCTTTCGCGTCCGCGCGGCCGTCTCCCGGCCGCGTCGCCAGTCCGGGCCGCACGTCCGGGCCGCGGCCGGGCTCGCGGCGTCTCACGGCGCAGGGGCCGACGCGCAGCCGCCCCACCGCGCGGCCGCGGCTACTCGACGCCGCGGCTACTTGACCGCGAGGACCAGCGCGTCCGAGGGCGAGCGCCACACCGTGCGGGCCTCGACGAAGCCGGCCGCGCGCAGGGTGCGGGTGTGCCACTCCGCCGAGGGGGTCTCGCCGTCCGCGTGCTCGCCGTAGATCGCGAACCGTTCGGCGGTCGGTCCGGCGAGGACCGGGTCGGCGGCGGCCACCTGCCACCACTCGGCCCAGTCGAGGGCACCCCCTGCCTTGGCGCGGTCCATGACGGCGTGCCGGTGGGTGCGCTCGGCGGCGTTGATGCGGGGGGTGTCGTCGTCCTTCATGTGGTCGGCGTTCATGAACACGCCGCCGTCCCGGACCAGGCCCGCTATCTGCCCGTACAGCGTGGCCAGCGGGCCGATGCGCAGCCAGTGCAGGGCGGTTGCGGTGAGCACCGCGTCGTAGGAGTCGTGGGGCAGCCCGGCAGCCCACTCGGGGTCGGTCAGGTCGGCCGTGACGAAGGTGACGCGCGGGTCGTCCGCGAAACTGCCGCGGGCGATCGTCAACAGGGCGGGGTCGAGGTCGACCCCCGTGCTGGTGGCGTTCGGGAACCGGGCCAGCAGCCGGCCCGTGATACTTCCCGTACCGCACGCGAGGTCGAGGATCCTCGGCTCGGGACCGGTCAGTGCCTCGACCATGTCGAGCATGACCCGGAACCGCTCCTCGCGGTCGGGCATGTACCACTCCTGCTGGCGGTCCCAGCTTCGTTGCCAGGCCTGCCAGTCGGTCTTCCCCGCACTTGCCGTCTCAGCCATCCGAACGCCTCCGCTCGTAATACCCTCGATAGAGACCGACCCATTACGAGCACCTTAGACCGCCCCCGTAAGGACTACAAGTGGAATTGGCCTATTACTCGGACTATGCCGTGCGCCTGGTCAACAGTGAGGAACCGGCCCGGAACAAGGACACGCTCACCTCGGTCGAGGCGGTCCGGGCGCTGTTCGGCGAATCCTCGCAGGCCGCCCGGCGGGCCACCGACGCGGACGTGACGCGGTTCCGGAACGTACGGGCCCGCCTCCGCGCGGTCTTCGAGGCGGCCGACCAGGGGGACGAGGCCCTCGCCGTCGACCTGCTGAACTCGCTGCTGCTGGAGTTCCCGGTCAGCCCCCAGATCTCGGGACACGAGTACCTGGACGAGACCGGCCGCCCCAAGTGGCACATGCACCTCACCGAGCACCCGTCCAACGCGACCGCCGGCTACGCCGCGATCGCCGCCATGGGGCTGGCCTTCCACCTCACCGAGCACGGCGTGGACCGTCTCGGCCTGTGCCAGGCGCCGCCCTGCCGGAACGCCTACCTCGACACGTCCACCAACCGCTCGCGCCGCTACTGCTCCGACCGCTGCGCCACCCGTGCCAACGTGGCCGCCTACCGGGCGCGCAAGCGCCTGGGGGCGGACGGGTCCGCGAGCACCGGCCGCACCGCCGAGAGGGCCCAGGAGAGCATCCCGCGCAGCGACCAGTGAGCGTCGGCGGGCAGGGGGCGGTAGCGCGTCAGCACCCTGCCCAGCAGCAGCTCGTCGGGGACGGTCCCGAACACCCTGCTGTCCCCTTCGGCGTACGGGTTGTCGCCGAGCACCCACCAGCCGTCGCCGCGCCGCTCCACCAGCCGCTTGACGATCAGCAGGTTCTGCTGGAGGGGGTGCCGCAGCACGACCACGTCACCGGGCCGCACCGCCACCCCGTACCGCACCAGCAGCCGGTCCCCGTGGCGCAGCGTCGGCGCCATCGAGGGCCCCGTCACCTCGGCGATCCCGAACGGTGGGTTCGGCTCCCGCCCCTGGTCGTTCATCGGACACCCTCCGGTCCTTCCGTGCGTTCGGCCATCGGTCCCATCCTGGCCCCGGACTTTTGTCCCAGGCGCGAGGGGCCGGTCGCGAATTCGGGACCCTCACGGAGTAATGTCCCACCTGAGAAGACGATCACGAGGAAGGACAGCTCAATGCTCTCCCGCCTGTTTGCGCCCAAGGTCAAGGTCAGCGCCCACTGTGACCTCCCCTGTGGTGTCTACGACCCGGCTCAGGCCCGCATCGAGGCCGAGTCCGTCAAGGCCGTCCAGGAGAAGATGGCCGCCAACGACGACCCGCACTTCCAGGCCCGTGCGACGGTCATCAAGGAGCAGCGCGCCGAGCTCGCCAAGCACCACGTCTCGGTGCTGTGGAGCGACTACTTCAAGCCCCCGCACTTCGAGAAGTACCCCGAGCTCCACCAGCTGGTCAACGACGCACTGAAGGCGCTCTCCGCGGCCAAGGCGTCCTCCGACCCGGCGACGGGCCAGAAGGCGCTCGACTTCATCGCCCAGATCGACAAGATCTTCTGGGAGACGAAGAAGGCCTGATCTTGGATCATGCCGCTTGACCTGCGATTCTTCTGATCGCCTGGTCTTCCTGACCGCACCCGGCCCGCAGGCCGCCGAGCACGGCGTCCTCGACGGACCGGGTGCGGTCGTGTTTTCCGCGGGCCGCCCGCCCACGGCAGCGGTGAGGACCACCGCCGGGGCCGTCACCGAACGGCTTCGGGGTCCGGGAGCCAGTCACGGTCGGGGGTGAACTCCAGCCAGCGGCGGCGGTGTGCGGTGTCGGTGACGGCGTGGAGCAGTGCGGTCGGGCCGGCGGGGAGGTGGGAGGGGGACCACATCAGGGACCAGGCGTAGAGCGGGGTCGGGGCGACGAGGGGGACGAAGCGGATGCCTGGGACGTCGGTGGGGGCCGCGTCGGCGGGGAACAGGGAGAAGCACGAGGGGTCGTCGCGGACGGCTTCCAGGAAGGGGACCTGTCCGAGGTTCGGGCCGTCCGTCCGGCGGGGGACGCCGAAGTGGTCGGCGAACCGGGTGAGGAAGTCGAGGCGGCCGGCGTCGGCCGGGTAGCGCAGGACGAAGGCCCTCAGGTCCGACGGGCGCAGCGCCCGGGCGCCGGCGAGGGGATGGGTCTCGCCGAGGACGGCGTCGACGGGTTCCAGCCGGACCAGGCGGTGGGCGATACCGGGCGTGGACGCCCGGTGGGGGCCGGGGACACGGCCGAACCCGGCGTCCGCCTCGCCGCGGCGCAGGGCCTCCACCACCGACGGGTGGTCGCGGCCGGTGGCCGGTTCGATGCCGAGTCCCGGAGCGTCGGCGATGACCTGCGCGAGGGTGCGCAACGGCCCGTACAGGTGTCCCCAGACGTCGATACGCAGCCGCTGCCGCGCGCCGAGTGCCGCGGTCACCGCCGCCTCGCCCGCCGCCAGTGCCCGGCGGGCCGGCCCGAGGAAGCGCTCGCCTGCCTCGGTGAGGCGTACTCCTCGGCCGTCGCCGCGGTCGAACAGCCGGACGCCGAGCCCGGCTTCGAGGCGGGCGATGCGCTTGGACAGAGCCTGCTGGGTGATCGCGAGCTCCGCGGAGGCCCTGCCGAAGTGCAGGAAGGAGGCGACCGCGGTGAACGCGCGCACCTGCGCGAGGTCGAGGTCCATACACCTCACGTTATGACAACCACCGGTTGTCTCCCGGTGCGTGGTGGTTGTTGGACCGCCGCCGGCCGGCCGGGGTTGATTGGGTTCCATGGCTTCCTTCCTCGATCTCCCCGGTGTGCTGCGGCAGTTCGTGGCCGACAACCGGTCACGCGTCACCGCGGCCGGCCTGGACCCGTTCGCGTACGACCGTGTCACCGCACCGCTCGGCTCCCTCCACGACTGGCCCGCGGCCTTCCACGCGGCCGGGCAGGCGCACCTCACGGCCGCCGAGGCCCACGAGGTGCGAGGGCACCTGCTCTCCGCGGGCGACGCGTTCCGTACCGCCGCCCGCTGGTTCCACTGCGCGGGGGTGCTTCCCCACCCCGACGAGGAACTGCTCGCCCGTACGGCCGCCGACGCCGACACGGCGATGAGCCGGGCACTGGCCCACCTGGATCCCCGTGCCGTCCGGATCGACGGGTCCACGTTCGAGGGGTGGCTGCGCCTCCCCGCCGGCTCCGCGGACACCCGGCCCGGCGTGGTCGTCGTGGTCCCCGGGCTCAACTCCGGGAAGGAGGAGTTCCACGACGTGGCCGAGGAGCTGCTGCGCCGCGGCGCCGCGGTCTTCGTCATGGACGGCCCCGGCCAGGGCGTCCTCGCGTACAGCCTCCCGCCCCGGGCCGACTACCAGCACGTCGTGGGCGAGGTGATCGACGCCTTGGCGGCCCGGGCGGAGGTCGACGCCTCGCGTGTCGGACTCATCGGTCTCAGCCTGGGCGGCTACTACGCCGCGGTCGCCGCCGCCCACGACCCGCGGGTCCGCGCCGTGGCGGCGGTCAGCCCTCCGTACCGGCTCGGCTGGGACGAGCTCCCGCTGTACGTCACGCAGGTACTGACCCAGCGTACGGGCAGCGCCGACGGTGCGCGGGGCTTCGCCGGCCGCGTGGACCTGCGCGGCGTGGCCGGACGCATCACCTGCCCGCTGCGCGTCGTCGACGGCGGGCAGGACGTCACCCCGGGTGTGGTGGGCGGCGAGCCGCTGGCCCGGGAGGCCCCGCTCGGTGAGTACGTGCTCGTCCCGCACGGCGACCATCTGCTCGGGAACGCGCTTGCCGACTGGCTGCCCGCGACCGCCGACTGGCTGGCCGACGCCGTTGTCGTTCCCGGCATGAAGGCCCGTCCCGGGCGATACTGCCCCGTGTGACATTCGAGAACGCGCCCGCCCCGCACCGACGGCTCGTGGCCGATGTCCTCGATCTGGGGCGGGAGCACGGACTCGTCCTGGGCGGCGGGTACGCCGTGCTGGCGCACGGCCTGATCGCCCGGCCGGGACGGGACCTGGACTTCGTCACCGAGCACGCCACACCGACCTCGGACATCGTCGGCCACCTCGCCGACGGGCTGCGGGCCCGGGGGTGGCGGGTCGGGCGGGTGAACGTGGTGCCGCTCGTCGGCCGGATGGCGGTCGGGGACCCGGACTCCGAGGAGGAGTGCGAGATCGTCGTGGAGAAGGACGTGCTGTGGCGGCCTCCGGACGTGGTGGAGGGCGTCGGCCCGGTGCTCGCTCCGGAGGACCTGGCCGGCACGAAGATGCGGGCCCTGGTCGACCGGGGGCTGCCGCGCGACGTCGTGGACGTGTACGCGGTCGGGAGCCTGTTCAGTACCGCCGAGCTGGAGCACCTCGGAGCGCGGCACGACGAGGACTTCGACCTGCGGGAGCTGCACGACCGTCTGGAGAGCCTGGAGTGGGTGACGGACGCCGAGTTCGAGGCGTGCGGACCGGCCGCGGAACAGGTCCGGACCCTGCGCCAGTGGGCCGCCGCATGGGCCCAGGACATCGCCGAGCGCCTCGCCGAACCATACGAGGAACCTGACACGGAGGACGACGCCGACGGGCGGGCCGGCCCTGGGTGAGGCTCAAGGCCGACCTCGGGTGAGTGTCAGGACCGGCCCCGGGTGGGCCATGGAGCCGGCAGGCCGCCGCGCCCGGCACGGCCCCCGCCGGTGGAGCACGAGCGGGCACCGCGCCCGCGCCGTGACGGGCGCGGGCGGACGGCGGACCGTGCAGGCCGACGGCGTCCGCGTCGGCGGGCGGAACGCCGTCCCGGCCCGGGCCGGGACCGGGGAACGCCTACTCCCGCCCGGCCGGAGCCCGCCGTCGCTCCGTCATCGCCCCGTCCGGCCCGCCTCCTCGTGCCCTGCTCTGCAGGACCGCACCCGCTGCCCGACCGCCCCGGGGCGGGTCAGGCGCGCGCGTACGGACGAGCCTGGAGCGCGACGCCCGGCGGCAACTGGCGTTCGATCGCGTCGAGCGCCGCCTCGAAGCCCGCGTCCGAGTACGCCGAGGCGTAGGCGGCGCCCCCGAGGTGGAGGGCGAGCGCGGTCTCGGAACGGATCGCCCCGCCGGAGGGGGCCGTGCGGCCGAGGGTCAGCAGGCAGTGCAGGGTGGCCTGCTGGACCGTGCCGCCGGTGTCCACGACCGTGAGGGGCAGGTCCCACTCCAGAACACCTTCGCAGAGCACACCCGCCGCGACGGTGAAGGCCAGTTGCTCCGGCGGTGTGCCCACCACCGGTTCCAGGGCGTCGAATCGTCCGCCCACGAACTCCACATCCCTGATCCGGGTGCGGAGTTGGTCTCCGTCCCTCGTGATCGTGATTGCTTCCGCACCATGGCGGTCCCGGAACCAGCCGGACCAGACTTCGGTTGACATGGCGCGGACTGTAGCGGTCCGAACGCCCGCGCTGCGCCGCAGGTCACCCGATGGCCGTTAGTCCTCCTGGGTGACGTCTCCCGGGGCATGGTGGGAGGGGCCCCCGCGAGGCCCCGGAGCGTCACCTGGACGGCTCCCCGCAGGGGGTGCGACGCCGGGTCCGCCCTCGCCCGGCCCACGCGCGTCCGGCGCCGGATCACCCGACTGCTTCGGGACGTGCGCGGGGCACGCGGGGTTGTGGCAGGGTCCGGGTGCCCAGATCGGCACGTACGCCCCGAGCGTCTTGTGGCGTCTCACGACCGTCTCCACGTGCTGTCCGCAGACGGCGCAGACGTGCCCGCCCTCGGGGCGGCCGCTCATCCGCTCCTCGCTGCCCCGGGTGCCGGCGCTCCGATGGGCGCCACCGGCGTGTCCGCTGCCCATACACCCAGACTAGGCCGGTACGGACAGTTGTGCCCCACCTCTTCCGGCCGACGGGAGCAGCGGACCCGTGAGGAACGGCTCGCGCAGGATCACGTACGAGCGGTGACCGGGTCGCGCCACATCGGCCACATCTGCGGACCGTCCGGCAGGTCCACCGTGGTCCCGGTGAAGGCGAACCCGAGCCGCTCGTAGAGCCCGGTGCTGCGCCGGCTGCTGGCCTCCAGGTACGCCGCCACACCGTCACGGTCGCACCGGTCCAGCACGGACCCGATCAGCGCCGCGCCCAGGCCCTCGCCCTGCCGCTCCGGCGTCACCGCGATCAGCAGGAGATAGGCGTGCGCCCGGTCGTGCGGGTGCACCGCAGCGGTGAGCCGCCCGATCAGCTCCGCCCGCTCGTTGTCCGGGTCGGCCGCCTCCCGCAGGCGGACCGGGGTCTCGTCCTCCTCCTCGGGCTCCCCCGCAGGCACGTCCAGCCACAGGGCGGCCGCGGCACAGTCCTCCGTGACGTCCACCCAGCCCTCTTCGAGGACGACGTCCAGGAAGGCCCCCATGAGCCTGTGGTGCGCCCTGCGGCGGTGCTCCTCCCCGGGGAAGACCCAGCAGCTCACCGGATCGTCGAAGAACGCCCTGTCCAGCAGTGTCGCGACCGCTTCCCGGTCGTCCCGCCCCGCTCGCCTCATCGCTGTGCCCACGCCGTCCGCCTCTCATCCGCCCGGCCGGTCGGGCCGGTTCGGTCAGCTCGGTGAACTCTCGTACGTGATCCTAGAGTTGGACCGTTCCGCCGGGCGGACCGCGGGGCAGGCCGGGGCAGAAGCCGGAGGGCCGGCGGAGGCAGCACCCGGAGGGTCACGGGTCCCCTGGGCCGGTCCGGCCGCGGCGCCGCTCACGCCGGGCGGCCCAATGGCCCACCGGACGGTGCCGTACAGGGCACCGTCCGATGGGCCGTTTCGCGCCCTCGGCGCTTCCCTCCCTGCCCCTCCCTCCCTGCCCCTCCCCTGCCCGGTCGCTCCGTGACGCCGCGAGGTCAGAGCGTTCGGCGGGTGACGAACTCCGCCAGGGCCAGCAGATCGCCCGCCGCCGACAGGTCCGGTACGGCACGGGACAGGTGGTGGATCGCCCTTGCCATCCGGTCCGCCGCCTGGACCTGTGCCCAGTCCCGGCCGCCTGCCCGGTCCACGGCCTCGGCCGCACGCCGGACGGCCACAGGGTCCATGGGACCGCGGTAGAGCTCGGCGAGTTCGGCCGCGGCCGGGGTGCCGGAGGCCAGTGCGGCCACCACCGGGAGGGACTTCTTGTGGGCGGCCAGATCGGCGCCGACGGGCTTGCCGGTGCGGTCGGGGTCGCCCCAGATGCCGATGAGGTCGTCGATCAGCTGGAAGGCGAGACCCGCCTCGCGGCCGAAGGCGTCCATCGCCTCGACCTCCTCCTCCCCCGCCCCCGCGTAGAGCGCGCCCAAGGCGCATGCGCAGCCCAGCAGGGCGCCCGTCTTGGCCTCGGCCATGCCGAGGCACTCGTCGAGGGTGACCTCGCCGGGGTCCCGGGCCTCGAAGGCGCAGTCGGCCTGCTGGCCGGCGCAGAGTTCGACCACGCAGGCCGCGAGCCGCGCCGACGCCGCGGAAGCCGCGGGGTGCGGGTCCTCGGCGACGAGGCGGAGCGCCTGGGCGAGCATCGCGTCCCCGACGATGATCGCATCCGCGGTGCCGAACACGGTCCACGCCGTGGGACGGTGGCGGCGGGTCACGTCCTCGTCGATGACGTCGTCGTGCAGCAGGGTGAAGTTGTGGGCGAGTTCCACGGCCGCGGCGGACCGGACGGCGTGGTCCGGGTCCCCGCCGAGCGCGCGGGCCGCGGCGAGGACCAGCGCGGGCCTGATGGCCTTCCCGGCCCGCCCCGCCGCGGGCGTGCCGTCGGCGTGCTCCCAGCCGAAGTGGTACATGGCGACGCGGCGGATGGGGCCGGGCAACGACTCGACGGTCCGCCGCAGTTCCGGGTGGACGGCCGTACGGCTCCGCTCCAGCAGAACGGTCGCCTCGGGTCCCCCGGTGGCGTGTTCCGTGCCGGTACTGGTGAGGGTCATGCGATCACTTCCTCGGCAGACTCGCGGGAGTGGCGGGCATGGCGGTGCGCTCTCGCGCTGCGCCGCTGCGGTGGTGCGGCGCTCCGGTGATGCGCGCTGCGGTGGTGGTGCCCGGCACGGTGCGTGCGGGCGTACGGCCGGGCCTCCGGCAGGTGCGTGCGTACGGCCGGACCCTCCGGCGCGGTGCGTACGGGCGGGCGGCCGGGGCACGGCCGGGCCCTCCGGCACGGTGCGTACGGGCGGCCGGGGCCTCCGGCGCCGCACGCACCACGGCCGGACGGGATGCCGGTCCGGCTCCCTCACCTCCAGCGGCCGACCTCGACGTTCTCCAGTACGCCGAGCGCGTCCGGCACGAGCACCGCGGCCGAGTAGTAGGCCGTCACCAGGTAGGAGATGATCGCCTGCTCGTCGATGCCCATGAAGCGCACGGACAGGCTGGGTTCGATCTCGTCGGGGATGCCGCTCTGCTGGAGGCCGATGACGCCCTGCTCGGCCTCGCCGGTACGCATGCAGAGGATGGAGGTGGTGCGGGCGTCACTGATGGGGATCTTGCTGCAGGGGAAGATCGGCACTCCGCGCCAGGCGGGCACATGGTGTCCTGCGACCTCCACCGAGTCGGGGTAGAGGCCGCGCCGGTTGCACTCGCGGCCGAACGCGGCGATGGCGCGCGGGTGGGCCAGGAAGAACTTGTTGCCGCGGCGCCGGCTGAGCAGTTCGTCCATGTCGTCGGGTCCGGGGACGCCGTCATGGGGCTGGAGGCGCTGCCCGAAGTCGCAGTTGTGCAGCAGACCGAACTCCGGGTTGTTGATCAGCTCGTGCTCCTGGCGCTCGCGGAGCGCCTCGACCGTGAGCCGCAACTGCTGCTCGGTCTGGTTCATCGGCTGGTTGTAGAGGTCGGCGACCCTGCTGTGGACCTTGAGGACGGTCTGGGCGACGCTCAGTTCGTACTCGCGGGGCGTGGCCTCGTAGTCCACGTACGTGTGCGGGATGACGGGCTCGCCCACATGGCCGGCCGCCAGCTCGATCTCCGCCTCGCCGTACTTGTTGGTGCGCTGGCGGGGCAGCGAGCGCACCCGGGTGAGGTGGTCACGCAGCGAGCCGGCACGGTCGGCGAGGTTCAGCACGTCCTGCCGGGTGAGCTCCAGGGCGACGCAGTGGGTGACGGCACGGGTGGTGTGCTCCCAGACGCCGTCCTCGTCCAGCAGCGCCCCGTCGCCGAAGTACGCGCCGTCGGCGAGGACTTCGAGGACCGCCTCCTCGCCGTACGGTCCGGCGCCGATCCTCTCGGCCCGTCCGTGCGCGAGCAGGAACACCCGGTCCGCGCGGTCGCCCGTGGCGGCGATCACCTGGCCGGGCGCGAACGCCCGCTGGGTGCACCGCTGGGCGAGCTCGGTGAGCACGTCGTCGTCCTCGTACCCGCGCAGCGCGGGCAGTTCGCCGAGCTCGGCGGGGATGACCTCCACACGGTCGCCGGTCTGGACGAACGTCACGCGTCCGTCGCCGACCGCGTAGCTCAGCCGGCGGTTCACCCGGTAGGTGCCGCCCTGCACCTGCACCCACGGCAGCATCCGCAGCAGCCACCGGGAGGTGATCTCCTGCATCTGCGGCGCGGACTTGGTGGTGGTCGCCAAGTTCCGCGCGGCCGCCGTGCCAAGACTCTGCTGGCGCGACGCGTCTGCGCGGACCTCGGAACCTGCCTCGACCGACATCTAGTGTCCCTTTCGATCATGGGCTGACCTGCAGGAAAAGACTTTCAGCACGCACAGTGCCGACACCATTACACAAATGAGTGGGACTAGATCTTTATCGGAGGGGGCATCGCGGCGTTCACCGGCCACGAATGACCGGATCGGCTCGTACGTTGTGCGATAGCTGTAGCCCACACGGGTAACGCTCCGGTACAAGCCGAGGGAGACGATCCGCTCAACTGCAAAGGAGGCGGCCATGGCCCCACCCATGTCCGCAGGCAGTTTCCTGACGGCTCTGAGAAACGAAGGGCTCACCGTCGTCGAAGTCGGCGAATGGGAGACCCACAACC
Organism: Streptomyces sp. NPDC030222; assembly: GCF_055573115.1. NCBI lineage: Bacteria > Bacillati > Actinomycetota > Actinomycetes > Kitasatosporales > Streptomycetaceae > Streptomyces > Streptomyces sp. NPDC030222. Next base: position 326,314 of record NZ_JBVICA010000001.1, read on the forward strand.
GCAACCACAAAGGCCCTTGGGGGCCCGTGCACGGGGTGATGATCCATCACTCCGTCACGAGCGGCACCGCGAACACGGTGCGCATCTGCCGGGACGGCTACGAGGGCCTGCCCGGTCCGCTCTGCCACGGCGTCATAGCCAAGAACGGCCATGTCCACCTGGTCGGCTACGGCCGGGCCAACCACGCGGGGCTCGGCGACGACGACGTGCTGCGCGCCGTCATCGCCGAGGCTCCCCTCCCGCCGGACAACGAGGCCAACACCGACGGGAACCGACATTTCTACGGCTTCGAGTGCGAGAACCTGGGCGACGGAGAGGACCCCTGGCCGGAGGCCCAGCTGCTGGCCATCGAGAAGGCCGCCGCGGCGATCTGCCGCAAGCACGGCTGGACCGAACGCTCCGTCATCGGGCACCTGGAGTGGCAGCCGGGCAAGATCGACCCACGCGGCTTCACCATGGCCGCGATGAGGGCCCGGATCCGCGCCCGCCTCGGCTGATCACGGACGCCCGGGTCCACGGGACCGCGGCAGCACCGGGACCGGCCGTCGGCCGGTCCCGGTGACAATGGCCGGGTGACCAGCGAAGCGCTCGACCTCTCCGCCCTGCGACCGCGGCTGCCGTCGCCGTTGCAGGAGGTGCCGGACGCGCGCTTCGCGCTGCACGGGGTGCGGCTGCTGCTGAAGCGGGACGACCTCATCCATCCCGATCTGCCGGGCAACAAGTGGCGGAAACTGGTCCCGAACCTTGAGGCCGCCGCCACCGAGGACCGGCGCACCCTGCTCACCTTCGGCGGCGCGTACTCGAACCATCTGCGGGCGACGGCGGCCGCCGGCCGGCTGCTCGGCTTCGCGACGGTGGGAGTGGTGCGCGGCCACGAACTGGCCGGCAGGCCGCTCAATCCGTCGCTGGCCCGCTGTGCCGCCGACGGCATGCGTCTGCATTTCCTGGACCGTACGACCTACCGGCGGAAGGCCGAGCCGGAGGTGCTGGCCGGGATCGTCCGGCCCTTCGGCGACTGCTTCGTCGTCCCGGAGGGCGGCAGCAACGCCCTGGCCGCGCAGGGCTCCACGGAGCTCGGCAGGGAGCTGCGGGGAGCCGCCGACGTGGTCGCGGTGGCCTGCGGCACGGGCGGCACGCTCGCCGGACTCGCCGCCGGCCTGGGGCCGGGGCAGCGTGCCCTGGGCTTCCCGGTGCTCAGGGGAGGCTTCCTCGGCGAGGAGATACGCACCCTGCAGCGCGCCGCTTTCGGCGGTCCCGCCGGGGACTGGCGGCTCGAAGAACGCTTCCATTTCGGGGGCTACGCACGGACGACACCCGAGCTCGACGCATTCGCCGAGGAGTTCGAACAGTGCCACGGAGTGCCACTGGAACGACTGTATGTGGCCAAAATGCTGTACGGGCTCACCGCACTTGTGTCGGAGGGCGCCTTCGCCCCCGGGACACGGATCGCCGCGGTCGTCACCGGCCGGCCGTAGGGCGTCCGCGGGCCCGTACCCACCGTCGCGTCGAGGCCGTACTCCACACCGAATCCGTACGCCGTATCGGGCCCGTACCGCCCCGTCAGGCCCGTGCCGCGACACCGAGTCCGTACCGTCACATCGAACCCTCCCGATAGGCGGCCGCCTCCTCCAGGTCGAGCCGGAAGAGCAGGGTCCGCATCATCTCGTCGTCGATCCGCCGCTCGTCACGCAGCCGCACGAACACCTGGCGTTCCGTGTGGATCACTTCCCGTGCCAGCCGGCGGTAGGTGTCGTCTGCCGTCTCCCCGGTCAGTTCGTTGACCGCTCCGAGGCGCTCCCACACGGAGTTGCGCCTCCGCTCCAGGACGTTCCGCAGCCGGTCCGCGAGCGGCTGCGGGAGGCGGTTGCGTTCGTCGGCGAGCAGCAGGCCGAGCCGTTCCTCCGCGGCCCGCGAGGCCTCGCTCTGGGCCTGGGCCTCGGCCAGGGTCTCGGCCTGCGGGTCGCGGGGCGGGAACTTCAGGGCACGGATCAGCGCGGGCAGCGTGAGGCCCTGCACGACCAGGGTGCCGATGACCGTGGTGAAGGTCAGGAAGAGCACCAGGTCGCGCGCCGGGAACGGCTCGCCGTCGACCGCCACGGGCACGGAGAAGGCGATGGCCAGGGAGACCACTCCGCGCATGCCTGCCCAGCCGACGGTCACCGGGGCCCTCCAGTCCACGCCGGGCTCGCGCTCCCTGATCCGCGGCGAGAGCGCGCGCGGCACGAACGTGGCCGGGAAGACCCAGACGTAGCGGACGACGACCACCGCGACGAACACCCCGAGGGCGGACAGCGCGGCCTGCCAGCCCCCGTAGGAGCCGAGTCCGCGCAGCACCACCGGCAGCTGGAGCCCGATCAGCAGGAAGACGGTCGACTCCAGGATGAAGGCGACCATCTTCCACACCGCCGCCTCCTGGAGCCGGGTCGCGAAGTCGACCTGCCAGGAACGGTGGCCGAGGTAGAGGGCGACGACGACGACCGCGAGCACGCCGGAGGCCCCGACCTGCTCGGCAGCCGCGTAGGCGACGAAGGGGATGAGCAGGGAGAGCGTGTTCTGGAGCAGGGGTTCGGTCAGCCGGGTCCGCAGCCAGTGCAGCGGGACCATGAGCACCAGTCCGACACCGATGCCGCCCACCGCGGCGAGCAGGAACTCGCCGATGGCGCCCGCCCAGCTCGCGCCCTCCCCGACGGCGGCGGCCACCGCCACCCTGAACGCGGTGATCGCCGTCGCGTCGTTCACCAACGACTCGCCCTGGAGGATCGTGGTGATGCGGTGCGGCAGACCGACCCTGCGGGCGATCGCGGTGGCGGCCACGGCGTCCGGTGGGGCGACGACCGCGCCCAGTACCAGCGCGGCGGTCAGCGGCAGGCCGGGCACCATCAGGTGGGCGAGCCAGCCGACGGCGACGGTGGCGAAGAGGACGTATCCCACGGAGAGCAGCGCGATGGGTCTGATGTTCGCCCGCAGGTCGAGGTACGAGCTCTCCAGCGCAGCGGTGTGCAGCAGGGGCGGCAGCACCAGGGGCAGCACGATGTGCGGGTCGAGGGCGTACTCCGGCAGGCCGGGGACGTAAGAGGCCGCCAGTCCCGCGGTGACCAGCAGCAGGGGCGCGGGCACGGGGGTACGGCGGGCCAGCCCGGCGACCGTGGCGCTCACCGCGATCAGCGCCACCAGTGACAATGCGTTCATCCGTCCGTACCGTCCTCTCCCCGGGCCGCGCCGTACCCTGGCCATCATGAGCGCATGCCCGCACCTGGCAGAACAGCCGCACCCCGAGCCCCGTCCGACGTCGGCGACGTGCACGGAGTGCCTCGCGGCCGGAACCCACCCGGTCCAGCTGCGGCTGTGTCTGGCCTGCGGACATGTGGGGTGCTGCGACTCGTCGCCGCTGCGGCACGCGACGGGGCACTTCAAGGAGACCGGGCATCCGGTCATGCGGAGCCATGAGCCGGGGATGCCCTGGCGCTGGTGTTATGTCGACGGTTCGATCGTGTGACCCATGGGTAGAGAGGACGGGCGCCTGGTCGGCGCGTCAAGGTGACGCAGGTTCCCCCCAATTGGGAGCCGCAGACCCCTAGCCACTGTGCGTACTCATGTGCCTACCATGAGTGACAGCCGTGGAGGACGTCCGGGTGAGGGGGCCCGGCGACACGGCACCATGGATCGCGATAGCGTCACGGCGGAACGACGCGGACGGCGTGCCGCCGTCGTGCCGCCCGGCTCCGGGGCCCCCTTTCCCCGGATCCCCCGAATGAGCATGTGCCACCTTGGAGGTGAGGGTGTCCCAGATCGCAGGCGAGCCCGCGACCCAGGACTTCGTGGAAGTCCGGCTGCCCGCTGCGGGCGCCTACCTGTCGGTGCTGCGTACGGCCACGGCCGGTCTCGCGGCACGGTTGGACTTCACCCTCGACGAGATCGAGGATCTCCGGATCGCCGTCGACGAGGCGTGCGCGATCCTGCTCCAGCAGGCGGTGCCCGGCTCCGTCCTCAGCTGCGTCTTCCGGCTGGTCGACGATTCGCTGGAGGTCACGGTCTCGGCCCCGACGACGGACGGGCGCGCCCCGGAGCGTGACACCTTCGCCTGGACGGTCCTGTCGGCGCTCGCCGGCAAGGTCGACTCCTCGGTCGCCGAGGACAAGACGGTCGGCATCAGCCTGTACAAACAGCGCGGCGCGGGTCCCGGGCCGGCGTGAGGAACGGGGACGGTCCGGTGCGTGACGAGGAGCGCATCCCACAGCCGGAACGAGGTCGAGCGGCTCCGGCGGAGCCGACGCTCGTTCCGGGAGGCATCCCGGAGCAGCAGGCCAGGCCCCATCCGGTGGACGGACTTGACGGCCGCACGGCCGTGGCGGAGCAGGCGCAGGCTGGGGGTACCACCCAGGCGGTTCACTGGGGGAGGGCGGCCCATATGACCGAGCAAGAGCAGCAGTCGCAGCAGGACCGCAGTGGTGCGCGGGCGATGTTCATCGAGCTGCGCCGGCTTCCCGACGGTTCCCCGGAGCGTGCCGAGCTCCGCAATCGGCTGGTGCGGATGCACCTGCCGCTGGTGGAGCACCTGGCGCGGCGGTTCCGGAACCGCGGCGAGCCGCTGGACGATCTGACGCAGGTCGCGACGATCGGTCTGATCAAGTCCGTGGACCGGTTCGACCCGGAGCGCGGGGTGGAGTTCTCCACGTATGCGACGCCCACCGTCGTCGGCGAGATCAAGCGCCACTTCCGTGACAAGGGCTGGGCGGTCCGGGTGCCGCGACGGCTCCAGGAGCTGCGGCTGTCGCTGACCACGGCGACCGCGGAGCTGTCCCAGATGCACGGACGTTCCCCGACGGTGCACGAGCTGGCCGAGAAGCTCGGCATCTCGGAGGAGGAGGTGCTGGAGGGTCTGGAATCGGCCAATGCCTACTCCACCCTCTCCCTGGACGTTCCGGACACCGACGACGAGTCGCCCGCGGTGGCGGACACGCTCGGCGCGGAGGACGAGGCGCTGGAGGGCGTCGAGTACCGCGAATCGCTGAAGCCGCTGCTGGAGGACCTGCCGCCGCGCGAGAAGCGCATCCTGCTGCTGAGGTTCTTCGGCAACATGACCCAGTCGCAGATCGCGCAGGAGGTCGGCATCTCCCAGATGCACGTCTCGCGGCTGCTGGCCCGGACCCTGGCCCAGCTCCGCGAGAAGCTCCTCGTGGAGGAGTGAGACGGCTGCCGGCTCCTGCCCTCGGGGCGGATTCAAGGGGCCGTTCGTTCCCAGGGCGTTCGGTCCCGGCGGTCTTTCATTCCCGGGGCCGTTCAGTCCTACGAGACCGTTCAGGCGCCGCGGGCGCCGCCGGCGTTCAGTGCGCGGGCGGTGGCCGGGTTGACCAGGAGGACGAGGCCGGCCACGGCGACGACGGCCAGCACGATGCCCACCGGGATCAGCGGACCGCTGCTGCGCAGCAGCGTCCAGGCCGGGATCAGGGCCATCAGCTGGGTGATGAGGGCGGGGCCGCGGCTCCAGCTGCGCTGCTTGAGCAGCCCGCGTGCGGCGATCAGCGGGATCAGGGACAGGACGATCAGCGTCAGTCCGCCGGTCGCGGCCTGCTGCGCGCTCTCGGGCCGGCCCAGCAGACCCATCACGAGCATGTACGCGCCACCAGCGGCCACGGCCAGGCCCACGAGGCCGGTGAGCGCCGCCGCGGCGGTGAGGCGGGCGGGGCGGGGGTTCTGCTCAGTGGTCACCCCGAAAGGGTAGCCGGAGGCGCCCGCACGGCCCGGAACCCGGTCTGGGCCGGGTACCCCGCAGTAGGTAGGCTGCTGAGCATGCGCGCACTCCTCGTGGTCAACCCGGCGGCTACCACCACCAGTGCCCGCACGCGCGACGTCCTGATCCACGCGCTGGCCTCCGAGATGAAGCTGGAGGCCGTCACCACCGAGTACCGGGGACACGGCCGGGACCTCGCCCGCGGGGCCGCGGAGGCCGGCGACATCGACCTGGTGGTCGCGCTCGGCGGCGACGGCACCGTCAACGAGGTCGTCAACGGACTGCTCCACGGCGGCCCCGACCCGGAGGGACTGCCCCGGCTCGCGGTCGTGCCGGGCGGCTCCACCAATGTCTTCGCCCGCGCACTGGGACTGCCGAACGACGCGGTCGAGGCGACCGGCGCGATTCTGGACGCACTGGCCGAGAAGCGCGAGCGCACGGTCGGACTGGGTCTCGCCGCGGGTACGCCGGGGACCGAGGACGAGGGGGTACCGGCCCGCTGGTTCACCTTCTGCGCGGGCCTGGGCTTCGACGCCGGGGTGGTCGGCCGGGTCGAGCACCACCGGGAGCAGGGCAGGCGCTCCACTCACGCGCTGTACATACGCCAGGCGCTGCGCCAGTTCCTGGAGGAGCCGAACCGCAGGAGCGGTGCGATCACTCTGGAGCGAGCCGGCGAGGAGCCGGTGACCGGTCTCGCGCTGTCCATAATCTGCAACACCACTCCCTGGACGTATCTGGGCAACCGTCCGGTGTACGCCGCACCCCGCGCCTCCTTCGACACCGCACTCGACGTACTCGGTCTGCGCCGGCTGTCCACGGTGTCGGTTGCCCGCTATGCGACACAGTTGCTCACGTCTGGTCCGGAACGCGGACCGAGTGGCAAACATGTCGCCTCATTCCATGATCTGACCGACTTCGCCTTGCATTCGAAGGTCCCGCTGCCCTTCCAGATGGATGGTGACCACCTGGGGCTGCGTACGAGCGTGACGTTCACAGGCGTTCGCCGTGCACTGCGTGTGATTGTGTGAGCGGAACGAGCAAAACTCCTTTCAGTCGAACGTTTTCCCGCGGATCCACCCCATAGAAGTACGGCTGTGACCTAGTCGACACCGAAGAATCAAAAAAAACTTTCCGGAAGGGGTTGTATCCGCCGCCGAGGTTTGCGAATCTCTTCTTGGCGATCGGGACGGCCCGCAAGACCGGCCTCCGCAGAGAGCCCGAACCCCCTCCTCACACCAAGGACCACACCAGGCAACTGGGTGTCGGCCCTTCCCTTGCGGGGGGATTCGTGAAAGCGTTCACATTCACAAGCAATCGCATGTAACCAAGAGAGGTAGCAGCCATGGACTGGCGTCACAACGCCGTTTGCCGCGAGGAAGACCCCGAGCTGTTCTTCCCCATCGGCAACACCGGTCCTGCGCTGCTGCAGATCGAGGAAGCCAAGGCCGTCTGCCGTCGCTGCCCCGTGATGGAGCAGTGCCTGCAGTGGGCGCTCGAGTCCGGCCAGGACTCCGGCGTCTGGGGTGGCCTCAGCGAGGACGAGCGCCGCGCCATGAAGCGTCGCGCCGCTCGTAACCGGGCGCGCAACGCCAGCGCCTGAGCGCCACCGCTACGAGCCTGAGCCCGGCGGCGCGTATGGAGCGTACGCATTCACCGTCCCCGAGCAGCAGCGCGCAGTAGTAACCCACAGCATTCGAGCCCCGGACCGTTTCACGGCCCGGGGCTCGCTGCTGTGCACACCGCTTCCCGCCGTGCACGGCGCCTGCCGCTCCACCTGCCGACCCGGCCGTCTACGGGCCTGTCCGAGGCCCGACTCGCGGGCTCTACTCACTTCAAGTGGGCTTATTTCTGGGCTTGTACCGGGATGTCCAGAACGACCCTGGTGCCGCGCTCCGGGGCCGGCACCATGTCGAAGGTGCCGCCCAACTCGCCCTCGACGAGGGTGCGGACGATCTGCAGGCCGAGATTGCCCGCGCTCTGCGGGTCGAAGCCCTCGGGCAGTCCGCAGCCGTCGTCCTGAACGGTGATCAGCAGCCGGCTGTCCTCCCGCTGCCCGCCCCGCACCGCCGAGACCTCGACCGTGCCGTGCTCCCCCGGCGCGAAGGCGTGCTCCAGCGCGTTCTGCAGGACCTCCGTGAGCACCATGGACAGCGGGGTCGCCACCTCCGCGTCGAGGATGCCGAAGCGGCCACTGCGCCGGCAGGAGACCATGCCGGGCGAGATCTCGGCGACCATGGCGAGCACCCGGTCCGCGATCTCGTCGAACTCCACCCGCTCGTCCAGGTTCTGGGACAGCGTCTCGTGGACGATCGCGATCGAACCGACCCTGCGCACCGCCTCGTTCAGCGCCTCGCGCGCCGGGGCGGACTCCATCCGGCGAGCCTGCAGGCGCAGCAGCGCGGCGACGGTCTGGAGGTTGTTCTTCACCCGGTGGTGGATCTCCCGGATGGTCGCGTCCTTGGTGATCAATTCCCTTTCGCGACGCCGCAGTTCGGTGACGTCCCGGAGCAGCACCAGCGAGCCGATCCGGGGGCCCTTGGGCTTGAGCGGGATGGCCCGGAGCTGGATCACACCGCCGCTGCCCTCGACCTCGAACTCCCGCGGCGCGTAGCCGCTGGCCATCTTCACCAGGGCCTCGTCGACCGGGCCGCGCGAGGGGGCGAGCTCCGCGGTGATCTGGCCGAGGTGCTGTCCGACCAGGTCGGAGGCGAGGCCGAGCCGGTGGTACGCGGACAGGGCATTGGGGGACGCGTACTGGACGTTGCCGTCGGCGTCCAGCCGGATCAGACCGTCGCCGACGCGGGGCGAGGCGTCCATGTCGACCTGCTGCCCCGGGAAGGGGAACGCACCGGCGGCGATCATCTGGGCCAGGTCGGAGGCGCTCTGCAGATAGGTGAGCTCCAGCCGCGACGGCGTACGGACGGTCAGCAGGTTCGTGTTGCGGGCGATGACGCCGAGGACCCGGCCGTCGCGGCGGACCGGGATGGACTCGACGCGGACCGGGACCTCCTCGCGCCACTCGGGGTCCCCCTCGCGCACGATCCGGCCCTCGTCGAGCGCGGCGTCGAGCAGCGGCCGCCGTCCGCGGGGAACGAGATGGCCGACCATGTCGTCCTGATAGGAGGTGGGTCCGGTGTTGGGCCGCATCTGCGCGACGGACACATAGCGGGTGCCGTCGAGGGTGGGGACCCAGAGGACGAGGTCGGCGAAGGAGAGGTCGGAGAGCAGCTGCCACTCCGAGACCAGCAGGTGCAGCCACTCGAGGTCGGTGTCGCCGAGATCGGTGTGCTGGCGTACGAGGTCGTTCATGGAGGGCACATGTGCGAGCGTACCCGCGCGACCGGGCCGATTGGATGTACGGTCCGTGGTAGCGGTAGAACGTGAAATGCTGTCCTCCGATGGATGGACACGATCGAGTGGTCTAATCCACAATCATGCTCGACCGGGTGGACACGGGGGAGAGATCTCCGGAACCCGGGCAGGACCTCCGCCCTCCACCGCACAGGGGGCGGATAGAGGCACGTGGCGCTCTCTGCCCTGACTGCGCCCCGGCCTCAACCGGCCGCAGGACCGCACACCTGTCGCCGGGGTTGCTCCGGGCTGCGGTGCCGGACGGGTTGAGGGTCCCGTCGCGGCGCCGCGGCCCGCGGGTGCGACCCGCGGGTGCGACCCGCTCCTCCGCGGTTCTCCCGCTTCTTTCCGTCCGGTGGATCCCGGTTTCGGTGTTCACACCCCCAAGCGGGCCCCTGCTTGCGTCAGCGGGTCCCGGTTTCCATCAGCGGGCCCCGGTTTCCGTCAGTGGGTCTCGGTGACCTTCGCCAGCGCCCGCGGGGCGTCCGGGTCCTGACCGCGGGCGACGCTCACCTCGTAGGCCAGCAGCTGGAGCGGCAGGATCTCCAGGATCGGCTGGAGCTCCTCGGGTACCCCCTCCGCGGGCAGGACGAAGCCGGCCGACGCCTCCGCGACCCGGTCCCGCGGCCCGAAGACCACGAGGTCGGCCCCGCGGCCGCGCAACCGGTCCAGCACCGGCCTCAGCGCCTCGCCGCCCCTGCCGTCGGTGCAGACGGCGATGACGGGCGAGATGTTGTCGACCATGGCGAGCGGGCCGTGCAGCAGATCGGCGCCCGAGTAGGACAGGGCCGGGATGTAGCTGGTCTCCATCAGCTTCAGCGCCGCCTCCTTGGCGGTCGGGTAGCCGTAACCGCGCGAGGTGATGACCATGCGTCCGGCGAACCGGTAGCGGGCGGCGAGCGACTTCACCTCGTCCTGGCGGGCCAGGATCTGCTCGGCGAGTTCCGGCAGCACCTTGGCGGCGGTCCCCTCGCCACCGCGCAGCCCCTCGACGAAGAGGTACAGGGCGAGCAGCGACGCGGTGTAGGTCTTGGTGGCGGGAAGGGCCTTCTCCGGGCCGGCCAGGATGTCGATGTGGTACTCCGACACGGCCGCCAGCGGCGAGTCGGGGTTGTTGGTGACGGCGAGGGTGATGGCCCCGGCCTCCCGGGCCGCCCGGGTCGAGGCGACCAGGTCGGGCGATCCGCCGGACTGGCTGACGGTGATGACGAGGACGTCGGTGAGATCGGGCTTGGCGCCGTACGCCGTGGTCGTGGACATCGACGTGAGGCCGCAGGGCAGGCCGAGCCGGATCTCCAGCAGGTACTTGGCGTACAGCGCCGCGTTGTCGGACGTGCCCCGCGCGGTGAGGAGGACGAATCGGGGTCTGCGGGCCGCGATCCGTCCGGCGGTCCCGAGGATGCCCGGGGCGGCCTCCCGCAGGATGCGGCGCAGTACCGCCGGCTGCTGTGCGATCTCGCCGGACATGATCCGGCCGGGGCGTTCCGACTGTGCGGCGTGGGCGGCCGGACCGGTGCCGGACATGCTCTGCCTCCCTGAAGTCGTGGACGACCGTCTCCGGGACAGCATCCCCCCGTCGGGGGGATCCCGCTCTGCTAGATTGAACCCGATTGGTCTAAACCACATAGTCCACCAGCAGAACGGCAGGCCACACGTGGAAGTTGTCATCGTCCCGGACGCCACGGCAGTCGGCTCGACCGTCGCGGAGGCCATCGCCTCGCTGGTCCGCCGCACACCCGACGCCCTCCTCGGTGTCGCCACCGGCTCGACCCCGCTGCCCGTCTACCAGGCACTGACGGCGCAGGTGCGCTCCGGCGCCGTGGACGTCTCGCGGGTCCGGATATGCCAGCTCGACGAGTACGTCGGGCTGCCGGCCGGCCATCCCGAGTCCTACCGGTCCACCGTGCTGCGCCAGGTCGTGGAGCCGCTCGGGCTCACCGAGGACTCCTTCTTCGGCCCGGACGGCACCGCCGACGACGTACCGGCGGCCTGCGAGGCCTACGACCGGGCGCTGGCCGAGGCGGGCGGGGTGGACCTCCAGCTGCTCGGCATCGGCACGGACGGGCACATCGGCTTCAACGAGCCCTGCTCGTCGCTGGCGTCCCGCACCCGCATCAAGACACTGACCGAGCAGACCCGCGTGGACAACGCGCGCTTCTTCGACGACGACATCGAGCAGGTCCCGCACCACGTCATCACTCAGGGCATCGGCACCATCCTGGAGGCCCGGCACCTGGTGCTGCTGGCCACCGGGGAGGGAAAGGCCGAGGCTGTCGCCCGGTCCGTGGAGGGGCCCGTCTCGGCGCTCGTGCCCGCGTCCGCGCTCCAGCTGCACCCGCACGCGACGGTCGTCGTGGACGAGGCCGCCGCCTCCCGGCTGGCGCTCGCCGGCTACTTCCGCGCCACCTACGCCGCGAAGCCCGCCTGGCAGGGCCTGTAGGAGCACCCCGACGCGGGTCTCGGGGCCATCCGGGCCCGCAGGTGGCCGCCCACGGCCTGCGGCGACCGCGGCGGGCGACGACGGAGGCCGGGACCCCCCTTCTCCGGGGTCCCGGCCCCCGTCGTCGCCTCTCGAAGGGCGGCGGTCAGTCACCGTCCGGCGACGACCTCCGCGGCGGCGAGCCCGCAGACCCGGGCCGCCCCGTGCGTGGCGATGTACAGCGCACCGCGGGCAGGAGCCTGCGGCAGTCCCATCTCGACGACCACCGTGTCGGGCCGGGCCTCGACCAGGGCTTCCAGCGCGGCCGTCATCCAGGGGTGGCGGTGGGCGTCGCGCACCACGGCCACGATCCTGCGGTCCCCCGCGTCCTGGAGGACGGCCCCGGCCGACGACTCGTTCCGCCCGTAGGTGCCGGTCTCCGTGCCGGGCAGCAGCCGGGCCAGTTCGGCGCCGATCCCCCACGGGGTCTCGTCGCCGACCGCGATGTTGGCGACGGGTGTGAAGGCGGCCACGTACGGCGCCCGGGCGGGCAGCTCGTACGGGCCGGAGCGCGTCACCCGCAGGGCTCGGCGGGCGGCGGCCAGCCCGATGTCGGCACCGGGCGCGGTCCCCTCCTGAACCGCCGCGCCCGGCCCCGTCGAAGCCCCCCTGGCCCGCCGTGCGTCCTGAGTCCAGGACGCGAGGGCCCGCACCCTGGCAGCGGCGTCGGCCAGTCGTTCCTCCGCCAGTTCGCCGTCACGGACAGCCGTGACCAGCGCGTCGCGCAGCCGCAGTACGGTCGCCTCGTCGGCCAGACCGCCGCCGACGCAGATCGCGTCGGCGCCCGCGGCGATGGCCAGTACGCTGCCGCGCTCGATGCCGTAGCCGGCGGCGATGGCCTGCATCTCCATGCCGTCGGTGACGATCAGCCCGTCGTAGCCCAGTTCCCCGCGCAGCAGACCGGTGAGGATCCGCGGGCTGAGGGTGGCCGGCCGGGTGGGGTCGAGCGCGGGCAACAGGATATGCGCACTCATCACCGCGCGGGAGCCCGCGGCGATCGCCGCCCGGAACGGTACGAGTTCACGTGCGTGGAGGGTGTCGAGGCCGGCGTCGATGCGTGGCAGGGCGTGGTGCGAGTCGACGGCGGTGTCCCCGTGACCTGGGAAATGCTTGGTGCAGGCGGCCACTCCGGCGCTCTGCAATCCCTCCACGTAGGCTGCGGTGTGCCGGGCGACGAGCTCCGGACCGGCCCCGAACGACCGCACTCCGATAACAGGATTGTCCTGGTTTGAGTTGACATCCGCGGACGGGGCCCAATTGAGATTCACACCACACTCCGCCAGGCGCCTGCCGAGTTCGCGGGCGACGTCCCGGGTGAGGCCGGTGTCGTCGACGGCACCGAGGGCGAGATTGCCGGGGAACGACGATCCGCTGCGCGCTTCGAGTCTGGTGACATCACCGCCCTCCTCGTCGATGGCGACGAGGACGTCGTCCCGCTCGGCCCGGAGCTGTGCGGTGAGCGCGGCCAGTTGGGCGGGGGACGCGATGTTGCGGCCGAACAGGCCCACCGAGGCGAGGCCTTCGCCGAGCCGGCGCAGCAGCCAGTCGGGCGCGGTCGTGCCCTGGAAGCCCGGCTGGAGGACGGCCAGGGCGTCGCGGGTCAGAGTGTCCGTATCCGGGGCGAGGGTCGGCATGTCCGTCATCCCTTCACGGCGCCGGCCGTGAGGCCGGCGGCCATCTTGCGCTGGACGAGGAGGAAGAGGACCACGATGGGCACGGCCATCAGCGTCGAGCCGGCCATCATCGGGGCGTACTCGGTTCCGTGCTTGGTGGTGAAGTTGCCGAGCCAGACGGTCGCCGTCTGGTTGTTCTGGCTCATCAGCATCAGCGCGTAGAGGAACTCGTTCCACGCCTGGATGAACCCGTAGACGGAGGTGGCGACGATCCCGGGGGCGAGCAGCGGGAAGACGACCCGGACGAACGCGCCGGTGCGGCTGCACCCGTCGACCATCGCGGCTTCTTCCAGCTCCTTGGGGATGTTGACGATGAAGCCGCGCAGCGTCCACACCGTGAAGGGCAGGATGAAGGTCAGATAGGTGATGATCAGCCCGCTGAGCCGGTCGTACTGCCCGAGGTCGTTCAGCAGCAGGAACACCGGGATGATCATGGCGACCAGCGGGACCATCTGGACGGCGAGGACGCCGACGATGACCACCTTGCGGCCGCGGAAGGCGTACCGGGAGATCGCGAGCGCCGCGAGCAGCCCGACGACGATCCCGATGGCGACCGTGACGGCCGATACGGCGAGGCTGCGGCCGACCGGGCCCCAGAAGTCGGCGATGTCCAGGGCGCGCTCGAAGTTGCCCAGTTCCAGCGGCCAGGGGAAGAAGTGGGGGTTCGGGTCGATGGCGTCCTTGGCCGGCTTGAACGCCGTGTTGAGCATCCAGTAGACGGGGAAGCCGGCTGTGACGAAGACGAGCAGTCCGAGCAGGTTCCAGCCGGCCCTGGTCCTCCTGCGGCGCGTGCCCCCGGCCCGGCCCGTGACGGCGGCGGTCTTCGCGACGCCCTGTGCACTCGCGGTGCTCACTCGACCTCTCCGATCTTCAGCATCTGACGCATGTAGACGGCCACCACACCGAGCAGCAGCAGCACGGTGACAAGGGCGATCGCGGAGCCGCCCGAGTAGTCGTTGACCACGAACGCCTTGTCGTAGGAGTAGGTGGTGAGCAGCTGGAACTCGGCCTCCGGGTGTCCGCCGCGCATCAGCCAGACCTGGGCGAAGACGCCCATGTCCCAGATCACCGAGAGCGTCGCCAGCATCACGACGATCGGCTTGAGGATCGGCATGGTGACGTAGCGGAAGACGCCCCACGCACCGGCGCCGTCGAGCCGGGCGGCCTCCTCCAGTTCCTTGGGCACCTGGGTGAGTCCGGCGCCGAGGGTGATCACGACGAACGGCACGGCGCCCCACACCACCAGCAGCATGATCACGGCCAGGCCCTGCGGACCGCTGGAGAACCAGTTGTGACCGATGAAGTCGACACCGGGGAGCTGGTCGACGACCCAGTTGAGGACGCCGTAGTCGGTGTCGAACATCCACTTGAAGACGGTGACGGCGACGATGACCGGCATCCCCCAGCTCGCCACCAGGGCGACGTTGACCAGTGTCCGCACCCAGGGCGAGACCCGCTGGAGGAGCAGGGCTATGAGCATGCCCAGCACCAGAGTGAGCAGCACGGCGCCGCCGGCGAAGACCACGGTGCGGAGCACCACGGCCCAGAACTCGCCGTCCCCGAGGATCCTGGCGAAGTTGTCGAGGCCCGCGGAGGTGGGCTCCTGGAAGCCCCACAACTGGGCCTGGCCGAAGTTCTGGAAGGACAGCCGGACCAGCCGGACCAGCGGATAGCCGAGGACGAGCGCCAGCACGATCAGGCAGGGGGCGAGCAGTGCCCAGGGCACCAGTCCCCCGCCGCCTCGCGTGGTCCCCGGACGGCCCGGGACGGCGGCTCCGGCGCCCGGCGATGACGTGGGCCGCGTCGGCGGCGCCTTGGCGGTGGTGGTGTCTGCGGCACTCATGGCGCGCTCCTCAGCGGTCCCTCTCCTGGTGCGAGTGATGCGGGGTGGTGCTGGCTCGCGCAGGGCCCCTCCGCACCGTGTGCGCCGAGGGGCCCTGCGGCGGGGTCACTTGGTGTTGATGACCTTGTCGATGGCCGCGTCCGCTTCCTTGGCCGCGTCCTCGACCGACTTCTTGCCGGTGGCGATGGCCTGCAGCATCGTCTGGAGCGTCTGCGCCTTCTCGACCTGGCTCCAGCCCGTGGCCGTCGGGATGAACCAGCTCTTCTCGGCGGCGGTGGCCGGGACGAGCGTCTTCGGGTCGGCCTTGAGGGCGGCGAGGTCGGTCTTGTTGTTGGGCAGGTTGCCCTTGCCCATCAGGCCCTTCTGGCCCTGGGCCCCGGTGAACGCGGCGATCCACTCGGCGGCGAGGTCCTGCGCCTTGGACTTGACCGGGACGGCGAGGTCGGAACCGCCGAGGAAGACCGGGAGAGGGCTGCCGGACGGGCCGGGCATCACGAAGGACTCGAGGTTGTCCTTGAGCTTGCCACCGGTCTTGTCCTTCTCGGGAGTGGCGGCGTCGGCGCCTTCCCACCCGGCACCGAAGATCATGCCGGACTGGCCCTGTCCGTAGACGATGGGCCGGTCGGCCTCGTCCTTGGTCTTGTCGCCCTTCATGTACTTGTCGAGGACGTTCTTGAACTCCTTGAGCCCCTTGACGGACTCGGGCGAGGACAGGCTCGCCTTGAACTTGCCGCCCTCCTCCTTGGCGATGGAGCCGCCGGCGTCGTAGACGAAGGACATCGCGGCGTACCAGTCGCGGGACGGCTGGTACCAGGCGCTGAACTTGGCGCCCTTCTTCGCCTGGATCTTGTCGAGGGCGGCGGTGAGCTCGGCGTACGTCTTCGGCGTCGCGGGCACCCCGGCCTCGGCGGCGACGTCCTTGCGCCAGGTGGCCACGCGGCCGCCGGCGTAGTAGGGGACGCCGTAGGTCTTGCCGCCGAAGGTGACGGAGCCCTTGAGGCCGTCGAGCCAGGAGGAGGAGTTCTCGAACTTCGCCGGGTCGACCTCGGCGAAGGCGCCCTTGACCATGTAGCCGAGCATCTCGGTGTTACCCATCTCGACGACGTCCGGGGCCTTGTCGGTGGCGAGGACGGCGTCGAGTTTGGCGTTCTTGTCCGGCCAGCCGTAGTACTCGTGCTTGATCTCGAGGCCCGGGTGCTTCTTGACGATCGCGTCGTCGGCGGCCTTGACCAGTTCGGGCCAGTTGTTCTGGGCGTCCACCGTCAGCCAGACGGTGAGGGTCTTCGCCTCCGCGGACTTGTCGCCGCCGCCTTTCCCGTCACCGGAGCCACAGGCCGCAAGGCCGACCATCATGCCCGCGACACCGATCGCCGCGATGAGCTTGCGCTTCACGCCACCCTCCTCACAGGGATGCCTGCAATCCCCCGCCCGCCGCGAAGACGATGACGCGTACTCCCTCTGGGGCTGGGCCCTGATCTCTAATGGTTTAGACCAGTAACCCGGAGCTTGGCCTAGACCTTTAGGGGTGTCAAGGGTGTATAAGAGGGGCGCGTCATCCGTTATCCGACCGACACCTGGCTCGGGGAGACGACGTGTGACCGGCCCGTGTCACCATGTGAGCCGCGCAGTGGACCCGCACGCGGCCGGGTGACACCGCCCGGCCCACCCGGGCCGCTACGAGACGGAGGAGCCGGTGACGGCAGCACACGAGTCGGGAAGGCAGGCCATGGCCACGGACGGGGGCACCACGGAGACCGAGTCGGGGGCGGGCACCCGCAGCGCACGCGTACCCAAGTACTACCGCCTCAAGCGGCACTTGCTCGACATGACGGAGACCCTGCCGCCGGGCACCCCGGTGCCGCCGGAGCGGACCCTCGCGGCCGAGTTCGACACCTCCCGGACCACCGTGCGCCAGGCCCTCCAGGAACTGGTGGTCGAAGGCCGGCTCGAACGCATCCAGGGCAAGGGCACCTTCGTCGCCAAGCCCAAGGTGTCGCAGGCCCTCCAGCTGACCTCGTACACCGAGGACATGAGGGCCCAGGGCCTGGAGCCCACCTCGCAGCTCCTCGACATCGGCTATGTGACCGCCGACGACTCCCTGGCCGGACTCCTCGGCATCTCCCCCGGCGGCCGGGTGCTGCGGATCGAGCGGCTGCGGCTGGCCAGCGGCGAGCCCATGGCCATCGAGACCACCCACCTCTCCGCCAAGAGGTTCCCCGCACTGCGGCGTTCCCTCGTCAAGTACACCTCCCTGTACACCGCGCTCGCCGAGGTCTACGACGTCCATCTCGCGGAGGCCGAGGAGACCATCGAGACCTCGCTGGCCACCCCGCGCGAGGCCGGACTGCTGGGCACGGACGTCGGCCTGCCGATGCTGATGCTGTCCCGCCACTCGCTGGACGCCAACGGCGAGCCCGTCGAATGGGTGCGCTCCGTGTACCGCGGCGACCGCTACAAGTTCGTGGCACGGCTCCAGCGCCCCGCAGCGAACTGACGAGCCATCAACAACCGATATGCGGACGGGGGTTCCTTCAGCGGGAACCCCTGCCCTAGATTGCCTGCCCACTACAGGTGATCGTTAGGGACGGAGCCGCCACATGGCCGACGAGAGTAAACCGCCTCTGATCACGCCGCTGCGCGTGATCGTCGCCCTCTGCCTGATCGCACCGTTCGCCGCGATGCTCTGGGTCGGCTCGTACGCGAAGACGGAACCCGCCGTCGGCGGCATCCCCTTCTTCTACTGGTACCAGATGCTCTGGGTACTGATCTCGACCGCGCTCACCATGGTCGCGTACAAGCTGTGGCGCCACGACGAGCGGACGCGCACCGCAAAGGGGGGTGCGACGGAATGAAGGACGGTGTGAACGGAGTCGCCCTCGGCGTCTTCGTCTTCTTCTTCCTGGCCGTCACGGTCCTGGGTTTCCTCGCCGCGCGCTGGCGCAAGGCGGAGAACGAGCACAGCCTCGACGAATGGGGGCTCGGCGGCCGGTCCTTCGGCACCTGGATCACCTGGTTCCTGCTGGGCGGCGACCTCTACACGGCGTACACCTTCGTCGCCGTCCCGGCCGCCGTGTACGCGGCGGGCGCCGCCGGCTTCTTCGCCGTGCCCTACACGATCCTGGTGTACCCGCTGATCTTCATGTTCCTGCCGCGCCTGTGGTCGGTGTCCCACCGGCACGGCTACGTCACCACCTCCGACTTCGTCCGCGGCCGCTTCGGTTCCCGGGGCCTGTCGCTGGCGGTCGCCCTCACCGGCATCCTCGCCACCATGCCGTACATCGCGCTCCAGCTCGTCGGCATCCAGGCGGTGCTGGACGTGATGGGCGTGGGCGGCGGCGAGAACACCAACTGGTTCGTCAAGGACCTGCCGCTGCTCATCGCCTTCGGCGTGCTGGCCGCGTACACCTACTCGTCGGGGCTGCGGGCACCCGCACTGATCGCGTTCGTCAAGGACGCCCTGATCTACATCGTGATCGCGGTGGCCATCATCTACATCCCGATCAAACTGGGCGGATTCGACACGGTCTTCGCCAAGGCGGGAGAAGCCTTCGCGCAGACCAACCCGGCGACCGGCAAACCGCGCGGCGCCCTGGTGCCCGGCGAGGCGTCCCAGTGGGCCTACGCCACGCTCGCGCTCGGCTCGGCCCTCGCGCTGTTCATGTACCCGCACTCGATCACGGCCACCCTGTCCTCGCGCAGCCGCAACGTGATCCGCCGCAACACCACCATCCTTCCGCTCTACTCGCTGATGCTGGGCCTCCTGGCCATACTCGGCTTCATGGCGATCGCCGCCGGGGTGAAGGTGACCAACGGTCAGCTCGCCATCCCCCAGCTGTTCGAGAACATGTTCCCCGACTGGTTCGCGGGGGTGGCCTTCGCGGCCATCGGCATCGGCGCACTGGTGCCGGCGGCCATCATGTCCATCGCCGCGGCCAACCTCTTCACCCGGAACATCTACAAGGACTTCCTCCGGCCGGACGCCACCCCGGCACAGGAGACCAAGGTCTCCAAGCTGGTGTCACTGCTGGTGAAGGTCGGCGCGCTGGTCTTCGTGCTCACCATGGACAAGACAGTCGCCATCAACTTCCAGCTGCTGGGCGGCATCTGGATCCTCCAGACGTTCCCGGCCCTGGTCGGCGGCCTGTTCACGCGCTGGTTCCACCGCTGGGCGCTGCTCGCGGGCTGGGCGGCCGGCATGGTCTACGGCACCTGGGCCGCGTACGGCGTCGCCAGCCCGACGCAGAAGCACTTCGGCGGATCGTCCGACGTCATCCCCGGCATCGGTGAGATCGGCTACATCGGTCTGACCGCCTTCGTCCTGAACGTGGCCGTGGTCGTGGTCCTCACCCTCGTCCTGCGTGCGGTGAAGGCCCCGGACGGCGTCGACGAGACCTCCCCGTCCGACTACACGGCCGACGCCGGGGACCCGGGCGTCCAGGCCGAACTGCCGCCCGCCACAGCCGGCGCCGCCCACTGAAAGGCCCCTTCTCCCCCAAGGGCCGCCCCGTACCAAAGGGGCGGCCCTCGGGCGTTTCCACCCACTCACGACACTAGATGTGGGGCATGATTCAGCGAGCCGCCCCCACATGTATGCTCATCCTCGCTGTCCCGCAGGGGAATCCGGTGCGAATCCGGAACTGTCCCGCAACGGTGTGATCGGTGTGCCTTTGCGCAACCCCGAGTCCGAAGACCTGCCGACAGCGCACCCGGACCGTCCGGCCCGGGTGTCCAAGACGTCCGGGCCTCGCGGAGTGGGCCGGTGGACGCGGCGCGTCGGCTCCAGCCCCCGCACGCCCGCATGCCCCCGCCCTCCCGACGGCCCCGAGCCGAGCGAGGGAGAGCACCCCCGTGACCATCGCGCCCGCAGATCCGGCATCAGCGACGGAGAACGACGGCCCCGGGACCGCACTGCTGCGGACCCTGACCGACCTCACCGCCGATCTGCCCGACGCCGACCCCGGCCGGGTCGCCGCTGCCGCACTGCGGGGCCGGCAGCCCGGCTCGGACGAGGCCGAACTGCGCGGGCTGGCCACGGAAGCGGCCGCCGGACTCATCTCCGAGGACCCGGCGTACTCCCGGCTCGCCGCCCGGCTGCTCACCGTCACCATCGCCGAGGAAGCCGCGTCGCAGGGCGTCCGGACCTTCTCCGAGTCCGTCGCCGTCGGCCACCGCGAGGGCCTGATCGCCGACCGCACCGCCGAGTTCGCCCGGACCCACGCGGCCCGGCTGGACGCCCTGATCGACCCGGCGGCCGACGACCGCTTCGGCTACTTCGGCCTGCGGACGCTGCACAGCCGCTACCTGCTCCGGCACCCGATCACCCGCCAGGTCGTCGAGACCCCGCAGCACTTCATGCTGCGGGTCGCCTCCGGCCTCGCCGAGGGCACGACGACCCGCTCGGTCGACGAGGTCGCCGCGCTCTACGGACTGATGAGCCGGCTCGACTACCTGCCGTCCTCGCCGACCCTGTTCAACTCCGGCACCCGGCACCCGCAGATGTCGTCCTGCTACCTGCTCGACTCCCCGCTGGACGAGCTGGACTCGATCTACGACCGCTACCACCAGGTGGCGCGGCTGTCGAAGCACGCCGGCGGCATCGGACTGTCCTACTCCCGCATCCGCTCCCGCGGTTCGCTGATCCGCGGCACCAACGGCCACTCCAACGGCATCGTCCCCTTCCTGCGCACCCTCGACTCCTCCGTCGCGGCCGTCAACCAGGGCGGCCGGCGCAAGGGCGCGGCCTGCGTCTACCTGGAGACCTGGCACGCGGACATCGAGGAGTTCCTGGAGCTGCGCGACAACACGGGCGAGGAGGCCCGGCGCACCCACAACCTCAACCTCGCGCACTGGATCCCGGACGAGTTCATGCGCCGGGTCCAGGACGACGCAGACTGGTCGCTGTTCTCCCCCGCCGACGTGCCGGAGCTGGTCGACCTGTGGGGCGAGGACTTCGACGCCGCGTACCGCAGGGCCGAGGCGGCGGGGCTGGCCCGGAAGACCATCCCGGCACGTGATCTGTACGGCCGGATGATGCGGACCCTCGCCCAGACCGGCAACGGCTGGATGACCTTCAAGGACGCCTCGAACCGCACGGCCAACCAGACCGCCGAGCCGGGCGCCGTCGTGCACTCCTCGAACCTGTGCACCGAGATCCTGGAGGTCACGGACGACGGCGAGACCGCCGTCTGCAACCTCGGCTCGGTGAACCTCGGCGCGT
This sequence comes from Streptomyces sp. NPDC030222, assembly GCF_055573115.1. Classification (NCBI taxonomy): domain Bacteria; kingdom Bacillati; phylum Actinomycetota; class Actinomycetes; order Kitasatosporales; family Streptomycetaceae; genus Streptomyces; species Streptomyces sp. NPDC030222. The sequence goes on from NZ_JBVICA010000001.1 coordinate 347,608, forward strand.
TCGTCACCGACGGGGACCTGGACTGGGAGCGGCTGGACGCCACCGTGCGCACCGCCGTGACCTTCCTCGACCGGGTGGTCGACATCAACTTCTACCCGACCGAGCAGGCCGGCCGGTCCAACGCCAAGTGGCGCCCGGTGGGCCTGGGCGCGATGGGCCTGCAGGACGTGCTCTTCAAGCTGCGGCTGCCCTTCGACTCCGCTGAGGCGAAGGCGCTGTCCACGAGGATCGCCGAGCGGATCATGCTCGCGGCCTACGAGGCGTCCGCCGACCTCGCCGAGCGCCACGGGCCGCTGCCCGCCTGGGAGAAGACCCGCACCGCCCGCGGGGTGCTGCACCCGGACCACTACGACGTGGAGCTGCACTGGCCCGAGCGGTGGGCCGCCCTGCGGGAGCGTATCGCCGCGACCGGCATGCGCAATTCGCTGCTCCTCGCCATCGCGCCCACGGCCACCATCGCGTCCATCGCCGGCGTGTACGAGTGCATCGAGCCGCAGGTGTCCAACCTGTTCAAGCGCGAGACCCTGTCGGGCGAGTTCCTCCAGGTCAACTCGTACCTCGTCGACGACCTGAAGAAGCTGGGCGTGTGGGACGCGCAGACCCGGGAGGCGCTGCGCGACTCCAGCGGCTCGGTGCAGGGCCTGAAGTGGATCCCGGAGGACGTGCGGGCGCTGTACCGCACCGCCTGGGAGATCCCGCAGCGCGGACTGATCGACATGGCGGCGGCCCGTACGCCGTTCCTGGACCAGTCGCAGTCGCTGAACCTGTTCATGGAGACGCCCACCATCGGCAAGCTCAGCTCGATGTACGCGTACGCCTGGAAGCAGGGCCTGAAGACGACCTACTACCTGCGGTCCCGCCCGGCGACCCGTATCGCCCGCGCCGCCGGTGCGCCCGCGGCGACCGCGACCATTCCCGTCCAGCAGGCCGCCCCCGACGCGGACGCGGTCGCCTGCTCCCTTGAGAACCCCGAGTCCTGCGAGGCCTGCCAGTGATGCGTGACCAGAACCTGCTCGACCCGGGCTTCGAGCTGACCCTCCGCCCGATGCGCTACCCCGACTTCTACGAGCGCTACCGGGACGCCATCAAGAACACCTGGACCGTGGAGGAGGTCGACCTCCACTCGGACGTGGCCGACCTCGCCAAGCTCTCCGCGGGCGAGCGCCATATGATCAGCCGTCTGGTGGCGTTCTTCGCGACCGGCGACTCGATCGTGGCCAACAACCTGGTGCTGACGCTCTACAAGCACATCAACTCCCCCGAGGCGCGGCTGTACCTGTCGCGGCAGCTCTTCGAGGAGGCCGTGCACGTCCAGTTCTATCTGACGCTGCTGGACACGTACCTCCCCGACCCCGAGGACCGGGCCGCCGCGTTCGCGGCCGTGGAGAACATCCCGTCCATCCGGGAGAAGGCACAGTTCTGCTTCAAGTGGATGGACTCGGTGGAGTCCATCGACCGGCTGGAGACCCAGGCCGACCGCCGCCGCTTCCTGCTGAATCTGATCTGCTTCGCGGCCTGCATCGAGGGTCTGTTCTTCTACGGCGCGTTCGCCTACGTGTACTGGTTCCGGTCGCGCGGCCTGCTGCACGGCCTGGCCACCGGCACCAACTGGGTGTTCCGGGACGAGACGATGCACATGAACTTCGCCTTCGAGGTCGTGGACACCGTCCGCAAGGAGGAGCCCGACCTGTTCGACGACAAGCTCCAGCAGCAGGTCACCGACATGCTGAAGGAGGCCGTCGAGGCCGAGCTCCAGTTCGGCCGCGACCTGTGCGGCGACGGTCTGCCGGGCATGAACACGGAGTCCATGCGCGAGTACCTGGAGTGCGTCGCCGACCAGCGTCTCACCCGCCTCGGCTTCGCGCCGGTCTACGGCTCGCAGAACCCCTTCTCCTTCATGGAGCTCCAGGGTGTGCAGGAGCTGACGAACTTCTTCGAGCGCCGCCCGTCGGCGTACCAGGTGGCCGTCGAGGGCTCGGTCGACCTGGACGAGGACTTCTGACCTGCTCCGGACGCTGAGTGGCCCCGGCGGTTTTCCGCCGGGGCCACTCGTCGTCCTGCGTCAGTCGTTGGGGACCGTCTCGTAGCGCGGGGTCCCTTCGGCCATCTGGCGCAGCGCGTCCTTGCGGTCGCGCTTCGACAGACGGTCGATGTAGAGGCGACCGTAGAGGTGGTCCGTCTCGTGCTGGAGGCAGCGGGCGAAGTAGCCCGTGCCCCGGACCTTGATGGGGTTGCCCTGGACGTCCTGGCCGTGGACCTCCGCGTAGTCGGGGCGGGCCAGCGAGGCGTAGGCGGTCGGCACGGACAGGCAGCCCTCGTTGGAGTCGTCGAGGATCCGGTGCTCCGGCGGCAGCTCCTGGATGACCGGGTTGCAGACCACACCGACGTGCCGGGTGCCCTCGTCGTCGGGGCAGTCGTACACGAAGACCTTGAGGTCGACGCCGATCTGGTTGGCGGCCAGGCCGACGCCCTCGGCGGCACGCTGGCTGGCGAACATGTCGTCGACGAGTGCCGCGAGCTTGTCGTCGAACTCGGTCACGTCCTGGCATTCCCGGTGCAGCACCGGATTGCCGACGACCGTGATGGGACGGGCGGTGCCGCGGGCGCGGCAGGCCTGCTCGCGCTCCTCACAGTCCTCGGTGTCCACGACGAAGCCGTCGTTCACCTGCTCGTCCGTCTCCTGCTGCGCCATGATTCGCCGCACGCCTTCCTCAGTACCGACTCGTTGTCCGGTACAGCCTACGGCGGCCGGTCAGCAGACCTCCTCCAGATCCCGCCATTCACGGGTTTCCGGGCTGTCCGCCACCCACCCGTCCAGGAGGCCGCGGACCAGTCCGGCCGGGGCGGCGATACCGCATTCCCGCTCCGGCACCCACAGCGAGCCGTTGCCTGCGGTGCGGTGCCCGAGCGGTCCCGGGTGGCCCGGTTCGCTGTGGTCGTGCGGGTCGAGGTGCTCCCCGTCGCCCTCGCCGCTGGGCATCCGGCTCTCCGAGCAGGCACGGCACAGCAGCCGTACGGACGAGGACCAGTCCTCGGCGGCGAACCCGGCGTCGGCGGCCAGGCGCTCCAGGGCGTCCCGGTCCTCCTCGGTGGCGGCCTCCAGCAGGACGACCCAGGTCGGCACGGGTGAGGGCGCCCACAGTTCGATCTCGTCGAACACCGGGAACGCGGGACCCGCCGCGGTGACCCGCTCCCCGTGGGGCACGCCGTCGTGCAGGACGACCTCGCCCCAGCGGCGTCCGGAGGAGGGCAGCGGAATGGAGAGGATCTCCATACGGGCCGGGTCCAGCCGGCGGCCCCACACCACCTCGGCCTCGCCCTCGGGCGAGAGCCGCACGGCCGCGCTGCCGAGGTCCATCCCGGCGGGTTCGCCGTTCTCGACGGCCTCGCCGGGCACCTTCAGGCCGTAGGCCTGCCAGGCGCGGCGGGCCAGCGGCCAGTCCTGGAGCGCGGTGGCGGCGATGCCCACGTTCCACCAGTCGGGTGCCCCGGTCTCCTTGTCGAGCAGGGCGACGGCGCGCAGTCCGGCGGCGCGGGCCTGCTCCCAGTCGTGCCGGAACTTGTGCAGCAGGGCCAGGTTGAACCAGGACTCGGACAACCACGGCTCCAGGTCCGCGGCGCGCGTCAGCAGCGCGCCGGCGTCCTCGTACCGCCCGTCGCCGATCAGCGTGAACGCGCGATCGGTGGCCTGCCGCCACGAGGCGGAGGGCCGGTGTCGTCCCTTGCCGAAGATCCTCACGATTCCCGCCTGCCTTGCGGACACCCCTGCACTTCGCATCCAACCATGCCCGGCCGGAACGCCGCTCATTACTCCTGGGTTACCCAGGTGCGATGGGCATGAGACTGCCCCTTCCGTCCCGGGACAGGACTTTGGCCAGGGTTTCCACGATCTCGGGCTGGTATTCGCGGGCGGTGTCCAGCCGCAGCCGTTCCAGCGCGTCCAGGTGCCCCGACGGGCCGCGCCCGGTGTCCGTGCACGCCAGGTCGTCGTACGCGTTCACCGCCCGTACGATCCGCGCGGACAGGGGCTGTTCGCGGTACGGGTCGGCCTGGCTCTCCACCACGAGCGCGACCGCCGCCGGTACCCCGGTACGGCGCACCACGGCGCCGCCCAGCAGGGCGATGCGGCGCTGCTCCGCGTGCGGCAGCCCGGCGGTGGCACCGGCCGGCACCGGGTCGACCAGGGACAGCTGCCCGATGTCGTGCATGAGGGCGGCGTACTCCAGAACGGTCAGCTCGGCCTCGGGGAGCCCGAGTTCACGGCCCACGGCCCTGCTGAGCGCGGCGACCCGGCGCGCGTGTCCCGGCCGGGTGTATCCGGCGATCTCGGTCGCGCGGGCGAGCGACGTGATCGTCTGCCGGCAGGTGGCGCGGACCGCGGCGTAGCGCCGGAAGGCCAGCTGGGTCAGCAGCAGCGGCCCGCAGAAGACGGGCAGGGCCCACAGGCCGGCGGCCGCGACCGCGAGGGCGATGACCACTCCGGTCGCGCACACGGCCGAACCGACGCCGAGGAGCGCGCGCAGTTCGCCGCGCAGCTGCGGTCCGTACGGGTGGCCGGTGCGGGCACACGGCACCAGGGCGGCGAGGACGGCGTCGCAGAGCAGCGTGAGGACCAGCACCAGGACCAGGTGGAGCACGTGGTGGGGGCCTTCCCCGGCCCACCGGCCCGGGTCCGCCGCGTCGTGCAGGGGCTGGAAGCAGGCCGCGGCGAAGCCGGCCGTGAGGACCCGCCGGGCCAGGTGGTCGGGGCCGGGCCCGCTGCCGCGGGCGAGGTTCGGCACCGCGCCGACGAGGGTCGCCGCCGCGACGACCGCGACGACCTGGAGCACCCCGTGGGCCGTGTCGTGTCCGGCGTGCCGGCCGAGCAGCGCGTACCCGAGTGCTCCGGCGGCCGCGAGCGGTGCCGGTTCGCGCTCGTCACCGGGGTGGCGGCGGAGCAGTTCACCGAGCGTGACGAGGGCCCCGAAGGCGAGCGCGACGCCGGGCCGGTCGGTGCCGTCCTGGGCGGTCCGGACGACGGCGCACAGGGTGAGGAGGCCCGCCGCGCCGTACCCGGCGGCCAGCAGGGCCCGCGCCGGCAGCATGCTCCGCCGGGTCACCCGGCGCCGCCCCGGCGGGCTGCCGGCGCGTCGGCCCGGGCGGTGGCCGGGGGACGGGGCTGCGGAACGTGCTCCCCGTGCGTCGCCGACGTGGTGGGCGCGGCGGCCGGCTCGCCCTGCGGTAACGGCCGCCCGGCCGGCCCGCGGGGTGTCCGGCCGCTTGCCGGGGACGGCACCGCCGGCCCGTCCGCCGTGGCGGCGGGGTGCCAGCCGTGCCGGTCCAGCGCGCCCGCGAGGGCCCCGACCATCCGCGGGTCGAACTGCGTCCCGGCGCACCGCCACAGCTCCGCGACGGCGACCGGCACCGGCCGTGCCCTGCTGTACGAGCGGGTCGAGGTCATCGCGTCGAAGGCGTCCGCGACAGCCACCACCCGGGCGAACTCGGGGATCTGATGGCCCGCCAGCCCGTAGGGGTAGCCGCTGCCGTCCATGCGCTCGTGGTGGTGGAGGATCGCGGCACGTGCCTCGCCGAGGAAGCCGATGCCGCGCACGATCTCGTGCCCGTACTCGGGGTGGAGTTCGATGATCCGGCGCTCCTCCGGGGTGAGCGGCCCGTCCTTGCGGAGGACCCGGGTCGGTACGCCGAGTTTGCCGACGTCATGGAGGATCCCGGCGAACCTCAGCACCTCGAGGCGTTCCTCGGGCATACCGAGCTCACGGGCGATCATCACGGAGGCCTCGCCGACGCGTTCGCTGTGCCCGCGGGTGTACCGGTCCTTGATGTCGACGGCCTGGACGAGGGCCCGGATGGTGGCCTGGTGGGCGGCCCGCTCGTGGTGGTACTGCGCGAAGACCCAGCAGGAGACGTACATCGGCAGCAGCACGAGCAGCGCGGCGGCGGGACCGTACGGGCTGAGCCACAGCACCGCCATCATCAGTCCGGCGAATCCGTGCACGGCGTGCGGCACGAGCGCCCTGTGCAACAGCCCGCACCAGGCGGCGTCGACGGGGACGCGCTCCGCGGTCGCGAGGATGAGTCCGTCGAGGGCGGTGAGGACCAGGCAGAAGGCCAGGGCGGCCGCGCCGGCCGGGAGGAGGACGTAGGGGAAGTCGGCGGCGGCCGCCGCTGCGCGCCCGTCCAGCAGCGTCTGGACGTGTGCGGCGGCGCCGACGGAGAGGGACAGCCCGGCCGCCCGCCAGACGCGGCGTGCCCGGCGGTGCGGCTGCTCGGCCCTTCCGAGGAGCGCGCCGGGCAGCACGACGAGGGCGGCGGCGGATGGCGGCAGCAGTACGGCCGCGGCGAGCAGTACGGGAAAGAACGATCCGGCAGGGATGGTCGCGGTGACCCGCCCGGCGAGCGGTGGGCAGCCGGCCGGCCACTCGCAGAGCGCGTACAGCCCGGCGAGCGCACCCGCGGTGGACCAGGAGACACCGCTCCCGCTCAGGGCTGGGGCGGCGCAGAGCAGCGCCGCCGTCACGGCGCAGAGGATGACGGCGCGCGCCGTCGTCGGCAATGCCCGCATGCGTTCGGCCCTCCTCCGGCGTCCCCGGGTCGCGAGAATAGGACGGCTGGACCGGGTGGGGCGGGCTGTTTACCCGTACGAGTGACAGCGTGACAATCGGGCCGCGATGTGGTGCGCGGCCCGATGGATGCCTGTGGAGGGGACGGGCGGCGGGTCCGGCGAGCAGGGGTCGCCGGAGGGCGCTTCCCCGGGGAGGACGGTCCGGTCGCACACGGCGCGGGACCGCCCGGCCTCCGGAACGGGAGTACGTCGCGCCATGCCGGACCAGGGTTCCGACCCGGCGGGTGAAACGGAAGGCCGCCCCCACGCGGACTGCAGGACCGCCCGGCGCACTCGGCGGGGGGGGCGTCCCAGGGTCCCCTGACGGCGGCCCTCGAAGGAAGACGGTCCGTCACGCCCGTATAGGAACCGCCCCACGAAGGGGGCGTCTCGCCGTACTGGACGGAGGCCCGCCGGAGGGATCGCGCCCTGCCGGAGGGAAGGGCCCGGCCGCTCGCCGGAGTCGGAGCCCCGCCGTGCTCGGCGGATCCGCGGTTATTCCTTGACGGCGGCCGACCGGTCGGCGGCGGCGCCGACGTCCCCGGCCCTCGCATCCGTCGCGCCCGCGTCCCTGGCGGTCACGTCCTGTTCGGGGACGGTCTCGCCGGCGCGGATGAGCTCGATGCGGCTCATGACCTTCGACCGGAGATCGGCCGGTACGTCATCGTGCCCGCAGCAACGCTTCACCAGCTTCTTGACGGCCTGTTCCAGACCGTACTTCTCCAGGCACGGCGAGCACTCGCCGAAGTGCGTCTCGAACTTGGTGCAGTCGCTGTCCGGCATCTCCCGGTCGAGGAACTCGTACAGGTGATCGAGCACCTCGGCGCAATCGATCTCGTGCGGCTCTCCGCAGCTCATGAGCCCGAGCCCTTCCGGTCGTCCGAGTCTCCCGCACCCGCCGGAACGAGCCCGCGCTCACGGGCGTAGTCCTCGAGCATCCCCCGCAGCTGACGGCGGCCCCGGTGCAGCCGGGACATCACCGTACCGATGGGTGTCCCCATGATGTCCGCGATCTCCTTGTACGCAAAGCCCTCCACGTCCGCCAGATACACGGCGATGCGGAACTCCTCGGGGATCGCCTGCAGCGCTTCCTTGACGTCCGAGTCGGGCAGGTGGTCCAGCGCCTGCGACTCCGCGGAGCGCAGACCGGTGGACATGTGCGACTCGGCGCGCGCGAGCTGCCAGTCCTCGATCTCGTCGGCGGCACTGCGCTGGGGCTCCCGCTGCTTCTTGCGGTAGGAGTTGATGAACGTGTTCGTGAGGATCCGGTAGAGCCACGCCTTGAGGTTGGTGCCCTCGCGGAACTGATGGAAGGATCCGTAGGCCTTCGCGTAGGTCTCCTGGACGAGGTCCTCGGCATCGGCCGGGTTGCGCGTCATGCGCAGCGCCGCCGAGTACATCTGGTCGAGGAAGCCCAGGGCGTCCCGCTCGAAGCGTGCGTTGCGCTCCGCCGCGGTCTCGTCCGCGCGGCCTTCGGTTCCCGCGTCGGTCCCAGTGACCGGACCCACCTCCTCCAGCGCAGTCGCGAGGCCGAATCCCGGCTCGCTCGAATCGGAGAATAGTCCACTATCCGTGGACAGGGGCTGCCGCTCCTGCCCCTCCGCCACCCGCGCGGGGGCGGGCCTGGCCGCCGGCAGCACCGTCCAGTCCAGGTCGGCTGCGCGAGTGCGGCTCGGGCAAATGGTCGAACCCATGCGGCGTACTCCCCTTCACGAGCGTGCGTCTCCGTTCACGTACGCATGCCACAACACGGGGCGGTCCCGAAGCATTCCCGTGACCGGGCGAGCGCCCGGAAACGGCGGTCATCGGTCCGGAAACCGGGGTCCTGTGGCCGGAAAACGCCAGGTCGCGAAGCCGGAACCGGGGTACCGGCGACGAGGCCGGCAAGGGGTGCGGGGGCACGAAACCGGCACGGAGGAGCGAGGTCACGAAGCCGGCACCGGGATGCGGTCCAGCCAGTCGGCGACGGCCCGGGTGACGACCCCCAGCGCCTCCTCCTGGCTGAGCTCGGCCCGCTTCGCCACCGCGAAGCCGTGATCGCCGAACGGCACCTCGACCAGCTCGTACGAGCCGTCCGGGAACTCCTCGGGACGGCCGAAGGGATCGTTCCCGCCCTGGACGACCAGCGTGGGGACGCCGGACCCCAGCAGCTCGTCCGCCCTGGACCGCTCCGGCCTGCCGGGCGGGTGCAGCGGAAAACTCAGTGCCAGTACGCCGCACGCGCCGAGCTCGCCGGCGGTCCGGCAGGCGACCCGCGCCCCGGCGCTCCGCCCTCCCGCGACGACCGGCAACCGGTGCCGGGCCAGCGCGGGCCACAGACCCCGCCACCCGATGTCCAGGGTCTTCGGAGCGGGGGCGACCTTCTTGCCGGCCACCCGCCACGGCTGCTCGACCAGGGCCACCGTCACGCCCAGGGGCGGCAGGACCGCGGCCAGGGCGCGCAGGTCCCGGGCCTCGATGCCACCGCCCGCACCGTGACTCGCGGCGAGCACCAGCCGCGGCTTCCGCGCGTGGTGCCAGGTGATGCGGGCGTCGCCCGCGGGCGTCTCTGCGATCTCGCTGACTGTCACGTCAGAAAAGTGTGCCCGCCTCGGGGGCCGCCAGCTCGGTCAGCAGCTCCGGTCCGTTGTTGCGGACGTTACTGACGGCCGTGGGCACGGGATAGGCCCGCATCAGTCCGGGCGGCGGCGGGGCGAGCAGCTCGCGCAGGTCGTCGGCATCCGTGCGGGCCGGGTCCAGCCAGGCGTCCCAGCGGTCGGAGGTGAGCATCAGCGGCATCCGCGGATGGATCTCCGAGAGGGACTGCGGGCCTCCGGCCGGGGCGACGGCCAGCGGCGACTTCTCGGCCTCGGTGGTGATGACCGAGCAGGTCACCCACCAGGCCTGCGGATGCTCGTCCGGGAGGGTGCGGTCCCGCCAGAACTCGTACAGCCCTGCCATGGCGAACACCGAGCCGTCGGCCGGGGTCACGAAGTAGGGCTGCTTGCGCGGCCGCTTCCTACGGCCCTCCACCTCCAGCTGCCGCTCCTCGCTGCCGGTCACCCACTCGTAGTAGCCGTCCGCGGGGAGGATGCAGCGACGGGCCACGAAGGGCCTGCGGAAGGACGGCTTCTCGTGGACCGACTCGGCCCTTGCGTTGATCATCCGGGCGGCGCCCTCGGGCGTCTTCGCGAAGGACGGCACCAGACCCCACTTGAGTTTGCGCAGCTGGCGAACCGGACGCCGGTCTTCCGCGTCTTTCAGAGGACGCTCCAGGACCGCGTACACCTCCTTGGTGGGGGCCACGTTCCAGTCGGGCGCCAGCGTCTCCTCGGGCTGCCACTTCTCGATCTCGAAGATTCCCGCGAGATCCTCGGGCCTGCGACTCGCTGCATACCGTCCGCACATGAGTGCCAGACTGCCACGATCACCGACCTCCCGAGGAGCCGCCCGAGAAATGGACATCTTCGGCACCCAGCCCGCTCCCGAGCTGTGGCTGATACTCGTCACCGCCGTCGTCGCCCTGGCGGCGGTGGCCCCGCGCCCAGTCTGGCGCGTGTCCCGCAATGCCATCACCATCGCCCACGAGGGCGGCCACGGTCTGGTCGCCCTGCTCACCGGACGCCGTCTCGACGGCATCCGGCTGCACTCGGACACATCGGGCCTCACCGTGAGCCGGGGCAAGCCGACGGGTCTCGGCATGATCCTCACCGCAGCGGCCGGCTACACCGCTCCTCCGCTGCTGGGCCTCGGCGGCGCCTGGCTGCTCGCCTCGCACCGGATCACCCTGCTGCTGTGGGCGGCGACCGCGCTGCTCGCCGCGATGCTCGTGATGATCCGCAATGTGTACGGGGCACTGACCGTGATCGTCACGGGCGGCACGTTCCTGCTGGTCTCCTGGCTCACCGACGCCCAGGTGCAGTCCGCCTTCGCGTACACCGCCGTGTGGTTCCTGCTACTGGGCGGTGTCCCCCCGGCCTTCGAACTGCAGGCCAAGCGCCGTCACCACGGCGCACCCGACTCGGACGCGGACCAGCTCGCCCGGCTGACGCACGTGCACCCCACCATCTGGCTGCTGTTCTTCCACGCGGTGTCCCTCTGCTGCCTGGTGGGCGGCGGCCGCTGGCTGCTCGGGCTGTAGGGCTGTTATAGGGCTGCCGGGCCCCGCGGGAGGAGCACGCCGGGCGTCCGCTGCGACGCCCCGGTCGTCCGCCGGCCCCGGTGAGTGATCTTGCGGCGCGGAACCGTCCGGCGGCGCCGCGGTGATCGTCCGGCACCCCTCCCGTGATCGTCCGACCCGCGATACGCGCGGCGGTGGGCCCGCCGAAGCTCAGTAGAGTGAGGTGCATGACCGAGACCCCCGTGCACTCCGACCTCTGGCCCGCCCCCGTCGCGAGCGGAGCCGTCGACGCGTCCGTCACCGTGCCCGGATCGAAGTCGGTCACCAATCGCGCGCTCGTCCTCGCCGCCCTCGCCGCCGAGCCGGGGTGGCTGCGCCGGCCCCTGCGCTCCCGCGACACCCTGCTGATGGCCGGTGCGCTGCGCGCCCTCGGCGTCGGCATCGAGGAGACCGTGTCGTCCAGCTCCGCCGGCGGCCCCGACGGTTCGGGCGAGGCCTGGCGGGTCATCCCCACCGGTCTGCACGGCCCCGCGTCCGTGGACGTGGGCAACGCGGGCACCGTCATGCGCTTCCTGCCGCCGGTCGCCGCGCTCGCGGACGGCCCGGTGCGGTTCGACGGCGACCCCCGCTCGTACGAGCGGCCGCTGCACGGCGTGATCGACGCGCTGCGGGTGCTCGGCGCCCGGATCGACGACGACGGCCGTGGTGCGCTGCCGATGACGGTGCACGGCGGGGGCGCGCTGGACGGCGGCCGGGTCGAGATCGACGCGTCCTCCTCGTCCCAGTTCGTGAGCGCCCTGCTGCTGTCCGCCCCGCGCTTCAACCAGGGCGTGGAGGTACGGCACGTGGGCGGCGCGCTGCCGTCCATGCCGCACATCCGTATGACCGTGGACATGCTGCGTGCGGTCGGCGCGCAGGTCGACGAGCCCGAGACGGGCGGCGAGCCGAACGTCTGGCGGGTGTCCCCGAGCGCCGTCCTCGGCCGTGACCTGGTCGTCGAGCCGGACCTGTCCAACGCCCAGCCGTTCCTGGCCGCCGCTCTGGTCACCGGCGGCCGGGTGGTGATCCCCGACTGGCCGCACCGGACCACCCAGCCCGGTGACCAGCTGCGGCAGATCTTCACCGAGATGGGTGGATCCTGCGAGCTCACCGACCAGGGGCTGGTGTTCACCGGTTCCGGGCGTGTCCACGGCATCGACGTCGACCTCTCCGAGGTCGGCGAACTCACCCCGGGCATCGCCGCCGTCGCCGCTCTCGCGGACTCGCCCTCGACGCTCCGCGGCGTGGCCCACCTGCGACTGCACGAGACCGACCGGCTCGCCGCCCTCACCAAGGAGATCAACGAGCTGGGCGGAGACGTCACCGAGACCGCCGACGGCCTGCACATCCGCCCCCGCCCGCTGCACGGCGGCACCTTCCGCACCTACGACGACCACCGCATGGCCACCGCCGGTGCCGTCATCGGCCTCGCCGTCGACGGCGTGCGGATCGAGAACATCGCGACGACGGGCAAGACGCTGCCGGACTTCCCGCAGATGTGGACCGGCATGCTCGCCGGCAACTGACGGGGTACTGACGCGATGCGCCGCTACGGGAAGCACACCGACGAGGACGACGTCCGGGTCCGCCCCAACCGCAAGGGCAACCGGCCCAGGACGAGCATCCGCCCCAAGCACGAGGACGCCGTCGAGGGCTTCGTGCTGACCGTTGACCGGGGCAGGATCACCTGCCTCGTCGAGGACCGCACGGTCGTCGCCATGAAGGCACGCGAACTCGGCCGCAAGGCTGCCGTGGTGGGCGACCGGGTCAGCCTCGTCGGCGATCTGTCCGGGGAGAAGGACACCCTCGCCCGTATCGTGCGCATCGGGGAACGCTCCTCCGTCCTGCGTCGCACGGCCGACGACGACGACCCGTACGAGCGGGTGGTCGTCGCCAACGCCGACCAGCTGGCCATCGTGACCGCGCTCGCCGACCCCGAGCCCCGGCCGCGGCTCATCGACCGCTGTCTGGTCGCCGCCTACGACGGCGGTCTGGAGCCGCTGCTGGTGCTCACCAAGTCCGACCTCGCCCCGGCGGAACCCCTGCTGGAGACCTATGCCCCGCTGGGCGTGCCGTACGTGGTGACCAGCCGGGAGGAACTCGCCGAGGGCGAGGCGGCGGACCTGGTGCGGGAGCATCTGGACGGCCGGGTCACCGCGTTCGTCGGTCACTCGGGCGTCGGCAAGACCACGCTCGTGAACGCGCTGGTCCCCGAGGAGCGCCGGCGCTCCACCGGGCGCGTCAACGCGGTGACGGGCCGCGGCCGGCACACCACGACCTCGGCGCTCGCCCTGCCCCTCTCGTCGGCGGCCGGCTGGGTCATCGACACCCCGGGCGTGCGGTCGTTCGGGCTGAACCACGTGGATCCTTCGCGGGTCATCCACGCATTCCCCGATCTGGAGCCGGGCACCGCGGACTGCCCGCGGGCCTGCAGCCACGACGAGCAGGACTGTGCGCTGGACGCCTGGGTGGCGGAAGGTCACGCCGAGCCCGCCCGTCTGTATTCGCTGCGCAGGCTGCTGGCGACCCGGGAGCGCCGCGAGGGCGACTGACGCCTGCCCGGCCGGCGCCGTGTGATCACCGGGTTGGGCCCGCGGGGTTTGCCAACCGGCCTCCCCGGTAAGTGCATAATCGCACCAAGTGATGGTGAAGCCGCTGAAGCAGTCACGGACCGGGACGACCTGACCCGCGGGAGGCACTGGGATGGCGTGGCTGCTGGTCGTGGTGGCCGGACTCCTGGAGACCGGCTTCGCGGTGTGCCTCAAGCTCTCCCACGGCTTCACCCGGCTGTGGCCGACAGTCGCGTTCGCCGCCTTCGCGCTGGGCAGCTTCGGTCTGCTGACGCTGTCACTGAAGAAGCTCGACGTCGGTCCGGCGTATGCGGTGTGGACCGGAATCGGCGCGGCGGGCACCGCGATCTACGGAATGGTGTTCCTGGGCGACGTGGTCTCCACACTCAAGATCGTCTCCATCACGCTGGTGATCGTCGGGATCATCGGGCTCCAGCTGTCCGGGGCCGCCCGCTGACGACCGTCCTGACGAGGCGTTCCAGGCCGTCGCCCGGGGGCGCCGGCGCGATCACGCAGGAGAGCGCGAGCCGCACGGCTTGCTCGCAGCGGTGCGCCAGGTCCGGCTCGGGGCCGTGGCCGTCGCCGCGAGGTCCGTGCGCGGCGCCGAGCACGGCGACCGAGCGGTCCCGTACGGCCGCCACCAGGTCCTCGGGCGCGGGCAGCCCGGCGTCGGCGCGCAACTGGGCAGGCACCACGGGCCGGATACGGGACGAGCGCACGGGCACCGGTGTCGGCAGGTGATCGCCCCAGCAGCCGGTGAGCAGGGCGCGGGTCATCGCGCTGGTGCGCGCGGAGCCGACGGTCCATTCCGCGACCCGGACGAGCCGGTCGGCGGGTCCGGCCGGGACTCCGCTCAGGGCCAGCTCGACACCCCGCAGATAGGCGTCCGCCTCCCGTCGTACGAGAGCGCGGGCGAGACCGTCCTTGCTGCCGAACTCGTTGTAGAGGGTCTGCCGGGACACATCGGCGGCCGAGGCCACGTCGACCATCCGGACCTGGGACCAGGGGCGCCGGGCCAGCGCCACGAGTGCGGCCTCCAGAAGCGATTCTCGCGCTGTGGGCATCCGGCCTCCCGCCCAGTGGGGTTCCTCCGTAGTCGCCACGCCTTGTCCGGCCCAGAGTTGACGCACCGTAGGGCGCTGTCAAGGCCGCAGGAGGGCTCGCGGACACGCCGGGCCGGACGCGGCCGGGGCGGATAGAGTGCGGTTCATGCCCGACTACCACGATGACCTGCGTCTCGCCCACGTTCTCGCCGACGCCGCCGATGCGGCGACGATGGAGCGGTTCAAGGCCCTGGATCTGAAGGTCGAGACGAAGCCGGACATGACTCCGGTGAGCGAGGCCGACAAGGCGGCGGAGGAGCTGATCCGCAGCGGGCTCCAGCGTGCCAGGCCGCGGGACGCGGTACTGGGCGAGGAGTACGGCATCGAGGGCTCGGGGCCGCGCCGCTGGGTGGTCGACCCGATCGACGGCACCAAGAACTACGTGCGCGGCGTTCCCGTGTGGGCGACGCTGATCTCGCTGATGGAGGCGGGCGAGGGCGGCTACCACCCGGTCGTGGGAGTGGTGTCCGCCCCGGCGCTGGGCAGGCGCTGGTGGGCGGGGAAGGGCCTGGGCGCCTACACCGGGCGCAGCCTGTCCTCCGCGACCCGGCTGCAGGTGTCCGAGGTGTCGCAGCTGGCGGACGCCTCTTTCGCCTACTCGTCGCTGAGCGGCTGGGAGGAACGGGGCCGGCTCGACGACTTCCTGGAGCTGACCCGCTCATGCTGGCGCACGCGGGCCTACGGGGACTTCTGGCCGTACATGATGGTCGCCGAGGGCTCGGTGGACATGTGTGCGGAGCCGGAGCTCTCGCTGTGGGACATGGCCGCCAATGTGATCATCGTGCAGGAGGCGGGCGGCCGGTTCACCGGCCTCGACGGACGGGACGGTCCGCACAGCGGCAATGCGGTGGCCTCCAACGGGCTGCTGCACGGCGAGCTCCTGCGGTTCCTCGGCGACTGAGGCACCACGGGCGCACTGCCGGCGCTTCCGGGGAGAACGCCGAAGCGGGCGCGCGCGTCGGATGGGGCCGGATGCAGGTCGTGCGCCGCGCACTTGGCTTCGTGTGACGCCCCCGTTACCCCTTGTTGACCGTCCTCGGACATGTCACTCTGGGAGTCCCCCCACTTGTGAACTTGTGAATCCTTTCTCGTACGAAGGGCGTTGAGGGATTCACGAAGGAGGTGGCTCCATTCATGCTCGTCCGTGACGCCATGAGCACGATGGTCCTCACCATCGGACCCGCCCACACCCTGCGCCAGGCGGCCCGGCTGATGTCCGCCCGCCGCGTGGGAGCAGCCGTCGTCCTCGACCCCGACACCAGCGGGCTCGGCATTCTCACCGAGCGCGACATCCTCAACTCCCTGGGCGCCGGACAGGACCCCGACCACGAGCGGGCCGACGCCCACACCACCACCGACGTGGTGTTCGCCGCCCCCGCCTGGACCCTGGACGAGGCCGCACAGGCCATGACCCGCGGCAACTTCCGCCATCTCGTCGTGCTCGACGCCACGGGACCGGTGGGCATCGTCTCCGTACGCGACATCATCCGGTGCTGGGCACCGGTCCGGCGGCGACCGGCGGAACTGGCGAGCCAGGGGACACCCCCCTAGGGAGCACGAGCGGGCCGCGGGAGGGAACGCGGGCTCGTCACGCGGGCGGGAACCCGGCCCGGAAGCACGAGCTCGTCACGCGGACCGCATGAAGGAGGCCGGACCCCCGGGCGGGGATCCGGCCTCCTCTTTCCCACGGCAGCGGACCGGTCAGCCGCGCAGGGCCTGGACCGCTACCTCCAGCCGCTTGCCGAAGTCTCCGTCCGCCCGGCGGAAGTTGCCGATGGCGCGCTCGGCGATGTCGTCACGCGAGACCTTGGCGATGAAGCCCGCCAGGTTGTCGACGAGACGGCCCTTCTCGTCCTCGGACATCAGGCGGTAGAGGTTGCCCGCCTGGACGAAGTCGTCGTCCTCGGCGTGGACGAGCGGCACGTGGTCCCCGGTGACGCCGCCGACCGGGACCGGCTGCCACAGCGGACGGTCGGTCTGGTGCGGGCCCCCGAAGCTGTTCGGCTCGTAGTTCTTCGCGCCCTTGTGGCGGCCGTCGTAGAGGAATCCGTCACGGGAGTTGGTGCGCGCCTCGGTGGCGTGCGGGCGGTTCACCGGCAGGTGGTCGGCGTTGATGCCGACGCGGTAGCGGTGGGCGTCGCCGTACGCGAAGAGCCGGCCCTGGAGCATCTTGTCCGGGGACGGGCCGATGCCCGGCACGAAGTGCGCCGGCGAGAAGATGGACTGCTCGACCTCGGCGAAGATGTTCTCCGGGTTGCGGTTGAGCTCCAGCTTGCCGATCTCGATCGGCGGGTAGTCCTCGTGCGGCCACACCTTGGTGAGGTCGAACGGGTTGAACCGGTAGGTCGCCGCGTCGGCCGCCGGCATGATCTGCACCTGCACGGTCCAGGTCGGGAAGTCGCCGCGCTCGACAGCCTCGCGCAGGTCTCGCTGGTGGCTGTCCGGGTCCTCGCCGGCGAGCCTGTTGGCCTCGGCCTGGGTGAGGTTCTTGATGCCCTGGTCGGTCTTGAAGTGGTACTTGACCCAGAAGACCTCGCCGGCCTCGTTGTTCCACTGGTAGGTGTGCGAGCCGTAGCCGTTCATGTGGCGGTACGAGGCAGGGATGCCGCGGTCGCCGAAAAGCCAGGTCACCTGGTGCGTGGACTCGGGCGACAGGCCCCAGAAGTCCCAGACGTTGTCCGCCTCCTGCGACCCGGTGTACGGGTCGCGCTTCTGGGTGTGGATGAAGTCCGGGAACTTGATGGCGTCCTTGATGAAGAACACCGGGGTGTTGTTGCCGACGAGGTCGTAGTTGCCCTCTTCGGTGTAGAACTTCAGCGCGAAACCGCGGGGGTCGCGCACCGCGTCGGCCGCGCCGAGGTTGCCCGCGACGGTCGAGAAGCGCAGGAACGTCTCGGTCTGCTTGCCGACCTCGGAGAGGAACTTCGCGCGGGTGTACTGCGTGACGTCGGCGGTCACCGTGAACGTGCCGTAGGCGCCGGCACCACGCGCATGCACGACGCGCTCCGGGATGCGCTCGCGGTTGAAGTGCGCGAGCTTCTCCAGGAGCAGCTGGTCCTGGACCAGGACCGGACCGCCGACGCCCGCGGTCTCGCTGTTCTGGTTGTCGGCCACCGGCGCGCCGGCCTCCGTGGTGAGCGATCCCTGCGTCACGTGCGCCTCCTGCGTCATTGCTGCCAGTCCTGTCCTCGGCGTTTGCTGGTGTCGATCCTACGATGGACTTTGTCTAAGTCAAGTAGACATCCAAAGTCACACCCGTTCGGGCTCTGGGCCCCTTCCTGTTAGGCTGGCTCTTATGAGTGACCTGTTGGAACGACTGCGCGGACGCGGCTGGCGGATGACCGCCCAGCGGCGGGTCGTGGCCGAGGTGCTCGACGGGGACCACGTCCACCTCACGGCGGACGAGGTCCATGCACGCGCAGTCGCAAAACTGCCCGAGATCTCCCGGGCGACCGTATACAACACGTTGGGCGAGCTCGTCTCGCTCGGCGAGGTGCTGGAAGTGTCGACCGACCGCCGCGCCAAGAGGTACGACCCGAACGCGCACCGCCCGCACCAGCACCTGGTGTGCTCGCGCTGCGGCGCGATCCGTGACGTCCATCCGGCGGGCAACCCGCTTGCGGACCTCCCGGACTCCGAGCGCTTCGGCTTCACGGTCTCGGACGTCGAAGTGACCTACCGCGGCCTCTGCCCGAACTGCACCGCGGCCTAGCCGGACCCGCAGGCCACCAGAACACAGGGGCGTCCGTTCCGCCGATGCGGAACGGACGCCCCTTTTCGTGCCGGGCTTTGCGTGCCGGGCTTTTCCTGCCGGGCTTTGCGTGCCGAACGCCTCTCCTGAAGAAGCACACACGAATGAAGAAGGACACACGAAAACACCGGAGCCGGAATCCTTCTCCAGGATTCCGGCTCCGGTTTCAGTAGCGGGGACAGGATTTGAACCTGCGACCTCTGGGTTATGAGCCCAGCGAGCTACCGAGCTGCTCCACCCCGCGTCGGTGAACCCAACAGTACGCGACACCAACGACAGGAGCAAATCCGTATTACGCCGTGAGTTCCTGGTGAAGCGCGTCACGCAGTTTCGCGGCCCGCTCCGCCACTTCCGCGGGCCCCAGTTCGACGGCCCTGGTGCACCAGCGCTCCGCCTCCCTCAGCTCACCGCCACGCGCGGAGAGCAGCGCCAGGCGCAGCGCCGCCCGGCCGTGGCCGGCGTTCGCGGCCCGCGTCCACCACAGGGCGGCCTCGGTCTCCCGGCCCTCGCGCGCCAGCAACAGCCCCAGGTTGAAAGCGCCGTTGCGGCTTCCCGCCTCGGCGGCCTCCCGGTACCACCGGGCCGCCTCCGCCACGTCCCCGCGGTCCGCGGCCAGCATGCCGACGCGGACCTGCGCACGACGGTGCCCCTGCTGGGCCGCCCGCTCGTACCACTCCTCGCACTCGGTGCGGGGCGCCACCGGCTCGCCCAGTCCGGGCGAGCCCGACTGCGGCTGCCGGGCATCCAGTACGGTGGCCAGCCGGAACGCCGCCTCCGCACTGCCGCCGCCCGCCGCGCAGCGCAGATGGCGCTCCGCGCCCTGCTCGTCGCCGTCCCGGAGCAGCGCGATGCCGACCTGAAGCGCCGCCTCGGTGTGCCCGGCGGCCGCCGCCCGCTCGTACCAGCCGAGAGCCGTCCGGTCGTCGTCGCGGCCCGCGTGCAGGATGCCGAGGTTGAAGGCGGCGTCGACGCTGCCGGCCTCGGCGGCCTTGGAGAACCACGGTTCGGCTCCGAGGGGGTCGCCGGCCTGGAGCAACAGGATGGCGAGCGCGTTGGCCGCCTCGCGATGACCGGCATAGGCCGCGCGGCGGTACCACTGCTCGGCCTGGGCCGTGCGCTCCTGCGCGGCACAGAGCAGACCGAGGTTGTACGCGCCGTTGATGTCGCCCGCGTCGAGGGCGGTGCGGTACCAGCGCTCGGCTGTCTGGGACTCCCCGCGTGCGGCGTGCAGGGCGCCCAACGCGTTGGCCGCATTGCCGTCGCCGTCCTGGGCGGCGCGCAGCCACCAGATCGCGGCGCTCTCCTCGTCACCCGCGTCGCGCAGGAGGAAGCCCAGTGCACAGGCGGCGCGGGGCTCGCCGTCCTTGGCCGCGGTCAGATACCAGCGGCCCGCTTCCTTCAGTTCGCCGCGCTTCTCCAGGATCACGCCGAGGTGCAGGGCGGCCCGCCGGTGCCCGCGGGCCGCGGCCTGCCGGTACCACTGCTCGGCCTCCTCGGTGAGTGACAGTCCTGCCCGGACCTCGGGCCGGGCGTCCCGGTCGCTGCCACGGCCCGTGCTGAAACCGGTGGCCGTCGTGTACGCGTCGATGTCCTGGCCGGCCTCGGGGGTTCCGGAGGCCCCGACACCGATGTCGGACGAGCCGGCGTCGCCGGGAGGCGTACCGTCGGCTGTGGTGTCGCCGCTCTCGGTGGCCCCGGCAGCCGCCCCGGCGGAGTTGCCGGTGCTGCTCGCGGTGGCGCCGGTGGTCCGGTACACGGCGACGGCGAGGCGCGCTCCGGTCGGGAACGCCGAGGCGTCGAGCTGTTCGGCGACGGCCTCGGGGGTGGCGGCCTCGTTCTCCGCGGCGGCACGGTTCTCCAGGTTGCGGGCGAGCCGGTAGGCGGCCTCGCGGTGGCCCTGCTCGGCGGCGGCGCGCATCCAGCGCTCCGCGTCCTCGTCGCCGCGGTGCTCCAGCAGGTCGGCGAGTGCGTACGCGCCCAGGGCATGGCCCTGCTCGGCCGACTGCCGCAGCCAGTACTCGGCGGCCGGTTCGTCCCCGCGCTCGCGGTAGTGGCGGCCGAGGGCGTGCGCGGCGGCGGCGGACCCGGCGACGGCAGCGATACGCCACCAGTCCGCGGCTTCGTCCGCGTAGCCGCGCTGATGCAGCAGGACTCCCAGGTTGTTGGCGGCGGCCCGGTCCCCCTCGGAGGTGGCGGCCCGCAGGTAGGGCTCGGCGCCGTCCAGGTCGCCGCGGCGCAGCAGCAGGGAGCCGATGATGCTCATGGCCGCGGTGTCGCCGTTGTCGGCTGCGCGCCGGTGCCGCGCCACCTCGGCGTCGGCGGTGGCATCGGCCACTTCGGAGGGCGTCTGCCCAAACCGCTCCATCTCCAAAAGAGTTGCCCTGTCCCCCATGAATACCATCGTCGCACCACCCGCAACCTGCCCTCACTGGTATACCGCAGCCAGTGAGGTCACTTCAGCGTTTTGTCGACATGCCCACAGAGAGACAAGTCAAACACGTCCCAGCCCAACTGCACCGCGCGCCACGACGCTTCGCGACGCTTCACCCCCCGAACGCATGACGAAGGCCCGGATCCTTCTCGGATCCGGGCCTTCGTTTGAGTAGCGGGGACAGGATTTGAACCTGCGACCTCTGGGTTATGAGCCCAGCGAGCTACCGAGCTGCTCCACCCCGCGTCGTTGTGTCACCACCTTAGCACGACGCGGAGCGGGGTTGATCAGCTGCCCTTCCTGCTGCCGCCCCGGGGCTGGGCGGCTCCTGCCTCGGCCGCCCGGCGCAGGGCGTCCTCAAGGTCCGCCTGGGCCTTGCCGTACGCGGTCCAGTCCTGCTTCTTCAGCGCCTCCTGGCCCGCGTCGTACGCCTTCTGCGCGTCGGCGATGGCCGCCGAGAGCGCGGCGTTGCCGGTTACCGGGGGCTTGACGGTGTCCGTCGGCGGCTTGGTGGTGTCCGTCGGCGGCTGACTGCCCTCCACACCGAACACCGCGTTCAGCGCCTCGGCGAGCGAGTCCTTGAAGACCGGCTTCCCGCCGTAGGAGACGGCGACCTTCTTCAGCAGCGGATAGTTGGCGGTGCCGCCCCGGGCGTACACCGGCTCGACGTAGAGGAAGCCTCCGCCCAGCGGAACGGTCAGCAGATTGCCGTACTCGATGTCCGAGTCGGTACCGCGGAGGTTCCTGACGAACTCGGCGACCTCGGGGATGCCGTTCAGCTCGCTCTGCACCTGCTGCGGACCGGGCACGTTCGAGGTCACCCTCAGCAGCCTTATCGTGCCGTAGCCCTTGCTCGTGGCATCGGCGTCGACGGCCATGAAGGCACCGAGGTTGGGCCGACCGCTCGGGGTGAACGTCGTCGTCAGCGAGAAGTTCTGATCCTTCTGCCCGGGCATCTTCATGCTCAGGTAGTAGGGCGGGACGGCGCTGCTGTCCTTGTTGGTCGGGTCGTCCGGCACCTGCCAGGCGTCACTGCCGCTGTAGAACTGCGCGGGGTTGGTGACGTGGTAGCGGGTGAGCAGCTCGCGCTGCACCTTGAACAGGTCCTGCGGGTACCGCAGATGCGCCTTCAGCGTGGCCGAGATCTCGCTCTTCGGCTTCACCGTGTCCGGGAACGCCTTCATCCAGGTCCTGAGGACCGGGTCCTGGGTGTCCCACTGGTAGAGGGTGACCTTGCCGTCGTAGGCGTCGACGGTGGCCTTCACCGAGTTGCGGATGTAGTTGACCTGGTTCTGCTGGGCGACCACGGCCCGCTGGTTGGTGGTCAGCGAGTCGGCGGTCGTCTCGCCCAGCGTGGTCCGCGACGCGTACGGGTAGCCGTTTGTCGTGGTGTAGGCGTCCACGATCCACTGGATGCGGCCGTCGACGACCGCCGGGTAGGCGTCGCCGTCGATGGTCAGCCAGGGGGCGACAGCCTCGACGCGCTCCTTGGGCGTGCGGTTGTAGAGGATCCGCGAGCCCTCGCCGATCGCTCCCGAGTAGAGGATCTGCGGCTCACTGAACGCGACCGCGTAGGCGGCACGGTTCAGCGGGTTGGCGAGGTTGACGCCGCTCTTGCCCTTGTAGCTGGTCGTCTGCTCGCCGTTCGCCTCGTAGTCGAGCTCCTTCTGCGGGCCGCCGACGATCGAGTACTGCTCGGTTTTCTCGCCGTAGTAGATCCGCTGCTCGTACTTGGGGAACTGGCCCTTGGTGGGCAGGCCGGACTCGGTGAACTCGGGCGACCCGACGGGCCCCCTGTTCTCGTCGGTGACGACGGTGGTGCCCTTGCCGGCGACCGCGCCGTAACCGTGCGTGTAGGTGAAGTGGTCGTTGATCCAGTTACGCTTCGGAATGCCCGTGATGTTCAGTTCGCGCAGACCGATGACGGTGTCCTGCAGCTTGCCGTCGGCGGCCTTGTAGCGGTCGACGTCCAGCGTCGCGGGGAACTGGTAGTACTTCCGCTCCTGCTGGAGCTGCTGGAAGGCCGGGGGCACGACATTGGGGTCGACCAGCCGGTAGCTGGCGGCAGTGTCGGCGTCCTTGCGCAGGGTGCCGCTCTGTCCCGTCGCGCCCTTGCCGCCGTAGTTCGACACCTGGGCGTGATTGATGCCGTACGCCGCGCGCGTGGCGTCGATGTTCTTCTTGATGTACGGCGATTCCTTGGCCTGCTCGTTCGGCTGGACCTGGAACTTCTGCACGATCGCGGGGTAGAGGCCACCGATCAGGATCGCGGACAGGACCATCAGACCGAAGCCGATCACGGGCAGCTGCCAGGTCCGGCGCCACAGCGTGGCGAAGAACAGCAGCGCGCAGATCACGGCGATGCAGAACAGGATCGTCTTGGCCGGCAGGTAGGCGTTGGCGTCGACGTAGCGCAGACCGGTCCAGCTGTCCGTGGCCTTGAAGTCACTGGACTTCACCGCGAGCCCGTACCGGTCGAGCCAGTACGCCACGGCCTTGAGCGAGACGAAGACACCGAGCAGCACCGACAGGTGACCGGTGGCTGCCGCGGTCGCCCGGCCGCCCGGGCTGGTGATCCGCAAGCCCCCGTAGAGGTAGTGCACCAGGGCGGCCGCGATCAGCGACAGGATCGTGGCCGCGAAGCCGAAGCCCAGCAGGAAGCGGTACCAGGGCAGGTCGAAGGCGTAGAACGCCACGTCCTTGCCGAACTGCGGGTCTTTCGTGCCGAAGGGCACGCCGTTCACCCACATCAGCCAGGTCCGCCACTGCGAGGAAGCGGATGCGCCGGCGATCAGTCCGACGAGCGCGGTGACGCCGAGCAGCACCCACTTCCGGTACGGCGCGATGCCCATGCGGTACCGGTCGAGGCTCTGCTGCTCCAGCGACATGGCGCTGAGCGGAGGCCGCAGGCGGTAAGCGAGCCAGATGTTCAGCCCCACCACGAAGGCCATGAGCAGGCCGAACACGAAGAACAGCCCGATCTTGGTCCACAGAGTGGTGGTGAACACCGACGAATAATCGACCGAGCGGTACCAGAGCCAGTCCGTCCAGAACCCGGCGAACATGGTGAACGCCATGGCCAGCACGGCCAGCACGCCCAGTGTCATGAGGAGGGTCCGGGCACGCCGGGACGGGCGGCCGACTCTGATCCGTGGCCCGGTCGGGCCTCCGCCGCGGTCCGGCATCTGGAAAGCCAAGGTGCGCACCTCGAAGTTCGCGTCGTATGAAGCGGGCCCAGCGATCGTAGAGCCCACTCATGAAACTTACTGAGGCTTTACCCAGTTCCCGATTCCGGGTCCGAACCAGGCAGGATATTGAGCATGTCCAATGTTTCCCCCTCCGGGCCGCCCATGGCCGCCAGCCCGCTCACCCGTGCGGTGCTCGAGATCGACGAGTACGCCTCCGGGCTCGGCTGGGACCAGCCGGCCCGTCTCTTCGCTCTCGTCGACACCGCGCAGCTGCGCACCCAGGAACCCGCCCTCGCGGCCCAGCTCGGTCTCGACGACGGCGAGGAGGCCGCGCCGCTCACCCCGGTCGAGCAGGACGAGGTCCCGGCCGGCACGCCCCTGGACGAGTTCCTCGGCACGATCGCCTGGCCCGACGCGGTGGCCGGCTGTGCACTGACCGTGGAGCGGCTGATGCTGCCGCCGTCCGCGGAGGCGTCCGTCCCCGACGGTATGGACGAGGCCGCTCTGGCCCGGTGGGTCGCGGCGCACCCGGAGCGCCGGGAGGTCCGGATGACGGTGGCCGTCCTGCGCGACGGGGCCCGCGAGTCCGCGGTGCGGCTCCGCGAGAAGGACTCGGCGACCGAGGTGCTCACCGGGTCCGACCTGGTGCCCGGCCTGGCGGAAGCGCTCGCCGCGACCTTCGAGGAGTAGCGCGGCCCTTCGAGGACTCGCGCGACCTCCGAGGACGGGCCCACGGCAGTCGCCGGGGGCGGTCGGCGCTGTCGCCGGTCCCACCCGACGCGGCCCTCGGGCCCCGGGCTGATCGCCGGGCGGGCCGGGCCCGGCCCGCCCGGCGATCAGCTCGCGGCACAGCTCGGCAGGTGGGCCTTGTCACCCGTGCGGATCTTCTCCAGGGCCGAGGTCGCGTCCTTGATCGTCTTTACCTTGACCAGGG
The DNA here is from genome assembly GCF_055573115.1 of Streptomyces sp. NPDC030222. Classification (NCBI taxonomy): domain Bacteria; kingdom Bacillati; phylum Actinomycetota; class Actinomycetes; order Kitasatosporales; family Streptomycetaceae; genus Streptomyces; species Streptomyces sp. NPDC030222. The sequence continues at coordinate 372,324 of NZ_JBVICA010000001.1, forward strand.
TGAGCCCGTCCGGAGTGTCCGCGGCGGCCGCGGCGCAGTTGTCGGCGGGCGTGAGGAAGTACTCGGCCCCGGCGTCCCGGGCGCCGACGAGCTTCATCCCGATCCCGCCGATCGGTCCGACGGTGCCCCGCTCGTCGATGGTCCCGGTGCCGGCCACGAACTTACCGCCGGTCAGATCGCCGGGGGTGAGCTTGTCGACGATGCCCAGGGAGAACATCAGGCCGGCACTGGGGCCGCCGACGTCGGCGAGCTTGATGTCGATGGTGAACGGGAAGGTGTGGTCCGTTCCGGCCTGGATACCGACGATCGCCCGGCCGTCCTCCGGCGCCTCGGCCGTCCTGATCGTGACCTTCTCACTGCCCGTGGGCTCGCGGGACGCCTTCTCGGCGGCCGCCGCCTCCTTGGCCGGAATGACGGTGAAGACGACGTCCTGGCCGGGCTTGCGCTTGGTGACCAGCTCGGCGACCTCGCCCTTGGCCCCGATGGGCTTGCCGTCCACGGCCTGGATCACGTCACCGGCGTGCAGCCGGCCCTGGGCGGGGCTGTCCTTGACGACGCTGCCGACCACGACCCGGGTCTTCACGGGAATGCCGAGCTCCGTGAGCGCGGCGACCTTGGCACTCTCCTGGGACTGGCTGAACTCCTCGGCGTTCTCCTGCGTCGACTGCTCCTCGGTCTTGCCGTCCGGGTAGAGGGTGTCGTGTGGAACGACCACGTTGTCGTGCGCCAGCCAGCCGTGGATCATCTCGACGAGGTTCATCCGGTACTCCGCACCGGTGACCCGTACGGTCGTCATGTTGAGATGCCCCGTCGTCGGGTACGTCCTGCGGCCGGAGATCTGCAGTACCGGCTCGCCACCCGACTTGCCCAGCGTGTTCACCGTCGGCCCCGGCGTCATCTCTGAGTACGGCGGCGTGATGAGTACTCCCGCGCAGAGCAGCGCGATCAGGACGAGGGTCGAGGCGAGCATCGTCGCCGTGCGGCGTGGCATGGAACGACAGTACGGGAAACGCCTGTGAGTCCACTCCCGGGGCCGGTCCGCACGGGGCCGGTGCGCGCCTGTGTACGACCGCGACCGCTTCGGCACGGCGCCGGACGTCTCAGACCGAGTCGGAAGCGGAGTGCGACTTCTCCATCGCGTCACGGAACCGGGCGTACCCCGCGAGCTCCGCGACATCCCCGGCGGTCCGGTCCCGCGATGCCCAGCTTCCCCATATCGCTGCACCGACGACAGCGAAAAGCGGAATCAGCAACCAGGCAAGTGATGCCATCCCGACCTCCCGACCCCATGAGCGACCGCAACCGACCGATGAGCAGATTAACCATCTGCCGCTTCAACGCTCGGGGCAGGGGCGCGGTTACGCAAATCGGGGTGCCGGAACTCCGCCGAATGCGCCAGTCCGCGGCCGGCCGACCACCTCGACGGTCTCATCGGGCCGGAGCGGCGGCTCCGCCCGGCACGTCAGCACGCACCGACCCACTCCTCCGTGCCGTCGGAGAACTGCTGGTGCTTCCAGATGGGGACCTCGTGCTTGAGGTCGTCGATGAGCTTCCGGCAGGCCGCGAACGCCTCTGCCCGGTGCGGACAGGAGACGGCGACCACCACCGCCAGATCGCCGACCGCGAGGTCGCCGACACGGTGGACGGCGGCCAGAGCACGGACCGGATGGTCCGCCACGACCTTCTCGGCGACCCGTCGCATCTCGGCCACGGCCGTGGGGTGGCACGAGTAGCCCAGCGAGTCGACGTCCGCGCCCCCGTCGTGGTTGCGCACCGTGCCGACGAAGAGCGCGGTGCCGCCCGCCGCGTCGTCACCCACCGCCCGGAAGACCTCGTCGAGGGAGAGGGGGGTCTCGCGGATGTCGAGCAACCGGATCGGGTCGGGTGCCGCCTGCTCGCCGGGGTGGTCGTGGGTGTGTGCCATGCCGCCATCGTGCCGCACCGCACCGAGATCATGAAATAGCCGTTTCCGCCGTGCGGCCCGACCCTCCGTAGGAGGGTCCTACAGTCCGCGGCGCCTTCGGGCCCTGCGCACCAGGGCCGCCGTGCCGAGCAGGGCGACGGTCGCGCCCGCGGCACCCGCGGCGCCCGCGACGGTGGCGTCCTTGCGGCCGAGCCGACGGCCCGCGACTGTGTGCCGGCCCTGCACCTCCTCCAGCAGCGCGGCGAGCACCTCCTCGTTGGTCCACTGCGGCCGCCAGCCCGCGTCGTGCAGCCGGCCGACGCTCACCACCCAGGGGTGCATGGTGTACGCCAGGTCCCCGGCCGGTGACGGGGTCAGACCGATGCGGTGCAGCCGGGCGGCGGCGCCCAGCGCCACGGCTGACGGCAGCTCCATGCGGCGGATGCCGCTGAGCTCCTCGACCTCGTCCTGCTCCAGCCAGCCGTCGCAGCCGACCGCGAACTCGCCGTCGACCCGCTCCAGCGCCGCGTACTCCAGGGCGCTGCACAGGTCCTCGACGTGGCAGAACTGCCAGGTGGGACGGGAGCCCGCGACCACGAGGAGCCGGGGCGACTCGAAGTAGCGGGTCAGGGCGGTGTCGGTGCCGCCGACGAGGACGGCGGGGCGCACCACGGTGACGTTCAGTCCCGGATGGGCCCGGGGCGCACGGCGGGCCAGCCGTTCGATCTCCAGCAGGTCCCCCACGCCGGTGGCCTCGGCGGTCGCCCGCAGCTCCGCGTCCTCGGACAGCGGGACCTCGTTGTCGGGCAGTGCCCCGTAGACCATGGCCGATGTGCACAGCACGACCCGCGGCACGCCGGCGGCGGCCGCCGCGGTCAGGACCGTCTGGGTGCCGCGCACGTTGTACGCGGTGCGGGCCGCGGGGTCGGTCTCCAAGTCCAGGTCTAGCGCGAGGTGGACCACCACGTCCGCGCCGCGCAGCCGTTCCGCGATGGCGGGGTCGCGGACGTCGAGGATGTGCCAGTGCGCCTCGGGCACGTCGCCGCGGCGCTCGTCGATGGCGATGACCTGCTTGATCTCGTCCGACGCCGCGAGGCGTCGGGTCAGCAGGGCACCGACACCGGTCGCGGCGCCGGTGACCGCGACGACGGGGCCGCGGCCCGCGGCCGGGGCTACCAGGTTTCGCGTTGCGCGAACCTGTGGGTCTGGGGAACTCACCGGGCGTCTCCAGAGGTTGTCTTCAGTACGTACGGGAATGACGCGTACGGACCAGGTGGCGTCCATCCTGCCGCAGGCCGCGGGTCGACGGAGCACCGAGCCCCAGTGCGGCCCGGATGTCTACGCTGGGTGGTGATGTCGCGCATTCGCCGTCGGCCGGAGCCGGCGGCCCTACGAGCCGAGGAAACCCGTGAGTGACACCCCATTCGGATTCGGCCTTCCGCCGGAGGAGCCGGAGAGCGGCGACGAGGGCAAGAAGAAGGACCCCGCCGGAGGGGGGCAGGGCGGCAGTGGCCCGGGGAACCCCTTCGGTTTCGGGCTGCCGGGTGGCGGAATGGGCGGTGCCGACAATCCGTTCGCCGCGATCTTCGGCTCCATGAACCCGGGTGACCTGGGCGCGGCCTTCCAGCAGCTCGGCCAGATGCTGAGCTATGAGGGCGGCCCGGTGAACTGGGACATGGCCAAGCAGATCGCCCGCCAGACCGTCGCCCAGGGCACCGCAGACGGCACCAAGGACGCCAGTGTGGGCCCGGCGGAGCGGGCCGGCGTCGAGGAGGCCATGCGGCTCGCCGACCTGTGGCTGGACGGCGCCACGTCGCTGCCCTCCGGTGCCGGTTCCGCCGTGGCATGGAGCCGCGCCGAGTGGGTGGAGGCCACCCTGCCGGTGTGGAAGGAGCTCGTAGACCCGGTCGCCGAGCGGGTCGGGGCCGCGATGGGCAGCGTGCTGCCCGAGGAGATGCAGGCCATGGCCGGCCCACTGCTCGGGATGATGCGGTCCATGGGCGGAGCCATGTTCGGCCAGCAGATCGGCCACGCCGTGGGGGTTCTCGCGGGCGAGGTCGTCGGCTCCAGCGACATCGGTCTGCCGCTCGGTCCGGCGGGCAAGGCGGCGCTGCTGCCGCTGAACGTCGAGGCGTTCGGCCGGGACCTCGGGGTGCCCAAGGAGGAGGTGCGGCTCTACCTGGCGTTGCGGGAGGCGGCCCACCAGCGGCTCTTCGCGCACGTCCCGTGGCTGCGCTCGCACCTCTTCGGCGCGGTGGAGGGGTATGCGCGGGGCATCAAGGTCGACACCTCCAAGCTGGAGGACGTCGTCGGCCGACTGGACGTCTCGAACCCCGAGCAGCTGCAGGAGGCCCTTCAGCAGGGGATGTTCCAGCCCGAGGACACACCCGAGCAGAAGGCCGCGCTGGCACGTCTGGAGACCGCCCTCGCGCTCGTCGAGGGCTGGGTCGACGCGGTGGTCCACGAGGCGGCGAAGCCGCGTCTGACCTCGGCCGACGCTCTGCGCGAGACGCTGCGTCGGCGTCGCGCGACCGGTGGTCCGGCGGAGCAGACCTTCGCCACGCTCATCGGACTGGAGCTGCGCCCGCGGCGGCTGCGGGACGCGTCCCGGCTGTGGGCGTCCCTCACGGACGCGCGGGGCGTGGACGGCCGGGACGGACTCTGGGAGCACCCGGACATGCTGCCGACCGCCTCCGACCTGGACGACCCGGACGGCTTCGTGCACCACGAGCAGCTGGACTTCTCCGAGCTGGACAAGATGCTGGGCGATGCGGCCGAGGGCCGGGACGACAAGGGCGAAGGCGACAAGTGACCCCGTACGACGACGCGGTCCGCCATGACGGCATGACCCTGTACGACGACGCGAACCGCCATGACGGCATGACCCTGTACGACGACGCGGTCCGCGTGCTGAAGGAGTACGAGCGCCAGGAGCAGCTCCGCCAGACCTATCTGGAGCATCTGGCGGCCCACCCGGACGGGATGTGGAAGGCCTGCAGGACCGGGCACATCACCGCGAGTGCCCTGGTGATCGATCCGCCCCGGGAGCGGGTGCTGCTCACCCTGCACAAGAAGATGAAGATGTGGCTGCAGATGGGCGGACACTGCGAGCCGGGCGACCGTTCGCTCGCGGACGCGGCGCTGCGCGAGGGAACCGAGGAGTCCGGTATCGCGGGACTGACCCTGCTGCCGGTCGGTCCGGTGCGCCTCGACCGGCACGAGACGCCCTGCGCGTGGCATCTGGACGTGCAGTACGCGGCACTGGCCCCGGCCGACGCGGTCGAGGCGATCAGTGACGAGTCGCTGGACCTTCGCTGGTTCGGCTACGACGAGGTGGCCTGTGTGGCGGACGCCTCCGTGGTGCGGCTGCTGGAGGGGACGCGCGCCGCGCTCTGACCCGGAGCGCAGGAAACGGGCCAGACCGGGGGCGGCCGCCGAGACGGCCGCCCCCGGTCGTGTGGCCGCGGTTCAGTTCCAGGCGTTGTTCTGGTTCTGGGCGTGCGCGCCGTGCTGGCCCATGCCGAACTGGGCGGCCACGCCCTGCCCGATCTGGGCGTTCTGCGGGGGCAACACCTCGCTGGGCTGGACCAGGGCGTATCCCTGGCCGAGGAAGCTGAGCTCCCAGCCCTCGCCGGTGTTGCCCCGGCGACGCCACACTCCGGTGGAGTGCGTCTGGGCCTGCATCTGCACCCTCAGCGAGGTGGACCACGCGACGATCGCGTCGGCGTCGGCGTTGACGTACTTGTCCGGGGTGACCTGGAGCATCAGCGGCTGGCCGGAGGTCATCAGCACGACCTTGCCCTGCCCGGAGATGTTGAGCTGGTACTTGCCGGTGCCGGAGATGCCGTACTGGCTGTCCACCGCGATGACCTCGGTGTGCAGCGCCGAGTCGAGCGCCAGGACGTAGGAGCTGTCGACGGTCAGCCCGTCCGGGTCCACGTCCACGACATGGATGTACTGCGCCAGGTTGGCGAGGTAGACGGTGCCCTGGCCGGAGCAGCGCATCAGGTCCAGCCCCTCGCCGGTGCGCGCACGGGCGTTGCGCTGGCTCCTGGACTGGTACTCGCCGTCGAACTCGACCAGCCCCTGGTAGGCGACCATCGAGCCCTTGCGGGCGAGGAGGTCGTCGTGGCCGGTGAGGGCGACCCGCAGCATCTGCGGGTTCTGCACGGTGTACCGGTCCTGGGACTGCTGTTCGGTGTGGCTGAAAAGCGGGCTCTGCATGGTGTGTTCTCGCTCCCCCTCAGCCCCGGACCCGCAGGCGGTCGGTGCTGTCCTCGCTCGGCTGTACGACGACGATGCCCTGGCCGGAGAAGGCCATCTGGAAGGCCTCTCCGCTGCCCCGCCCGATCAGCGAGGACGCCTTGAAGCTGCGCTTGCCCTTCACCTTGAGGTTGGGGGACCAGGCGACGAGCGCGTCGGGGTCGACGTAGGTCTCGTCCTCGCCCCGGCCGCAGTCCACCACGATCGGCGTGCCGCGGGAGGTGATCGCGACCCATCCGGTGCCCGCGACCTGGACGTTCCACAGGCCCTGCCCGGCGAACTTGGCCAGGCCCTTGACCCGCTCCACACCCCACTGGAGGTGGGCGTCGAAAGCCAGGAGGTTCGTGCCGTTGACGGAGAGGGAGTCGTTGTTGAGGTTGATCACGACGACGTCCGCGCCGTAGTCGGCGAGGTAGAGCAGTCCGTCACCGCTGCACTTCATGATGGGCGCGCCTTCGCCGGTGACCCACTGCTGGGCGGCCTGGCGGACGGCGGGCGGGTTGGGCTCGTACTGGATGAAGCCCTCGTAGGCGACCATCGAGCCGGAGCGTGCATAGAGGTCCTGGCCGGTGGCCATGGCGACCTTGAGCATGCTGCGGCCGTGGTTCTCCATGCGGGCCGTGACGGGGGTCGGGGCGTAGCCCGCGAGCTGCTGGTTCATGACGGGCTCCCTCAGACCTCGTAGGGCTGGACGACGATGAAGTTGCCGGGGGCGCCCCGGAACTGGAGGTTGACGGTCTCTCCGCTGTGTCCGGGATACGCGTTGCGGCGCAGCCGCACCTGGCTGGAGATGATGACCTGGGACGCGGAGGACCACGCCACCACGGCGTTGGCGTCGGCGAAGGTCGTGGGAGTGACCGGGAGGACGACCGGGATGCCGTGGGTCTTCACCACGACGGTGCCGGTGCCCTGGAACTGCATGGTGAACAGGGCACCGCCGGGGATGCCGTGGCCCTCGATGCGGCGCACCTCGTAGTGCAGCGACTCGTCGAAGGCGAGGACGTTCTCCGCGGAGACGCAGATGCCGTCGCCCTGGAGCTCGATGGGGTGCAGATGGGCGCCGTTCTCGGCGAGGAACACCTGGCCGCGGCCGGTGCAGCGCATCAGCTGCATCTCCTGGCCGGTGGCGTTGCCGACCACGCGGCCGGCGAAGCCGGCGCCCTTGTAGCTGAAGTCGATCTTGCCCTGGTACATCACCATGCTGCCCTGGCGGGCCAGCACCGGGCTGCCGCCCATGGCCAGGTCGACCCGCATGAGCTGCTGGTTCTGCGGGGTCCAGCGCTGGCCGGTGGGTGCCTCCTTGTACGGCTGCAGCGCGGTCTGGAGACCGGGGCCGGCCTGCTGCGGTACACCTCCGTGAGGCATCGGCTGCGGCATGCCCGGGGGCTGTCCGTAGGGCGCCGGCTGGCCGTACGCCGGGGTCTGGTGCGGCGGCTGCTGCCCGTAGGGGGCGGGGGCGCCGGGTGGCACCTGGCCGGGGACCTGTCCGAACTGGGGCGCCTGGGGCGGCTGTCCGTACGGGGACGGCGGAGCCGGCGGGACCGGCTGGCCGCCCTGCGTCGCGAGGGGCGCGGCGATGGTCGGCGCAGCGTGCACCTGCGGCGCGGGCGCCGGAGCGGGCACGCCGGGGGCACCGAACTGCGGGGCGGGCTGCGGCTGCTGCGGGGCCTGCGGTGCGGGAGGCGCCGCCGGGGCGCCGAACTGCGGGGCGGGCGCGGGCGCCGGAGCAGACGACTGAGCGGGCGGGGCGAACGCCGGTGCGGCCTGCTGCGGTGCCTGCGGCACAGCGGCGGGCTGCTCCTCGGCGACCTCGCCGCCGAAGTTCTTCAGGAGCGCCTCGAGGCCACCGTCGAAGCCCTGACCGACGGCGGCGAACCGCCAGACGTCCTTGAGGTAGAAGTCGCCGAGCATCACGGCACGTTCGGTGGAGAACTCCGAGCCGGTGAAGGAGTAGCGGGCGACCTCCTCGCCTCCGGCGACGATACGGAGGTAGCCGGGGCCGATCTGCGACATCTGGCCGGCGCCATCGATCGTGGCGGTGAAGGAGAGCTTCTGGACGGACGCCGGGATGCGGTCCAGCGTGATGCGGAAGGACTCGGTGTCACCGGCCTGCGCACCGAGCAGCTGAATCGCCTCCTCGGGCGACTTCGGCTGGTTGAAGAAGATGAAATAGCGGTCGTCGGCGAGCCGCTCGTCGGCGTCGAGACCGAAACAGCTGATGTCGAATGTCAGCCCGGGGGCGGCGATCTGGACACCTACGTACAGATCGGTCCCCGCAGTGAGATCACTGATCCTGGCCTTGTGGCCGCGTTGGAATTCCCTGGCCATGCGTAACGACCGTCCCCCATCCCGAAGGTGAATGCGTCGCGTCAGGCTAACGGCAAACGGCGACAAACGGCCAAGCCCGTCCGGACTCGGTGCGGATTCGCCCGTCCCTCACTCTTCGCGACCGCCCGGCAGACGGGGAAGGCGCCCGGCCGCGATCACGCCCTCCAGATACCCGCGGGCCCGTTCGGTGCGCGGGTAGGACTCCAGCAGCCGCCAGAACCGCGGGCCGTGCCCGGGCACGAGCAGATGCGCAAGCTCATGGAGGAGCACGTAGTCGACGACGTACTCCGGCATGCCCTGCAACCGGTGGGAGAGACGGATGCTGCCCTCGGCGGGGGTGCAGGACCCCCAGCGGGTGTTCTGGTTGGTCACCCAGCGGACCGAACCGGGCCGCGCCCGGCCGCCGAAGTACTGGGCGGACAGCCGCTGGGCGCGTTCCATGAGCTCCCCGTCGCCCAGCAACCGCTTGCTCTCCTGCGCCGCGAGCTTGTCCAGCATCACCCCGACCCAGCGGTGCTCCTCCGCCTCGGACATACGGGCGGGGATCAGCACGATCGTCCGGTCGCCCTCGCGGTAGGCGGACACCGTCCTGCGGCGTCGGGCACTCCTGCGCACCTCCACCGGACTCGGAGCCGGGCCGTGGGACGGCGGGGTCGTCGTGCTGCGCTGCGGGCTTCGGGAGCTGTGCAGTGGTTCGGCGGGCACGCGACGACGTTACCGGCTGTGAGTGGTGGAAGTCCCGCCCCAGGGCCGGTTCTCCCATGATCCATTCGTCGGCCGGAGGCATTTCGAATGATTAATACGGGGTGCCTGTGGACAACCCGCGACGGCCGGAGCACAGCCCGTGCATTCTGAGTGCGGATCTCGCGAAGAACGCGAAGTCACGAGGAACGAGCGGGGAAGGAACGGGGGAAGGAACAAGATGCACCCGACGGTGAAACCCGCGCTGCCACGCGCATGGCGCGATCTTCAGACCGTGCAATTCGGAGTGACGCCGGCCCATGCGAGGGTGGTCGGTCCGGTGGACCTCGCGACGGGCAGTCTGCTGGACCTCCTCGACGGGACCAGGACGCTGCCGCTGCTGCGCGAGGAGGCCACGGCCCTCGGTCTGCCGGACGGGCACGCGGACCGGCTGGTGGAGCGGCTCGCGGACGCGGGCCTGATCGACGATCCCGGAGGAGGGGGCCCGGCGGCCACCGCACTGCGGAAACGGGCCGCAGTCCTCGACCGGTTACGGCCGGACCTCGCCTCCCTGTCGATCATCCATCCCGAGCCCGGTGCGGGGATGCGACGGCTGGCGGCGCGGCGCACCATGCGCGTCCAGGTGCGGGGAGCAGGCCGGGTCGGGGCCACACTCGCCGGAGTGCTGTCCGCGGCCGGGGTGGGACGGGTCGAGGTGCTGGACGGCTGCTGCACCGAGCCCGGGGACGTGGCGCCCGCGGGGCTGCCGGCGCGGTCCGTGGGCGCGCGCAGGGACGTGGCCGCACGGCAACTCGTCCGGCGGGCCGCGCCCGGGCGGCTTCCTCGGGAGACGGAGGTGGCGCAGACAGCGGGCGGCGCTCACCCGGGCCTGTCCCTCGTGGTGATCGCCCCTCGGGACGGTCTCGACGCCTACCTGCCCGACCCCGCGGGATCCGAGGCATGGGTCGCGGCCGGCATTCCCCATCTCTATGCGGGCGTTGTGGAGGCCACCGGAGTGGTGGGTCCCATGGTGCTTCCGGGTGGCACGGCGTGTGCGGGCTGCGCGGACCTGGAACGGTCGGCCCGCGACCCCGCGTGGCCGCGGCTGCTGGCGCAGTGGCGTTCGCGGCGCGCCACGGGTGTGCCGGCCTGCGACATGGGGCTGGCCACGGCGGTCGCCGGTCTGGCGGCGGCCCATGCCCTGTCCTTCCTCGACGGCTGCCTTCCGGCGAGCACGGGCACACGGTGGACGGCGGCCCTGCCTGCGGCGGACTGGCGGCCCGAGCAGCTGGGGGCTCATCCCGACTGCCCCTGTGGTGCCTCAGGGGACACTCGGGGGGAGCGCACCGCGGAGGCGGGGGCACCGCACGACACAATGGCGGGGTAACCGCCGTACCTGGCACGGCTGTCGGCCATTGGAGGGACTCATGTCCGATCTTCCTCGGAAAGCGGTGACCCGTACCGCCAAGCTGGCCGCCCTGCCGCTGGGCATCGCCGGCCGGGCGACCTGGGGCCTGGGCAAGCGCATCGGAGGAATGTCCGCGGAGATAGTCGGGCGTGAGCTCCAACAGCGCACCGCCGAGCAGTTGTTCAAGACACTCGGCGAGCTGAAGGGGGGTGCGATGAAATTCGGTCAGGCCCTCTCCGTCTTCGAGTCGGCGCTGCCCGAGGAGGTGGCCGGGCCGTATCGCGCGGCGTTGACGAAGCTTCAGGAGGCCGCTCCGCCGCTGCCCGCGCGCACGGTACACGGTGTGCTGGCCGAACGGATCGGGGAGGACTGGCGGGACCTCTTCCTGGAGTTCGATGACAAGCCGTCCGCGGCCGCGTCGATCGGACAGGTGCACCGGGCGGTGTGGCACGACGGGCGTGCCGTCGCGGTCAAGGTGCAGTACCCGGGGGCGGGCGAGGCCCTGCTGTCGGACCTCACGCAGCTCAGCCGGTTCGCGCGGCTGCTGGGCCCGCTGATTCCCGGCATGGACGTCAAGCCCCTCATCTCCGAGCTGCGCGACCGGGTCTCGGAGGAACTGGACTACGCACTGGAGGCGCGCGCCCAGGAGGCCCATGCGGCCGAGTTCGCGGAGGATCCCGACGTCATGGTGCCCGCGGTGGTGCACCAGGGCGAGCAGGTCCTGGTGACCGAGTGGATGGACGGGATACCGCTCGCCGAGGTGATCTCGGACGGCACCCAGGAGCAGCGCGACCGTGCGGGGCAGTTGCTGGCACGCTTCCTGTTCTCGGGTCCGGCCCGCACGGGCCTGCTCCACGCCGATCCGCATCCGGGCAACTTCCGGCTGCTGCCCGACGACGACGGGGAGTACCGCAGGCTCGGTGTCCTGGACTTCGGCACGGTGGACCGGCTGCCCGGCGGTCTGCCGAGGACCATCGGCGAGTCGCTGCGGATGACGTTGCTGGGCGACGCGGAGGCGGTCTACGCGATGCTGCGGGAGGAGGGGTTCGTCAAGGAGTCCATCCGGCTCGATCCCGATACGGTGCTGGATTATCTGCTGCCGATCATCGAGCCCGCTCAGGCCGAGCGGTTCACCTTCACGCGGGACTGGATGCGCCGGCAGGCGGCGAGGGTCGCCGATCCGCGCTCTCCCGCCCACCAGCTGGGCAAGCAACTGAATCTGCCGCCCGCCTACCTGCTGATCCACCGGGTCACGCTCAGCACGATCGGGGTGCTGTGCCAGCTGGGTGCGACGGTGCGACTGCGCGAGGAACTCGAGGCGTGGCTGCCGGGGTTCGCTCCGCACGACGGACCACACGGCCGGATCGACGACGGTGTGGCACCGGAAGGGAGCGGGGAGCCGGAGGCGGATCTCGCGGCGGAGACCGCGGGAGCCTGAGTCACCACCAGGAGGAGTCGAGTCTGCCTTCGATCGATCTGATGTTGGCGCGGGCGCACTCGTCGCAGAAGTACTGCCGGGCGCCGTCCTCCACGGAGCAGGTCCAGGTCAGCGGCATGCTCTCGGCGACCTTGCCGCAGCGTGAGCACACGATGGCCTCGGCACCCGGTTGCGCGGGTTGAGGAGTCTGCTGGTCCATACCAGACGATAACCCCGGCTGCGGAGTTCGGCGCGGACAACGCACCGCGGGGGCCGGTCCGTTCGGACCGGCCCCCGCGGGTGGCAGTACCTGGCGCTGTTCGGCGCGCTCACGGCCGGGGCCGTGGAGGCATGGTCAGTGCATGACCGCCATGGCCAGGGCGCGCCGGGCACGCAGGGACACGCGCTCGGCACGGCGCTGCATGCGTCGGGCGGCGATCAGGCGCAGGGCCTGACGTTCCGCGTCGACTTCACGCATGCGCTGCTCCATATGCGCGCGAGCCAGGGCTTCTGGGATGAGTTGCATTTCGCGGGTCCTGTTCTGGCGCAGGGCGGGTGCGCCGGTGGTGGTGAAGATCGAATTAGCGGAGCCTGCGGGCTCGCTGGCGGAAGAGGTCATCGGGGCCTGCTTCTTGGGGTCGTGCGTCCGAGGGTGATCGATGGTCCCGGTGACGTTCATGCCGCGACCGGGTTCTTGCGCGGGCGGCCACGCGGCCGCTTGCGGGCCACGACGACACCCTGGACGAAGAGCTCGCCGCCCCAGACACCCCACGGCTCACGCCGCTCCTTGGCGCCGGCGAGGCAGGCCTCCATCAGCGGGCAGGTGCGGCAGAGCGACTTGGCGTACTCGACGTCGGCCGGCGACTCGGCGAAGAAGACCTCCGGGTCGTAGGAACGGCAGGGGACGGGTACGCCGAGGTTCTCGATGGCGTCGTCGAGCGCGGTGAGCGCGGTGAGGGGGGTCAAGGTGGAGTCCTCCGTGAGACCGGGCGGGGGGATCGATTGGGAAGGCGGTACGGACGGGGCGTGCGCTTCGAGTTGCACGGTCGTGTTTCCTCGTCTGGTCTGTCCGCCCCGGTCGGGGGCGGGTATCGGCTGGTGTACCGGGTCCTGCAGTCCCGAGGCCCTTCGCTCCGTTCCGCCCGTTCGGGCAAAACAGAAGGGCCGCGGATCCCGGGTGGGGTTCCGCGGCCCTGAAGGCGCCGGCCTGATCCTGGATCAGGCTGGATCACTCCAGGGTTCGAGCCCACGGAAGGCCCACATCGAGTGGTGGTGCGTCTGCTTCGTCATTCCGGCACCGGCCGCCGCAAGGGCATAGGCCTGGGCCTGTGCCTCTGCTACTGCTGCTTCCGGTGCCTGGGTCGGTCGCTCATTGCGCCGCTCCCGGACGGGAAGGCTCGCGGTGGAAACCGTCAGGCCGGAGGGGATACCGCCGAACAGACCGGTGCCACGCAGCGAAGAGACGGCCGAGCAGGTGGAGATGACGGAGCTGCCGAGCAGACGTGCGGAGACGACCGAGCGATCGGTCATTTTCTGGGTCTTGATGATGCTGATCACTGCAATCGCCTCCTCTCGGCGTCTCTGGGACCGGCGAACCGGTCACACGTATTCGGATAAGTACAGCACGAAGACAGCGCTTCGAAGAAGCCGCCGCATCCGTGGTTAAGAACCTATGGGGCTTGCCCTGGCCCGCGCAAACTATTTTTTCGACGAGTTTGTATCAGTCTTCCGCCACGCCCCCGACAGGCTCCTCACCTGCACAGATGGCCAGAACCTCGCTGCCGAAGCGGTCCAGCTTGCGGGCACCGACGCCGGGGATGACGGCGAGTTCGCCCGCGCTGCCGGGGACGGCCTCGGCGATCGCCGTCAGCGTCTTGTCGGTGAAGACGCAGTACGCGGGCTGTCCGAGCTGCCGCGCCTGGCCGGCGCGCCACTCGCGGAGCCGCTCGTACAGCGCCTCGTCCATGTCCGACGGGCAGGTCTCACAGCGCGTCAGCTTCATCTCACCGGCCTCGGTGAGGGTCTTGCCACACACCCGGCACCGCACGGGGCCACGGTGGCGCCTGGCGGCGGGGCTCCGCTCGATTCCACCGCCGGCCCCGGCGGTGCGGGCGGCACCGGCGCCGGATCCCGGGCGCAGACCGTCGAGGAAGCGGCTGGGGCGGCGGGAGGCACGGCCACCGGGCGACCGGGAGAGCGACCAGGAGAGGGACAGCCGCAGCCGGGCCCGGGTGACTCCGACATACAGGAGGCGGCGTTCCTCCTCTATCTGCTCGTCCGTCCGGGCGTAGGTGATCGGGACGGTGCCCTCGCTGAGACCGACGAGGAAGACGGCGTCCCATTCCAGGCCCTTGGCCGAGTGGAGGGAGGCGAGGGTGACGCCCTGGACCGTCGGCGCGTGCTGGGCGGCGGCGCGTTCGTCGAGTTCCCCGACCAGATCGCCGAGCCCGGCGTCCGGGCGGGCGCGGGCGAAGTCCTCGGCGAGCCGGACGAGCGCCGCCAGGGACTCCCAGCGGTCCCTGACCGCGCCGGACCCGGCCGGGGGCTGCGGGGTCCAGCCCTTCACCCCGAGCACGGCCCGCACCTGGGAGGGCAGGTCCTGGGCGTCGTCCAGCAGGGCGTCGTTGCCGCCGGCCCGGGCGGCCCCGCGCAGCGCCATACCGGCCTCGCGGACCTCTGCTCGCTCGAAGAACCGCTCGGCGCCGCGCAGCTGGTACGGCACCCCGGCGTCGGCCAGGGCCTGCTCGTAGACCTCCGACTGGGCGTTGATGCGGAAAAGCACGGCGATCTCGCCGGCCGGCACGCCCGCGTCGATCAGCGCACGGATGCGGCGGGCGGTGCCCTCGGCCTCGGCGGGCTCGTCGGCGTACTCGGTGTAGTCGGGCTCGGGGCCCGGGTCGCGCTGGGAGACCAGGGCCAGCCGGTGCTCGGCGGCCCGGCCGCGGGCCTGGGCGAGCAGCCCGTTCGCCAGATGGACGACCTGTGGCGTGGAGCGGTAGTCACGGACCAGCTTGACGACCGTGGCGTGGGGATGGCGGACGCGGAAGTCCAGCAGGTGGTCGGGCGTGGCGCCGGTGAACGAGTAGATCGTCTGGCTGGCGTCGCCGACCACGCACAGGTCGTCGCGGTCGCCCAGCCACAGTTCCAGCAGCCGCTGCTGGAGCGGGCTGACGTCCTGGTACTCGTCGACGACGAAGTGCTGGTACTGGCGCCGGACCTGCTCGGCGACCTGGTGGTGGTCCTGGAGGATGCCCACCGTGAGGAGCAGCACGTCCTCGAAGTCGATGACCGAGCGGTCCTGCTTCAGCAGTTCGTAGGTGGCGTAGATCTGGGAGATCTCGGCCGGGTCGCGGGGGGCTTCGCGGTACGACGCGGCGACCGCCGCCGGGTAGTCGGCGGGCACGGTCTGGGTGACCTTCGACCATTCGATCTCGGCCGTCACGTCGCGCAGCTCGTTGCGGTCCAGCCGGATGCGGCACCGTGCGGCGGCCTCGGCGACGAGCTGGATCTTCCGCTCGACGAGCCGCGGCAGCGGTCCCCCGACGGCTTTCGGCCAGAAGTACTGCAGCTGGCGCAGTGCGGCCGAGTGGAAGGTCCGCGCCTGTACGCCGCCTGCCCCGAGCTGGCGGAGCCGGCCGCGCATCTCGCCGGCCGCGCGATTGGTGAAGGTGACGGCGAGCACACTGCCGGGCTGGAGTATTCCGGCCCGGACCCCGTAGGCGATGCGGTGGGTGATGGCGCGGGTCTTGCCCGTACCGGCGCCCGCGAGCACGCACACCGGCCCGCGCAGGGCCGTCGCGACCTCGCGCTGCTCCGGGTCGAGCCCCTCGAGCACCGCGTCAGCGTCCCGGGGCGGGGCCTCGAACCCGCTCGCTCCGGGGGCCTGCGGGAAGAGGGGGGAGTGCGTTGCTGCTGTCACCCCGCCATGCTGCCAGGTCGGGAGCGCCGGGCGGGAAAGTCGTCCACAGGCGACCACTCCCGGTCGTACTGGTATGACCATCGAGTGCCGGATGTGGACGGGCCGACGGGAATGGTGGACGTGTCCCGTACGTTCGAGTACCCGGACACCCCCTACCCCAGAGGAGCGGAATCACCATGCAGGGATCCCTGACGATGTACAGCACGACCTGGTGCGGCTACTGCCGGCGGCTGAAGAGCCAGCTGGACCGGGAAGGCATCTCGTACGTCGAGATCAACATCGAGGAGGACCCCGCATCGGCGGCCTTCGTGGAGAAGGCGAACGGCGGCAACCAGACGGTCCCCACCGTTCTGGTGGTCCCGCCGAACGGCGGCGAGAACATCGTCATGACGAACCCGAGCCTGGCCCAGGTGAAGCAGGCCCTCGCAAGCTGACGCTCCGCGTGGTGCGGGGGAGGGGGATGTGGGCCCCTCCCCGCCACCGTGCGGGTGCTCGGGCATGTGCCCGTGGCAAGGAAGGGCCCATGCCCCCGCCAGGGGCATCCGGTCTTCGATGCATTCTTTCGGTCTTGGAAGCGCGCCGCCTCAGGGCTTCGCGTCTCCCTCGACCCGTTCCGTGAGCGCACGCAGACGGCGTTCCGTCCAGGCGATGGGCCGACGGTCCTCCCCCGCGGCCGCGTGCCACATCGCGAGCACGTGCCGGCCGATCTCCAGGGCGGCCACCGGATCGACCGCGCAGACCTCCTTCCAGCTGGCGTAGGCGTTGCGTGCCGCCTTCTGGACGCTCTCGTGCGGGGCTCCTGCGATCGCCATCCGGCGGGCCGTGTGCGAGTACAACAGCGCCGCCCGGGCGTGGTCCCGGCCGAGCAGCGCGAAGTACGCCTCGGTGAGCTGGGCATTCAGGGTGAACGGATGCTCCGATCCGTGGCTCCGGGTGAGCATCCCGACGATTTCGGTGACGAGCGCCGCTGCGACTCGCAGGTCGCCCTGCTGCTCGGAGGCCCTGACCTGTTCCCAGTGCGGGGCGTACTCAGGCGGCAGCGGGGCGTCCCAGCCCGCGTCGGCCGGGACCGGTGGCGACGGCGGCATCGCCACGGCCGTCCCGTGCGCCGGCGGGGGGAGGGCCACCGCCTGCTGGGCCGCAACCGGCTGCGCGGGTGGCTGCTGCACGGCGGGGGCCTGCTGCCGGCCGGGAACCGGCTGGTGCGACTGGGCCTGGATCGGCTGCTGCGCAGGGAACGGAACCTGAGCCTGCTGAGGTGTCTGGGACTGCTGCGCCGGAGACGGCGCGGGGGCTTGTTGCGTCGTGGCCACCCCCGGCTGAGGGTGCGGCTCGTTCAGCGGCGTGACCGCGCCGTCCACGTCCACGATCAGCGGCCAGGCGGACCCGTCCGGCTCCTTGGCGACGACCCGCACGGGCCTGCCGAGGAACGCCGCCTTGATCCGCACCTCGGCCAGTCCCGCCACCCGGGGATCACCGTCGGCGGTCAGCACCTCGCCGTTCACGCTGACGCTCCCGTCGGCACCCAGAAGAATGATGACGACAGGAGTCAGCGGCACGGACGAAGGGTCGGCGATGACAGGCACGGATTCAGTTCCTCCCCAGGTGACGCGTCCTTCCCAGGCGACGCGCCGACTCACGGTACCGGAGCGTAGGGCGTCCGGGTCCGGTCACGCTCATCCTCCGCTGGGGTAGTAGGGAGGAGACCAGCCGAGATACTTGGCGCCCCACTTCGTCTCGGGGTCGGTCGCCGGGACCACGTCGATGTAGCCGGCACGTCGGATGTCATTGCTGGCGATCTTGCCGTCCCCCACATAGACCGACACATGCCCCGCCCGGCTACCGGTGTCCCAGTACATGAGTGCTCCCGGTGGCGGCTTGCGGTCGCCATCGTGGCGCATGGAGGCGGGCATGACCTTCTTGTAGTGGTCGATGGCGTACGGGGTGCCGGAGAAGTTCCAGCCGTACGCGCGCGCCGTGAAGGCCAGGCACAGACGCTGCCAGTCGGGTCCGCCGTTGACCTCGTTCTTCGCCCACCGAATGGCATCAGCGGTCGAGCGGGGGTTCTTCACCTGTGCAGGCCAGTCGGCTTTCCCGTCGTGGAAGGGCTCTCCCGGCTTGCCGGGCTGTCCTCCGTCTCCTGAGCCGGAGCAGGAGGAGCCACCGTCGATCACCGGGGCAGTTCCACCCCCGGACTCCCCGGCACGCTGGAGGTCGATGCCGGCCTTCTGGGCGATGGTCCGTGCCTGGCCCTCCCGCGGCGCGTACAGGTCGGGGAAGGCGGACACCTGAACGGCCTGGGCGACGACACCGAGCGGCTTGAGCTGCCAGTCCTTGATGTCCACCAGGCCGCGCGGATGGCCGGCCCCCCGCCCGCCGAAGAAGGCGTTGGCCGAGTACTCCGGATTCATGATCTGCTCCACGGACCCCCAGCCGGCCGACGGCCGCTGTTGGAACAGGCCGACCGAGTCGCGGTCCCCGTAGTTGATGTTCCGCAGACCGGACTCCTGGAGTGCCGTCATGAGGGCGATCAGCGTCGCTCGCCCCGGGAGCTTCCGCTTCACCGCGACACCGTCGATGATCTTGGCGTTGGTTATCTGGTCCTGACTGGGCGGCAGACCGGAGTCCCCGATGTCGGCGTTGCCCGGGCAGTTGTCCTCCGAAGCCGCGGAGGAGTCGCCGCTGCCGGAGAACGAGCCGAGGAGCACGAGGAAGATCAGGAATATGACGGAGCCGGCCACGCCGACCTTCAGCCCCATGGCCCGCCCGGCCAGGCCGGCCGCCGTGTTGAGTACTGCTTGACCCTTCACCGTCAGACCAGGTCCAGGATCCGGGCGACCAGCCAGCCCTCCTTGGTGTAGACGAGTTCGAGGTGCAGCTTGCGGACCTCTGTCTTCGTCTCCCACTCCTTGACGACGACGGACGCCCGCACCTCGCGGAAGGCCCGCACTTCGGGGATGTCCACCGGAAGTTCGTCACCGGCCTCGGCGACGTCGACCTTGCTCACGGTGGCCACTCCGCCCACGATGACGAGGCGCTTGTAGGCGGGGTCCGGGTGCTCGATCAGGTTGACCCTGAGCTCCTCGGTCATCCACGCCTTCGCACGCTCCACCGAGGCCCGCGGCCCCTGGTCCTTGACGGGGTCGCGTGTCAGGTACGCCTTGATGAACTCGGAGGCGACCACGTCGGGTTTGGTCAGGTCCACGGCCTGTCCGGAGGGCGAGGCCGAGGCCGACGGCTGTTCCGCCGAACCCGATGCGTCGGCCTCCGGAGCCGTGGACGTCGGGCTCGCCACCACCCGGTCCGCAGGCTTGCCGTCGTTCTGGGAGTACTTCGGGAACAGCCAGGAGGCGATCCCCCCGAGGGCCAGGAGCGCCACGATCAGCACGACGATGCCGCCGGGCGTCCTCGGCTCCTCCTCTCTGACGCTGCGCACGTAGGCCCGGCGGCTCTCCCGGTCGGCTGCGCGCCATTCCCTCTTGGCGTTGCGGCGCGTCTTGCGGCCGGCGCCCTCGGGCGCGACTTCGTCGGGGTAGTCGTACTGGGCCTTGAGCAGTTCCCTCCAGTTCTCGGGCTCGGACGGCTGTTGCCAGCGCTTGTTGTCCACCGATGCACCTTCCCGGTTCGTGATGTGACTGAGGCGGGGCGCCGATCGGGGTGGGCAGGTGTCAGGTCCTGCCCACCCCGGTCTCCGGCGCCTTCCGGCTACCGGCCTCCGCCCGTGCGGCGTGCGCCCGGAGACGACTGCTGGGGAACCGGCCTGTTCCCTCGCTGCACCGGCATGCTCCGGGGGGTCGACGCGGCTGCCGGACGGCGACCGGGCTGCATCCTGCGGAAGTTGAAGTCCGAGGTGCTCGCCGGGCGGCGCCGCGGCCTCGCCGGTTGTCCTCCTGCCTGCCCCCGTCGGTCCGCACGGTCGATACGCGCACGCTGGCGGTCCTGCATGGCGTCGAGCGAGGACTTCTGCCGCTGCGGAGGCGCCGTACGTCCACGGCGGTGTCCGGGACCGTCACCGGACCTGCTCTCACCCGCGCCCTTGCCGTACTTGCCGCCTCCCGGGGTGCCCACGGGCTGCGTGCCGTCGCGTCCCGAACCCTGGCCGGGCCCCTTCGCGAGGTCCGGACCCGTACCCTGGCCCATCGCCTGCTCGGTGGACGGCCCCTGCGGGGTGCTGTCGCGGAACCGGCTGCTCTTGCTGGTCTCACCGGACGTACCTGTCGGCGCGTCGGATCCCGAAGCGGCTCTTCCACTACGCCAGTTGGCATAGGCACTGCGTGCCCTGCCGGCAGCCTGGTACGCCTTGTAGGGCGCCTTGGCAGTACCGATCGCCGCCTTGCCCCCCAAGACCGCCGACTTGCCTGCCAGCTTCCCGGCGAGCGCACCGGCCTTCGCCGTGGCGAGGCCGGCGACGCCGGCCTCGGAGCTGAGTCCGCTCATCGACCCCATGATGGTTTCGACGAGCCGGCGGAACTTGAACGCCACGATCGCCGCCGTGATCGACAGGCCCGAGGACAGGAACCAGCCCATCTCCCCGGCGATCTGGGTGCACACGACCGTGATGATCATGACGCATCCGAGCACCAGTGTGGCGATGAAGGACTGGAGCACCATGCCCAGCAGGGCGTCGAACCACTTGACGCCCCACTGTCTGGGCCGGCCCGGAATGACCCAGAGACAGGCGAAGATCACCCCGGATATCAGCAGCATCAACGCGCCCAGGAGTGACGCGATGGAGGCGAAGGCCAGCATGAGCGCGAGGACGGCATAGATCACCACGGCCACGATGCCCAGCAACAGCACCATCATCCGGCCGGCGGGTTTCTCGCCCTGGCGCCAGTCGACGGCCTCTCCGCCGACGAAGGTACCCTCGTCCGAGTCGGGGTCGTTATGGACGTTTTTGTGGAGGAAGTCGGTCCTGCTGTCGCCCTTCTTGGCGACGTTCAGCAGGTTCTCGCCCTCTTCCTCGCAGATCCTGAGATTGCCGAACTCCGCCATGCACCAAGGGGTGGCGACGTACGTCCGCCACACGGCGTCCCCGGCCTTGCGCATGACGGTCTTCTTGGCATCCCCGTCGAACGTCGGCTCGTGCGAGAGCTTGACGGGGAAGTCACCTGGCTTCCCGATCCCGGCGTTGGCCACGCTGAACGACACGTCAGTGCCGATGTTGCGGACCGAGTTGATGCCGTCCACCCAGACTCCGGGACTGGTGAGCAGCGACATGGAGAAGATCGCCGCGGCGGCCAGCCAGCCGATCTGGGACAGGTGCGAACCCTGGGCCTTGCGATGGTTCCCGTAGGCGACCAGCGCACCGATCACCAAGCAGGCCGGCAGGAGTGTGGGGATCAGGGTCCCCGCAGCACCGGAGATGGCCTTGACGATCGGTTCGGTCAACTGGGGAATCGACGTTCCCTGGATGGCCCACTGGGTGATCACCACGCAAGCACGGCCGATCAGCACGATGATGCCCATCAGCACCTGGTTGAGCAGGTGCTGCAAGTACAGGCCGTTTCCCTCCCATTCGGTGAGCCCGGTGTCGAGGTCCTCGTCGAGGGTCCAGACGCTGAGCTTGCCGGAGTACGTCTCGTAGAGGGTGGTCCCGCCGCCCGGTGGCGGGGTGGCTTCGGGGATCAGCTGGCCGATGCCGACCGGCGGTATGGGCTCGGCCGCGTAGGCGACGTTGGCGACGACCATGACGGTCGTCAGAGCTCCCACGACGGGGATGGCGAGACTACGGAGCCTCATCGGCGTCGCCTCCAACGGATGCTGCCCGGCGTGCGGCTCACGCGAGGGCCTCCTGCGACTTGTCCATGCCGACCCCGGTGTCCGCTTCCACCGCAGCCTCCGAACCGAACCGGCTGATCTTCGGCGTGGTGCTGAGCAGGCCCAGAAGGTCGCCACTGGGGATGTCGAACTGCGTGGTGGCGCAGGAGAAACGGCGGTCACGGGTGATGCAGTGACCGTGCCGGATCTCGCCGTCCGCCTGGAGGCCGATGGCCTGGATGAGCCGGCGGGTGTGCTCGTCGTCGGGCAGGCCGAGCAGCGCGGCGAGCGCGCTCTGCTGCTGCGGGGTCGTCAGCTGGAAGCCGAAGACCGTGGTCAGCTGCTCGACCAGACCGGTGAGGCCGGCCAGGGTCTCCGGGTCCTGGGTGTCGACGACCAGGGCGGTGGACAGTGCGCGGCCGACTCGGGCGATGTACTGGAGGAACGCGCTTCCCTCTCGCGTCGCGGTCAGCACGTGCACCTCGGGGACGGCCACGACCTTGCGCAGGCCGCGCAGGTCCTTCCGGCCGGCCGTGGTGATGGCGTAGGCGATCATCGAGTGCATCAGGGCGACGGACAGGCGCTGGGTGACGTTCCAGTCCTCGCGGTCGCTGTCGGCGTCCGGCAGCGACAGCCCGGGCATCTGTACCACCCACAGGCCGGGCTTGGGCACGAGCATCGGCTCGCCCGAGGGCCGCCCCATGAAGGGGGCGCCGACACCGGTGAGCGACAGTTCGTACAGCGCCTCGCCGGTCTCGCGGGCCAGCGGGTCGTCGCTGGCCATGAGGCGCTGGATCACCTTCCAGGTGGCGGGTTCGCCCTCGGCGACGACCTGGTTCACGGCCTTCTGGATGGGCGTCTCGGCGCCGCGGGCCCGGAGGTGGGACGGCAGGGCGATGCCCAGCTGGGCCGGGACCTCGACCTGGGCACGCTCGTCCTCGCCGAGCATGCCGAAGAGGTCGGCGACACCCGCGTAGTGCGTACCGGTCTGCACGAGGTGGGAGTTGAGTCCGAAGGACTGCGCCGCGGTGACGAGTCCGCCGATGTCGCCCTTGAAGTCGAGGGCGAGGACGAACGCCTCGCGGAAGCCCGCGTCCAGCAGGCTCAGCATCATGCCGGTGGTCTTGCCACGGCCGGAACGCCCGATGAAGGCGGTGGTGGTCGCGTCGCCGCGCTCACTGCCCGCCGTGAGGTCGTTGCGGACCACTCCGGGGGTGGAACCGGTCAGGTAGCCGATGATCGGACCCTTGTCGTCGCCGACCTGCGCGCCGCCCCAGAACCACGAACCGGCGAAGGCGTCCACGGTACGGGTGTGGCCGAGGTCCCCGACCCGGACGAGGTCACCCGGCTGGGCCTCGATCCACAGCTCGCGCTGCTCGTCGGTGCCGACGACGACCTCGATGCCCACGCCGCCGTAGTACGAGATGACCGCGTCGACCTTGGCGCGCAGGTCCTCCACGCTGATGTCGCTGGTGACGACGAGGCGCGGATGGTCCTCGATCAGGGTCACGTCGTCCCGCTTCATGTCGCGGGCGAGTTCGGCCATGACCTGCTCGGTCTCTTCGATCTCGCGCCCCGCCTCACCCGCCGAGTGCTTGGCGGCGGACTGGCGCTGCTCCTTGGCCAGCCTGCGGACCTCGTCGATGGTCTTGAGGGCGTCCCGCTTGTGCATGACCTCGAAGCGGACGGATACTTCGGGGTTCACCGGGACGACGGGGATCTGCCCGTAGTCCTGGAAGTTGTCCCCGTCGTTCTCCGGGATGTAGGTGATCTCCGAAACGGCGCGCAGCCATTCACCGCTGCCCGGGCTCTCCATCTCCTCCGGGAAGCCGGTCATGGCGAGCACGGAGACCCAGGCGGTCACTTCACTGCGGCCGTCGACGACCTGGAGGTGGTCGGAGTGGGGCATGACCTTGCCCTGGGTGAGCTGGGCGAGTTTGGCCCCGGAGATCGCCCCGTCGCCGTTGGCGGCGGGCAGCGGCGCGCTCCGGTGCTGCTCGCGCGCGATCATCCAGCCGAGCATCTCCACGGTGGCGGGCTGCGCCCTCCACGGTGTGCTCTCGAGCTGGCGACCGAGACGCCGGGTGAGCGCGTCGAGGCGTGCGAGTTCCTTGTAGGAGACGGCCCGCGTGCCCAGACCCAGGGCCTCCTGGAAACCCGCTCGGCTCTTGGCCTTGGTCTGGTTGTTCCGTTCGGCGATCCGCACGCCCAGCAGCAGATGACGGGTGGGGAGCTCCAGCATGTCCAGGCGGTCGACGCGCAGCTGGGTCCAGTCCCGGTAGCGGCCGGCGGAGAACAGTTCCTCGGACTCCTCGACGTAGTCGGCCGCGTTGAGCGGCGACCAGAGGACCTTGAGGTGGCATTCGTAGCCGGCGAGGGTGCGGGCCAGGACGGAGCCGATGATGTCCTGTTCGGCGTCGCGGGCCGGCTCGGCCATGAGGTCGGTGTTGGAGCCGGAGAGCACGAACCAGGCCTCGGCGGCGGTGTCCGTGATGATCAGACCGTCCGCGATCGCCTCGTAACGAGGGGGCGGGAGCGCCCGCTCGGGTCCGAGGCCCATGAAGCGTCCGAGTGCCTTGGTGAGCTTCACGCCTTCGCCTTCCTGCTGGGTGGTGACGTCTTCTTGTCGATCAGGCCGGCCCTCTTCCGTGCGTGCCACACACGGTCGGGCCCGTACATGCGGGCCCGGGCGTCCAGCCGGATGGCGGTGGCCGCCGGTGTCTTCTTCCGGTCGCCGCCGAGCAGCGATTCGAGCCCGCCGAAGCCTGGGAGATCGAGCAGCTGGTCGACGCGGTCGCCCCACCGGGCCCGTACCGGAATCCATTCCGAGCGCTCGGCGGCGCGACGGCCGCCGTTGATGATGGGCCTGTGGCCACTGGTGACGTAGCGCCAGGTGAGGGCCCAGCTGGTGAGGTTGCGGCGGCGGTCCACCCTGCGGTTCCGCTGGGCTCCGAGCACGGCGATGATCAGCGGGGGCAGCATGTACACCGAGAAGGTGTACTTGGACGGGGCTCCGAAGATCAGCACGAGGCCGCCGCACCATGTCGCGAAGAGCGTGACCCCGAGTATCAGGGTCCGCCTGGGCACACCTTCACCCAGGTCCAGCCCCATCAGCTCGTGCTGCCGCGTCTCCAGGTCGAAGTGACGGGTGAACGTGTAGCCCTTGCGCATCAGGTCCCTGCGACCTTCTCCCAGATTCCCCGGAACAGGCCGATGGCGACGTTCGGCGCGTACACGATGCCGGCGATGACGACGGCGGCCATCAGGTGGCCGATCAGTTCGCCCCATTCGCGCTTGGCGTAGTAACCGATGCCGCGGACCGCGAGGATGACGATGAAGATGTTTCCCGCGATGAGAAGGACCCAGTCCTTCAGCTCCGCTCCGCTCGTCAACGGAGCGGCAAGTTCAATCATGGGCATGCCATGTGCCTTTCATTGGTTCGGTTTGCGGTGGGCCTTCGCAGTCGTGACGTCGGCCTCAGTACGCCCCGCCGTGCAGGCCCGAGACCTGCCAGCGGCCGGCATCCGCCGAGGCCACACGAGTGATGCTGACGCGATACGTCTGCGAAATGGTTCCGCCGGACGTACTCCACGTCACGGCGGCGGTGCCGGTCCGGTCGTCGCCCTTGCCCAGGTCGACCACCCAACTCGTCACGGACACGAGCTGGTAGCCCTTGGGCAGCGCCGGGATACGTACGCCCGGGGCGGCGACCGCGGACGGGTCGCCGGCGGCGTACTGCTTGAAGAACTGCTCCACGACGCCCTTGGTCCGCATGGCCAGAGCCGGGTCGGGCTCCGGTGCCTCCCACGGCTCGACCGCCGGCGGACGGCCGAGGGCGACGACACCGGGTGCGCCGGTCACGGCGATCCGCTCGCCGACCTTGACGACCGGAACGTCCAGGGCGACCCACTGGGCCGGCCCCTTCGTCTTCGGGTCGCCGCCCGACACCAGCGCCTCCACCCGGACACGCGCCCGGTCGCCCTTGACCACGGTCACCGCCCCTGGGTACAGCTCCTCGACGCGCTGCACGCCCTTGCCGTCCCAGCCGAGCTTGAGGTCCACACCGGGCACCAGGTCCAGCGCCAGGGCGGTCTCCCGCTGCGCCTCGGTCTTCTCGTCCCACGTCAGATAGGCGCGGGCGAAGCGCGATGCGACGGCCTGCGCCTGGTCCTCCGCATAGCGCGGCGGGAGCTTCACGATCGGCGCGGGCGGCTTCTCCGCCTTGTCGGGGAAGAACCAGGACCGGACACCGGTTATCGCGGCGAGGACCACGACCGTCCACAGCAGGCCGCGCCCGAAGCGCCGCGCGAACTTGGCGCCGCTCGTCTCCTCCTGCACGTTCCAGGGCACGGCGGAAGTCGCCTGGGCGCCCTTTCCGTTGTCGGCTCCGCCCGACGTACCGGCCTCACCCCGGCCGGCGGCCGGCCCGTTGGCCGGTTCCAGCTGCCGGGCGGCCTCCACCCACGGATTGATCTGCCCGGGTGCTCCGCTGTCTGACACCGGGCCGGCGGACGCTGCGCCGCCTCGTGCATGCCCCGGGTCCTTCTGACTGTCCGTCTGTTCCTGCCGTGGCTCCGGCAGATTGAGAATGACGCGAATGGCCTTGGGCAATGCCCCCATGCCGCACTTCCCCGTACCCCGTTGATAGCTTCAAGCCGGACCCGACAGGCCCGCCGACGGCCCCTTGCTCAGGGCGGCGCCGAGTCTAACCACACCGTCCGACAATCCCCATGGCCCACCCCCGCACACCGGGTTCTCCAAGTGGCTCCGAAATTGCAGATGCTACGGTCATGCAGCATCATGACGTCGCTCGGCTGAGCGGGTTCGGTACTTCGGGGGAGCGGGAATGAGCCGCGGACGTGACCTGGGACGCAAGCCGGAGAAGGCCGGTTCCAGTGGCGAGTTGAGCATCGTGAAGGCCGTGGGGGCGATCGCCGCCGCAGGCGTCTCCTGGCACCTCGCGGTGTGGGCGACATCCGACGGCCTCACACTTTCCGACGTTTCATCCACCATAGCCGCACTGATTGTTCACAAGCCGTTGGACGGTCTGGGCGACGGTGTGCAGCACGCCACGGTCGGAGTCACGCTCCTCGTCTGGGCCGCGTTCCTCCTCGGACCCGCGGCCCTCGTCTGGCTGGCGGTCCGCTCCGCCCGACGGCGGACCAGGAGCCAGAACGGCGAGGGACTCGCCTCGGCCAACGAGGCCCGCCACGCCCTCGGTGAGGAGCGGGCCCGCAACGCCGCCGCCATGACCCGCGCCACCACCTTCAGCCGCAGCGACGGCAGCTTCGACGCCCGCGCGGCCGCCAAGGCCGACCTCAGCGAGGTGGGCTGGCTCCTCGCCCGGCAGCTCGGCACGGGCCAGCCCCTGGTGGCCACGCCCGAGGACTCCGTGGCCGTCATCGCCCCTTCCGGAGCGGGCAAGTCGCGCACCGTCGTCATCCCCGCCTGCCTGGACGCCCCGGGCCCCCTCGTCGTCACGTCCACGCGTGCCGACGTCCTGGACGTCATCGCCGTGCCCCGTTCCCGGATGGGCCGGGTGTGGGTCTTCGACCCGCTCGACACCGTCGGCTGGCCCGAGCGGATGGTGTGGGACCCCGTCGCCGGCTGCCAGGACGGCGAGACAGCGACCTCGCGGGCCCTGTCGTTCTCGGTCGGCATGGGAGCGGACGACTCCTCGTCCACCAACGCCGGCTTCTTCCAGCAGACCGCCTCCTCGGCGCTCACCCGCCTGCTCCACGCCGCGGCGCTCGAGGGCCGCACCATCGAGCACGTGATGCGGTGGGCGACCAACCTCGAGAACGCCGACGAGCCACGCACCATCCTCACCGACCACCCCGACGCGGAGCCCGGCTGGGACGTCCTGCTGAGGTCCGTCTCCACCGGCGCCGACGAAACGGTCGCCTCCACCCGGCAGACGCTCGCCGCACAGATCGAGCCCCTGGCCCTGCGGAAGGTCCTGCGCTGCGTCACCCCGCAGGAGGGCGTGCCGGTCTTCGACCCCGACCGGTTCGTGGCGTCCCGCGACACCCTCGTCCTCATCAGCGACGCCAACGCCTCCACCAACGTCTCGCCGCTGACCACGATGCTGCTCGGCGAGGTCGTCGACGCGGCCAAG
The DNA here is from genome assembly GCF_055573115.1 of Streptomyces sp. NPDC030222. NCBI lineage: Bacteria > Bacillati > Actinomycetota > Actinomycetes > Kitasatosporales > Streptomycetaceae > Streptomyces > Streptomyces sp. NPDC030222. The sequence goes on from NZ_JBVICA010000001.1 coordinate 400,121, forward strand.
CGCCGCGCCCCGCGGCTGCCCTCCGGACGGCTGGACCCGTTCCTGCGACTGGTCCTCGACGAGGTCGCCAACGTCGCCCCGCTGCCCAAGCTGCCCTCGCTGGCCTCCGACGCCCGCGGCTACGGCATCCACATCGTGTACGCCCTGCAGTCGCTCGCCCAGGCCATCCTGCGCTGGGGCGAGCAGGAGGCCGACACCCTCCTCGACAACGCCGCCGCCACCCTGGTCATGGGCGGTCTCAAGGACATCGAGGCACTGCGCCGCTTCTCCGAACTCGTCGGCGAGACCGAGATGAAGGAGGTGTCGACCTCCCGCGAGTCCAACCGCCTCTTCGTCTCCACCACGTCCCAGGTCGAACGGGAGCGGCGGGTGCTCCGCCCCGAGGAGATCCGCCAGCTCCCCAACGGCCAGGCTCTGCTGCTCTTCCGCGGCGCGCCGGGCGTCATCGCCGAGCTCGTGCCGTGGGACTCCCGCCGCGACGGCAAGGAGCTCCGGGCGGCCGAACACGCCACCCGGGCGCGGCGCGTCGGCACGAACCTGGAGAAGGCGTGAGCACGGAGCAGATGCCCTCCGCCGCCCTGGCGGTCGAACGTCTCGCGCAGGACGTCGAGGCGATGCGGCAGCACCGCGAGAAGCTCGAAGCGCTGGTGCGGGCGTTCGCCACCCGGGTGAGGAGCGACCAGGGCGAGATCGAGGAGGTGCTGTCCGAGATCCTCGGCCGTCTCGCCGTACTGGAGCAGGCCGGCCACGCCGCGACCTCTCCTCCCGGGGCGGACAGGGCCGTGGGCAGCCCGTGGTCGTACCGCGCGACGGAGCGGGACTGGCGGGACCTCGCCGCGTGGGTCGACTGGCTCGGCGGCCACTACGCCCCCCAGCTCCATCTGCGCATCTGGCCCTGCTGGCCGGCGCACGGCGGTGTGACGGAGGAACTCGCCGCGCTCCGGGCCGCCTGGCTCGCCGCGTCCGAGGCCGACGCGGCGTCGGGCGGCTCCGGGCAGGAGATGGCCTACTGGCACCAGATGTGGCTCTGGCCGACGCTCGAACGGATCCGGCAGAACTACATGTTCAAGAGCTGTGAGTCCGACCACTCACCCGACCGCCCGGGCCGTCCGACGGACCCGGCAGCCCTGGAGGCGCGTATCAACGCCTCGTCTGCAAGGAGGAACGACGCATGAGCGAGCAGTACGAGTACTTCGTCAAGGCTTCCCCTGGATACACCGTGGAGCGGCCGAGCAGCCTGTGGCGGCGCAGCGGTGACTCCTGGGAGTACCTGTCCCTGCTCATCTGGGAGTGGCAGCCGGTGAGGCCGGACGTGCCGGTGTCGGAACCGCCGACCCCTCAAGAGCTTCACCCGGTGACAGCGGAACGCGCAGCGGTACTGGAGGCGGACCGGCAGGGGTGGGTGCGGTACTGGGCGGTGTACCTCGACGAAACCGAGTGGAGCAGCGGCCGAAGGCCCTACGGCGTAGTGAGGCGTCGGAGCAGTCCTGAGCGCGTATACGACGAGAGCTTCACCATCGACAAAATCTGGGAGCCGTCGGCCACGATCTTCGACTTCTTCAGCGCACGTTCCACCGAGCTCACCCATCTTGCCGAAATCACGCCCGAAGAGGCTGAAAGCACCATCCAGGAACTTCGCGGAGTGAGTGGGGCGACGACGCTGTGATCGACAAAACGGGGGCATGGCACGGAGAAGGCACCGACCAGGGCCTGAAACTCACGCCTGAGCAGAACAGGCTTGTCACCGAGCGGTGGCATCAGGCACAGCAGGCACAGGCCGAGCTCGACCAGAGACTGAAGGGCGTCGAGGCGTCGAGCCTGGGCCGGGGCGGCAAGCTGGAGGGGCTGAAGTACTCGCTCAAGGGTCTGGATTCGCTACGGCGCAAGGCGTCGGGTCCTGCGAAGGACGGCGTCCCCATGGACGCCTGGCTTGCCCGCAACGCCAACGACATCCACCGCTACACCTTGACCTTCCCCACCGACGAGTACACGGCGGGCACAAAGGAGGCCTACGAACGCCTCCAGAAGCAGGGCTATCGACCGGTCCCCGGGTCCGAGAAGAACACCTGGGAAGACCCGGTCTACAAGGGGCTCAACACCACCTGGGAACACCCTGAGCGCGGCGAGAAGTTCGAACTCCAGTTCCATACCCCGGAGAGCTTCCGGGCGAAGATGGACAACCACGAGCTCTACGAGATGGCGCGGACCGGCGCCTACACACAGGGGTTCAAGGACGATCCGAAGCTCGCCGAAAACAAGAAGCTCACGGAGAGGTACCGCGAGGCGACTGACCTCCTCCAGAACGAGCGTTACGAGAACGTCCGGATACCCCCCGGTGTGGAGGAGCTCGGCGAGCGCAAGATCCGCGCCACGCTCAACCCCAACGTGCCGGCCCACATCATCGAAGAGGTCCGGGAGTACGAGGGTGTAGTCCGTGCCGAGAACGAGGCCAAGGCAGCCAAGGCAAAGGCAGCCGCCCCCCTCGAACCCGACGTCAGCCAGGACCTGACCGAACTCCTCGACAACGACGGACCCAGCCTGCGCGACCGCCTCAAGCCGCCCGGAACCCTCCCCGCACAGCGGGCGAAGACGGACGCGCCCTCGATCACCGACACCCCGCTGCCGAACCTCAAGCAGGGCCCCAAGGGCCCCCGCCTCTGACCGACCGACGACGAAGGGCTTTCTGTTGCATCCCTGGCGATCACTGACCGCGCTGGCCACCGGCGTGCTGCTGGGTGGCACGCTCACCGCGTGCGGCGGGAGCGACGCCCCGGGCGAAGAAGGCGGTCAGGCAGGCCCGAAGGCGTCATCGTCCGCCTCGCCGTCGACGGCACCGCGGAAGAGTTATGACCCGCCGGTGAAGTTCGATGCCGAGAAGGAGACGAGGCTTCCGGAGGCCCTGGGGTGGGCGCGGCAGGAGATCGGCGACGGCCGGTTCACCACCCGTTCGTTCGCGCTGCGCGCGGGTACCGCCTACGCGATGGGCGACGGCAAGCTCTCCGCCTACGACCCGGTCGACGGCAAGGCGATCTGGGCCACACCCGTCGGTGATCCGCCGACGGGCCACGCCACGGCACCGGGCGTGGTGGAGCTGCCCGGCCGTACCGTGGTCATCACCGTGGCCACGACCAGGACCGCGGGTACCGGCACCTCCAAGGCGAAGGAGTCGACGCAGGCGATCGCCGTGGACGCCCGTACCGGAGCCAAGCAGTGGAGCATCTCGCTCGACGGGCGCGAGACGCTGGTCGGGGCGGATCCGAACGGGGCCGTCCTCTCCCACGAGGGCTCGCTCCGGGCGCTCGACCCGGCGACGGGCAAGCAGCTCTGGGAGAAGGAGGTCGCCGGCCTCGCCGAACCGATCCACGATGCAGGGGCCGTCATCGGTGTGGTCAAGTACACCGAGAAGTTCGAGGTCGAGAACCACGATCAGCCGTTCGACGGCGAGTTCACCAAGCTCGTGGCGTACTCCGCCAAGGACGGCAGTCCCCTGTGGGAGCAGTACGCCAGGAGCAAGACGCTCAAGGCGCGGACCGTCGGGACGGGACTCGTCCAGGTCGAGGCGACGTATGCGTCGCTCTTCGGCGACTTCGGCGACGATTCGGTCTCCGTCGTCGACAGCAAGACCGGTCGGCCACGTGTCAAGATCGCTCTGGACGAGTCCACCAAGCCGGCGTCCTGGGGCTGCACCTCCGACGAACGGAGCGTTGTCGTCTGCAGCGCCGGATCCACTGTCCGCGGCTACGACGCAGCTTCCGGCGAGCAGCTGTGGACGCTGCCCACCAGCGACCGCAATTCCGTCGAGGTGACGGCCGCCTGGCACGGTGCGGTGTACGGCAAGGTGGAGGGCGGCGGCCCCGTGGTCCTGGACGCGCGGACCGGGGCGGACCGCGAGGCGGCGCCGGGCGTGGCACCGGATCTCGTCCGCGGCAGTGTCGGCCTGGTCTTCGAGACGAGGTCGGGCAGCGTAGGCGCTGGGTACGTCGTCGCCCATCCGGCCGTCGGCTGACTCGCCCGGCGGGCGGATCCGGTCGGACGGAGCCGCCCGCCCGAACCCGTCCCGGGCTCCCGGCTCAGACCAACGGCTTCGGCAGTGGCTTGCCGTACCAGAGTTCCACCAGGCGGGCGGCGATCGAGATGCCGGACGGGGGCAGCACCTCGCCGGACTCGATCGCGGTGCGGAGGTCGTCGCGGGAGAACCAGCGGGCCTCGTGGAGTTCCTCGCCGTCCACGGTGATCTCGGCCGAGACGGCACGGGCCATGAATCCGAGCATCAGGCTGGACGGGAAGGGCCAGGGCTGGCTGGCGACGTACTCGACGTGGCTGCCGACGCGGACGCCGGCCTCCTCCCAGACCTCGCGGACCACGGCCTGCTCGATCGACTCGCCCGGTTCGACGAAACCGGCGAGGGTCGAGAAGCGGCCCTCGGGCCAGTGGACCTGCCGGCCGAGCAGGGCGCGGTCGTCCTCGTCCGTCACCAGCATGATCACGGCCGGGTCGGTGCGCGGGTAGTGCTCGCCCCCGCAGGCGGGACAGCGGCGGATGTGGCCGGCCGCCGCGATCACCGTGCGCTCGCCGCAGCGGGAGCAGAAGCGGTGCATCCGCTGCCAGTTCTCCAGGGCGACGGCGTGCACCATGAGTCCGGCGTCGCGCGGCGACAGCAGCAGGCCGGCTTCGCGCAGTCCCGCCGGCCGGGCGGACTGGTCGATGCGGCCGGGCAGCGCGTCCTTCTGGAGGGCGAAGTAGCTGACCCCGTCCTCGTCGGTGCCCAGGAAATAGCGGTGCGTCTCGGTGACGGGGGCCTCGAAGGCCGGGGTCATGACGAGTTCGGTACGTCCGTCGGGGGTGTCGTCGATCAGCACCTGACCGCCGCTGACCACGAAGACCCGGGTCATGGGGTGGCTCCAGGCCGCGGCCAGCCACGCCTCGTCGAGACGGTGGTGTGCCGCGCGGTCGATGCCGCTCTCGGCCGTCAGAGGGATCGGAAGGTCCGTGGTCGTGCCCGCGGTCATGCCCGCGGGCGCGCCCTTGGTCGTGGTCGCGTCGCTGAAGGTGCTCACAGGTACTTCCAACTCCCCCTCGGTGGATCGGATGTTCTGCCGGCGGTGCAGTGGCTCGGGTCCGGGGCTCGGCGGCGTCCCGCCACGGCGCTCAGGGCAGCCCTGCCGTGGCCAGGTCGCCCCAGAGGTGGGCAGCGGTCTCCACTCCCTTCAGGAGCAGGTCGAGTTCGACCTTCTCGTTCGGGGCGTGCCAGCCGTCCGACGGCACGGAGATGCCCAGGAACAGCACGGGAGCACCCAGCACGTCCTGGAGGTCGGCGGCCGGGCCCGAACCACCTTCACGGGTGAAGCGGATCTTCTGGCCGAAGGCGCGGCCCATGGCGCGGGTGACGGCCTGGAGCGCGGGGTGGTCGAGCGGGGTCAGGCACGGCCGGGTCGCGGCGCCGAAGACGATCTCGTGCCGGACACCGGCCGGGACGCGGGCCGCGACCCAGTCGCGGACGGCCGCCTCGATACGGTCCGGGTCCTGGCCGGCGACCAGCCGGAACGACAGCTTCAGCTGCGCGGACGACGGGATGATCGTCTTGCCGCCGGGTCCCTGGTAGCCGCCGCCGATGCCGTTGACCTCGGCCGTCGGGCGGGCCCAGAGCCGTTCCAGTGTGGAGTGACCGGCCTCGCCGAGCGTGCCGTGCGACGCGGCGGTGCGCAGCCACTCGGTCTCGTCGAAGGGCAGTTCCGCGAAAAGGGAACGCTCCTCGTCGGTGAGCGGGACGATGCCGTCGTAGAAGCCGGGGACGGTCACGCGCTCGTTCTCGTCGTGCAGCGCGGCCACGATGCGGGCGGCGACGGTCGCCGGGTTGGGCACGGCCCCGCCGAACGAACCCGAGTGGATGTCCTGGTCCGGCCCGTACAGAGCGATCTCGCAATCGGCGAGGCCCCGCATGCCGGTGCAGACCGTCGGGGTGTCCTCGGACCACATGCCGGTGTCCGAGACGATCACCACGTCGGCCGCCAGACGGTCCGCGTGTTCCTCGACGAGTGCGCGGAAGTTCGGCGAGCCGGACTCCTCCTCGCCCTCGACCAGCAGCTTCAGGTTCACGGCGGGGGCGGTCCGGCCGGTCGCGGCGAGGTGGGCACGGACGCCGAGGGTGTGGAAGAACACCTGGCCCTTGTCGTCGGCCGCGCCACGGCCGTACATCCGGCCGTCCTCGACCACCGGCTCGAACGGGTCGGTGTGCCAGCCGTCCTCACGGGCCGCGGGCTGGACGTCGTGGTGACCGTAGACGACCACGGTGGGCGCCGACGGATCGCCGGACGGCCATTCGGCGAACACGGCGGGGGCGCCTTGCGTCGGCCACACCTCCACGACCGGGAAACCGGTTTCCCGGAGCTTCGCGGCGAGCCAGTCGGCACTGCGCCGTACGTCGTCGGCGTGCTCGGGCTGAGCGGACACGGAAGGGATGCGCAGCCACTCCGCGAGGTCGTCGAGGAACGCGGCGCGATGCCGGTCTATGTACGTGCGGACGGCGCTGTCCGGGGTGTCGCTCATGCCTGTGAGCCTATCCGGCCGCAGCAGGTGGCTCCGTACCCGTCTCGCCCTGCAGGATGCGCTCCAGCCCGGCGCGGCCGGGCAGGCGGGCGGGGCGGACCGTCTCCCCGGTGCGTACGTAGAGGAAGACCGCGTCGACGGACTCGAGGGGGACGCCGGTGCGTTCCGCCCAGGCGAGCCGGTACACCGCGAGCTGCAACGGGTCGGCGGTTCCGTCCCGGCCGGTCTTCCAGTCGACGATCTCGTACGTGTCGCCGTTCCGGTAGACGGCGTCGATGCGTCCGCGCACGACCCGGCCGGCGAGCGTGAGCTGGAAGGGCTCCTCCACGCGGTACGGCGTGCGCCGGGCGTACGGGGTGCGCTCGAAGGCCTCCTTGAGGGCGGCGAGATCGCGCTCGTCGGCGATGCCCGGCTCGTTCTCGTCGGCGTCGTCGGCTCCGGGCAGCTCGTCCGGGCCGAGCATGGGCAGCGGCAGCTCCTCGAAGCGCGCCTCCACCCAGGCGTGGAACCGGGTTCCCCGGCGGGCCGCGGGCTGCGGGGGCCGCGGCATGGGACGCGCGAGTTCCCGGGCGAACGCGTCGGGATCGGCGGCGAGGCGCAGCAGCTGCATGGCGGTCAGTGCGGGCGGCAGCACGACGTCGCGGGTACCGGCTCGGGCCCGGCGCAGCTCCTCGGTGAGAGCTTCGAGGTCCCGGTCCCAGGACGCGACGGCGCGGGCCTCCTCCAGGGTGAGGACGTCGTCGGCGGGATGGGAGCGCGCGGCGGGGATGCGCGGCCGCGCCGCGTCATGGTGCCGGCCGTCCGGGTGTACGGGGTCGTGGTGTCCGGCGTCATGGTGTCCGGCGTCGCCGTCCCGGGAACCGCCGTGGCCGGCGTCGCCCGCCGGGTGCGCGGGGTCCGGGTCCGGGTCCGCGGGATGTACGGGGGGCTGGGGGCCGGCGGCCGCGTGGGAGCCAGGGTCCCGGGTGGCGGTGTTGTGGGGGCCGGTGTCGTGGCGGCCGGTCTCGTGGCCGCCGGTCTCGTGCCCCGCCGGGCCGGAGCAGTCCGGAACCCGCGGTCCGGGGCCGGACGGGCGCGCGCCGTGGGGCTCCAGGCCGTAGGGGTGCGGCTCGTAGGGCTCCGGCGCGTACGGGTGGTCCTGCTCGGACGGTTCCGCACGGGTGTCGCCGAGGGGGTCGTCGACGAGCCCGCCGTCGCCGGGCCCGTCGTCGAAAGGGTCCCCGAAAGGACGGTCATGGAACGGGTCGTCGAACGGATCGGGCTCGTCGAACGGATCGGGCTCGTCCCCGAACACGTACGGGTCCCCGGCGTGCCGCCCCTCCCCGTACCGCTCGTCCCCGTACGGCTCGTCCGAATACGGGTCATCCGTGTACAAGCCTTCGTGCGCGGCCCGCGCGTACGCGTCCCCTCCCCCGGCCCGTCCGTACACGTCCTCGCCCGCGTCCAGGTACGCGAGGACCGTGTCGGCCGCGGCCCGGCGGCGTCCGAGGGCGGCCGCGTCGAGGGGCAGCGGCCAGGCACGGTCCGCGGTGGACTCCCGCAGGGACGGGTTCTCCTCGTCCTCCTCCGGCGGGTCGGCCCAGACCTCGGTCTCACCGTGTCCCGCGGCGCAGTGGTCCTGGAGGGCGTACAGGAAGTCGGAGGGTCCGCGCGGCTTCTTCTGTTCCGGGCCCCACCAGTGGCCGGACCCGAGGAGCAGGGAGCGCGGGCGGGTGAAGGTGACGTATCCGAGGCGAAGTTCCTCGGTGCGCTGGTGCTCCTTCATCTCCTCCTTGAACGCCTTGATGCCCTTGGCGTCCCAGGACACGACCTCGGGCAGCGTGGGGGCGTCGCCGCGGAGCGGGTGCGGCAGGACCTTCGCCTGGGCGGTCCAGGCCTCGCGCGGCTGCTCGCTCGGGAACGTCCTGGCCACCAGACCGGGCACGACGACGACGTCCCACTCCAGGCCCTTGGACTTGTGGGCGGTGAGGACCTTGACGGTGTTCTCGCCGCCCGGGAGGGCGTTGTCGAGGCCCCTCTCGTACTGCGCGGCGGTCCGGAGGAAGCCGAGGAACGCTAGGAGTCCCGCTTCGCCGTCGAGGGCGGCGAAGGATGCGGCGACGTCGAGGAAGTTGCCGAGGGTTTCGCGGCGGCGGGCGGCCAGGGCGTGCGGTGAGGCGGACAGTTCCACCTCCAGCCCGGTGGCGGCCAGCACGCGGTGGAGCACGTCCATCAGCGGGTCCGCGAGCGAGCGCCGCAGGTCGCGGAGTTCGGCGGCGAAACGGGAGAACCGGACGCGGGCCTCCGCCGAGAAGGGCAGGTGGTCGTCGGCGCGGCCGGCGTCCGCGTCGAGGAAGGTGTCGAGTGCGTCGGCGAGCGATACCACCTCGGCCGGGTCGACGCCCTCGACCGCGTCGGCGAGCCGCTGGTCCGGGTCGTCCGCGGTTCCGCGGTCCCGTGCCACGAGCAGCCGGGCGCGGCGGCCGAGGAGCGCCAGGTCGCGCGGGCCGATCCGCCAGCGCGGGCCGGTGAGGAGCCGGACGAGCGAGGCGTTGGCCCCCGGGTCCTGGAGGACTTCGCACATGGCGACCAGGTCCGCGACCTCGGGCAGGTGCAGCAGTCCGGAGAGGCCGACGACCTCGACGGGGACGTCGCGGGCCACGAGCGCGGCCTGGATGCCGGCGAAGTCACCGGCGGTGCGGCACAGGACGGCGATCTCGCCGGGCGCCTTGCCGGTGTCGACGAGGTGGGCGATGGAGTCGGCGAGCCACTCCATCTCCTCGGCGTGGGTGCGCAGCAGGGCGCAGCGCACGGTGCCGTCGCGTTCGGCGCCGGGGGCGGGGCGCAGTGCCTCGACGCCTTCGTGCATGGCGCGCAGCGGCGCCGCGAGGCCGTTGGCGAGGTCGAGCAGCCGGCCGCCGCTGCGGCGGTTCTCGCTGAGCGCGTAGCGGGTGGCGGGGCGGCCGTCGGCGTGCGGGAAGTGGTCGGGGAAGTCGTCGAGGTTGGCGACGGACGCGCCGCGCCAGCCGTAGATGGCCTGGCAGGGGTCGCCGACGGCGGTCACGGCGTGGCCTGTGCCGCCGCCGAAGAGCCCCGACAGCAGCAGGCGCTGGGCGACGGAGGTGTCCTGGTACTCGTCGAGCAGGACGACCCGGTACTCGTCGCGCAGGATCCGGCCGACCTCGGGGCGGGTGAGGGCGAGCCGGGCCGAGAGGGCGATCTGGTCGCCGAAGTCCAGCAGGTCGCGGGAGCGTTTGGCCTCGCGGTAGCGGACGGTGAGGTCGAGCAGTTCCAGGCGGGCGGCGGCGGCCTCGGGGATCCTGCGCAGGTCGGCGTTGGTGAGGCGGGCGGCGGCGAGGGCGTCCAGCAGCTCGGTGTCATGGGCCCGCAGCCGCTCCGGTGGGACGAGGTGCTCGGACAGCTCGGCGTCGAGCGCGAGGACGTCGCTGACGAGCCCGGAGAAGGACTTGGTCAGCGCGGGATACGGTCCGGGCGCCTCGCGCAGCACCCGGGCGGCGAGCTGGTAGCGGGTCGCGTCGGCGAGCAGCCGGGCGCTGGGCTCCACGCCCAGGCGCAGTCCGTGGTCGGTGAGCAACTGCCCGGCGAAGGCGTGGTACGTCGAGATGCGGGGTTCACCGGCAGGGGTCTCGTCGTCGGCGGGTGAGGGGTCGGGGTCGGTGACCCCGGCCCGTACGAGCGCGGTGCGCACGCGCTCGGCCAGCTCCCCCGCGGCCTTGTTGGTGAACGTCAGACCGAGCACCTGCTCGGGTGCGACCTGCCCGGTGCCGACCAGCCACACCACCCGGGCGGCCATGACCGTCGTCTTCCCCGAGCCGGCTCCGGCCACGATGACCTGCGGCGCGGGCGGTGCGGTGATGCAGGCCGTCTGCTCCGGGGTGAACGGGATGCCGAGCAGCTCCTTGAGCTGCTCGGGGTCGGTGATGCGCGCGGACACCCGCAAGAGGCTAACGGTGCCCACTGACAGCGGCGGCCATCAGGGACCGGTGCCCACCCACACGGCAACCATCAGGGACCAGGGCCCACCCACACGACGGCCATCAGGGACCAGGGCCCACCGCCCAGGTCGTCCCGGTCACCTCGGGCACCCCGGCTTCTCGGGCGACTCGCTCACTCCACGACGTGGCGCCCCTCCGGGCGGGCGCTGCACGAGGCGCGGAAGGTGCAGGTGGCGCAGTGGGTGCCGGCGGACGGGGTGAAGCGCTCGTCCAGGACGCGGCCGGCCGCGGTGGCGAGGAGGTCGCCGATCCATGCGCCGGACAGCGGTTCCTGGGCCTGGACCTTGGGCACCGCGTCACCGCCCTCCTTCTTGGGGGCAGCCTGGCGCAGATGGACGAGCTCGGCGCCGCCGGGCTCGGGGCGGCGGCCGTCGAAGACCTCGTCGAGGGCGCCTTCGCGGACGGCGAGCTGGTAGACGGCCAGCTGCGGGTGGTGGGCCACCTCGTCCCTGGTGGGCGCCGACTTGCCGGTCTTGAAGTCGACGACGTAGGCCCGGCCGTGGGCGTCCTGTTCGACGCGGTCCATCGAACCTCGGATGCGGACCTCGTAGGCACCCGCTTCGAGCGTCACGTCGAAGGCGTGCTCGGTGGCGGCCGGGGTGCGTCCCGCCCGGTCCATCACGTGCCAGCGCAGGAAGCGTTCGAGGGCCGCGCGCGCGTTGTCCTTCTCCTGGCGGGACTTCCACGGCGCGTCGAAGGCGAGCGCGTCCCACACCGAGTCGAGCCGCTCCATGAGGACGGCGAGGTCGGCGGGGGTACGGCCGGAGGCGACCTCGTCGGCGAGGACGTGCACCACGTTCCCGAACCCCTGGGCCGCGGTGGCCGGGGCGTCCGCCTTCACCTCCCGGCTCAGGAACCACTGGAGCGAACAGGTGCCGGCGAGCTGGTCCAGCGCGCTGCCGGACAGTGCGACGGGACGGTCGCGGTCGCGCAGCGGGGCCGCGCTGCGCGTCGGCTCGTACAGACCCCACCAGCGGTGCGGGTGCGCCGACGGTACGAGGGGCTGCCCCTCGTCGTCGGCGAGCGCGGCGAGCCGGGCCAGACGGCGGGCGGCCGCGTCGCGGAGGCCGTCCGACGCCTCGGGGTCGACGGTGGTGGCGCGCAGCTCCGCGACCAGCGCGGCGACGGACAGCGGACGGCGCGGGCGGCCGGTGACGTCCCTCGGTTCCGTGCCCAGCTCGGTGAGGAACCGGGAGGGCTGGTCGCCGTCGTCGGCCGGTGCCTTCACCGCGGTCACGACGAGCCGGTCGCGGGCGCGGGTCGCCGCGACGTAGAAGAGCCGGCGTTCCTCGGCGAGGAGGGCGCCGGGGGTCAGCGGTTCGGCGAGCCCGTCCCGGCCGATGCGGTCGGCCTCCAGCAGGGAGCCGCGGCGGCGCAGGTCGGGCCACAGGCCTTCCTGCACGCCTGCCACGACGACGAGGCCCCACTCGAGCCCCTTGGAGCGGTGGGCCGTCATCAGCCGGACGGCGTCGGGGCGGACCACGCGTTTCGAGAGCGTGTCCGCGGCGATGTCCTGGGCGTCCAGCTCCTCCAGGAAGTTGAGCGCGCCACGGCCACCGGTGCGTTCCTCGGCGCGCGCGGCGGTGTCGAACAGCGCGCACACCGCGTCGAGGTCACGGTCGGCATTGCGGCCCGCCGCACCGCCGCGGAGCGCCGCGCGCTCCAGACGCCGTGGCCAGGGCGTGCCGTCCCAGAGCACCCAGAGGGCCTCCTCTGCGGTGCCGCCGCCCGCGAGCAGCTCGCGCGCCTTGCGCAGCAGCAAGCCGAGGTTCTGCGCACCGCGCGCGTACGCCGGGTCGTGCACCACCAGACGCTCGGGCTCCGCGAGTGCGCGGGCGAGCAGCTCGTCGGAAGGCGGCGGCACTCGGTTGCCCGCCGCGCGCTCCTCGTCGCGCAACGCCCGGCCGAGCCGCCGCAGGTCGGCTGCGTCCATTCCGCCGAGGGGCGAGGTGAGCAGGGCGATCGCGGTCTCGGTGTCGAACGGGCCCGCCGCCCCGGCATCGGCATCGGCCCGTTCCTGCGGTGCCTCGGCGTCGGCATCGGCCCCTTCCTCCGGTGCCTCGCCGTCGCCGTCCACGTCCTGCGGGTCCTGCGTACCGTCCACGTCCTGCGGGTCGTGCGCGCCGTGCGGGTTGTGCATGTCATGCGTGCCGTCGATGCCGTCCGGGACGTCGGCCGCGTCGGAGGGGACCGTCGTCCCCGACGCGTCGTCCGTGGCCGGTGCGGGCTCGGTGGGCGCCTGCCGGGTGCCCAGCGCCGCGGCCGCCGCCGCGCGGAGCGCGGAGAGGAGGGGGGCGACCGCCGGTTCGTGACGGAGGGGCAGGTCGTCGCCCTCGACGTCGACGGGGACGCCCGCGGAGGTGAGGGCGCGGCGGACGGAGGGGACGGTGCGGCCGCCGGCTCGGACGAGGACGGCCATGTCGTTCCACGGCACGCCCTCTTCGAGGTGGGCGCGGCGGAGGATGTCGGCGATGTTGTCGAGCTCGGTGCCCGCGGTGGGATACGTGTAGACCTCGACCCGCCCGCCGGGCCGTACGGGGACCGGCTCGCGGTGGGCGCGGACCTTGTCCGCAGGCAGCCGGGTGAGCGGCATGCGCTGGGTGAGCAGCCGGGTGGCGGCCAGCAGACGGGCACCGGAGCGCCGCGAGGTGGTGAGGACCCGGACGGGCGCTGGGCGGCCGTCCGTACGGCGGAAGGCGTCCGGGAACTCCAGGATGCCGCCCACGTCGGCGCCGCGGAACGCGTAGATCGACTGGTCGGGGTCGCCGAAGGCGAGCAGGGTGCGTCCGTTCCCGGCCAGCGCACGGAGCAGCCGGACCTGCGCCGGGTCGGTGTCCTGGTACTCGTCGACCAGCACGACGTCGTACGGCGAACGGAACCCGGGACGTTCGGCGAGCAGCACCGCGCGGTGGACCAGTTCGGCGTAGTCGAGGACGCCCTGCATGTCGAGCGTGTCGAGGTACTCCGCGAGGAACGCCGCCGCCGCGGACCAGTCAGGCCGCCCTATGCGGCGGGCGAAGGCGGCGAGCGCGTCCGGGCCGAGGCCCAGTTCGCGGCTGCGGGCGAGCACGGCGCGCACCTCGTCGGCGAAGCCGCGGGTGGTGAGACAGGCGCGCAGCTCGTCGGGCCAGCGGACCGCGGCGAGTCCGTCGCGGGCGAGCGCGATCTGGCCGGCGAGCAGGTCACGGACGGCGACGTCCTGCTCCGGGCCGGACAGTAGTCGCAGCGGCTCCTGGAAGAGGTCGCCGTCCTGGTGGGCCCGGACCAGCGCGTAGCAGAAGGAGTGGAACGTGGTGGCCTGTGGTCCGCGCGCACCGCCGAGCCGCAGCGCCATCCGGTCGCGGAGTTCCACCGCGGCCTTGCGGCTGAAGGTGAGGACGAGGATCCGTTCGGGATCGGTGCCGCGCGCGATGCGCTCGGCGACGGCCTCCACCAGCGTCGTCGTCTTGCCGGTGCCCGGTCCCGCGAGGACGAGCAGCGGGCCCTGCCCGTGGTCAACCACCGCACGCTGGTGTGCGTCCAGCTGAGGGGGATCCACCGGGCCCGGCGGAGTACGCACCAGTCGGTACGCGCCCGCGGTCCCCCGCCGCACCTGCTGCTGGTGCGGTGTGCGCCGGGTTGTGGAGGAGGAGCTCACGTGGATCGCCGGTCCTGGTGGGTGTGCTGATGTTCTTGGGTCTGGCAGGTGCGCGGGGCCGCGCGCAGGAGACGACGCTACGGCAGTGGGAGACCGGCCCGCAGCGGATGCGCGGCCCGCGGTCCCGTCGTACGGTCCGATCACGCTCCCGTCGTACGGTCCGACGACCGTCTCGTCGTACGGTCCGGCCATGATCCCGTCGTACGGTCGGCCCGCGGTCGCTGCGTACGGCCTGTCCGCGGCCCCGTCCGCTGTCCCATCCGCGGCCCCGTCTCCCGGGCCGCGCCGCGTACGGGCGCCTTCACGACCGGGCCGGGACACCCACGGGCGGAGCCCCCGCCGTCCGCACAGACCTGCGCGCGGTCATCCGTCCGGTCCTTCGACGTCACCCGGTGGCGCCGGATGGCGGAAGCTGTCAGTTGTGACCCTCTTCACCGTCACCGCCCCCGCCGCCGTCCCAGCGGGCCCGCTGCATGTCGAGCCGGGGCACATGGCCCTCGGCCGCCCGGCCGGCCTCCCGCAGCGGCGTGCCCTCCGCGCGGTAGTGGTCGAGGGCGCTCAGCTCGTGGCCGGGCAGGAGGAGCCCGTCGGCGCGCACCACACGCCACCACGGCACCCCGCCGCCGTACAGGGCCATGACCCGGCCGACCTGGCGGGGGCCGCCCTCGCCCAGCCATTCGGCGACGTCCCCGTAGGTCATCACCCGGCCCGGAGGGATCAGTTCCGCGACTTCCAGCACCCGATCCGCGTACTCGGGGTACTCGGACGGCTCCGGCTGCCCATCGCTCTTCCGGCTCATCCCGCCCATCCTGCCCCATGCCACCGACAACGCCGTGCGGGAACGGAAAGCACCCTGATGCCCCCGCGCCCACTCCGGTCGTGCCACCATCGTCCGGGCGGTGACAGGTGATACGAGAGCACAGAGACCGGACTGAGACGACGAGGGAGCAGGGCGTGACGCCACCCGAGGCGGTGGGCTCCCGCGACGCATCGGCGCGCCCGGAGCCCGACGACGCCTTGCGGTACGAATCCGCTGTGAACACGCCGAACGGGAACGGCGAACCGCGAGCCGAAGACACCGCACGTCCGGACGACACCACGCACGCCGACGACACCGCACGTCCCCATGGCACCGCGCACCCCGGCGACCTCACCGACCACGTCTCCGTCGAGGCCCCGGGCACCGCCCCGGACGGCACGGACTCCGACCCGGACTGCACGGGCTCCGCCCCGGGGTCCGGCCGCGCCGACGGCGACAACGGGCCCCGTGACGACGGCCCCGACGGCGACGAGGGGCCCCAGGACGACGAACCCGACCGCTGCGACGAACCCGACAGGGACGACGAACCCGACGGCGACGACGAAGATCACACCGAGCGGGTCTCCGGCGACGAGCCGCTGCTCCCCGCCCGTGTCCACCGCCCCTCCGACCTGGTCCGGATGCTGACCGGCATCCTCGCCATCGCGGTGGTGCTGGCCATCGCCGCGTTCGCCCACGGCACCACGTCCGGCCTGGAGCAGGACATCACCAAGGGCACCGGCCAGGCGCCCGACCTGCTGATCAAGCTCGCCGGACTGGCGTCCAGCATCGCCGTGCTGATCCTTCCGGTCGGCTTCGCGATCGAGCGGCTGATCAAGCGGGACGGGCTGCGCATCGCGGACGGCGTGCTGGCCGCCGTACTCGCCCACGGGGTGGCCCTGGCCACGGACCTGTGGGTGGCCAGGGGTGCTCACGACTCGATCAGGGACGCGCTGACCCAGCCCGCGGTCGGCGGCGGACTCACCGATCCCGTCCACGGCTACCTCGCACCCGTGATCGCCTATATGACGGCGGTCGGCATGGCCCGCAGACCACGCTGGCGGGTCGCGCTCTGGGTGGTCCTGCTGCTCAACTCGTTCGCGGTCCTGGTCGGGGGTCTCACCACTCCGTTCTCCATCGTGGTGACCGTCCTCATCGGCTGGACCGTCGCCTACGGCACGCTCTACGCGGTCGGCTCGCCGAACGTGCGGCCCACCGGGCAGACCCTGCTCGCCGGGCTGCGGCACGTGGGCTTCCGCCCGGTGACGGCGATGCGCGCCGAGGAGACGGCCGATTCCCAGGACCAGGGCGACCGCGGCCGCCGCTACCTCGTGACGCTGGAGGACGGGCCGCCCCTGGATGTCACCGTCGTCGACCGGGAGCAGCAGGCCCAGGGCTTCTTCTACCGGGTGTGGCGTCGGATGACGCTCCGCGCGTTCACCACCCGCCGGTCCCTCCAGTCGTTGCGGCAGGCCCTGGAGGCGGAGGCGCTGCTCGCCTACGCGGCGATCGCCGCGGGCGCCAACGCACCGCGATTGATCGCCACGTCGGAACTGGGCCCCGACGCCGTGATGCTCGTCTACGAGCACATCGGCGGACGCACTCTGGACGCCCTGGATGACGCGGAGATCACGGACGAGCTGCTGCACGGGGCCTGGCGCCAGGTGTACGCGCTCCAGTCGCGGCGCATCGCGCACCGCAGGCTGGTGGGTGAGGCGATTCTGGTGGATCGTTCCGGCAGGGTCTTCCTCACCGACCTGCGCGGAGGGGAGATCGCCGCCGGCGACATCGTGCTGCGCATGGACGTCGCCCAGCTGGTCACCACGCTCGGTCTGCGGGTGGGTGCCGAACGCGCGGTGCGCTCGGCGGTCGAGGTCCTCGGCCCCGACGCGGTCGCCGACAGCCTGCCGCTGCTCCAGCCGATCGCCCTCAGCCGGTCGACCCGGGCCACGCTGCGCCGGCTCGGCCGCGAGCGGGCCCAGCGGGAACGGGAGGCGGTCCTCCAGGCGTCCGCTGCGGCCAAGGAGGCGCGGGAGGACCACGAGCGCGCCGGCGAGGTGCACGCGGCGGGGACCGGAGCCGGCCGCAAGTCCGTACGGGCCGGGAAGCACGCCGACAGACAAGCCGACAAGCAGGCGGAGAAGGCCGAGAAGAAGGCCCTCGAAGAGGCGCTGGAGACGGCTCGCGAGGAGGACCTGCTCACCCAGATCCGCCATCAGGTGCTGCTGATCCGGCCGCAGGCGCCGGTCGAGCCGGTACGCCTGGAGCGGATCAAGCCGCGGACGCTGGTGAGCGTCGTGGCGGGTGCGTTCGCCGCGTACTTCCTGCTGTCGCAGCTGACGCACATCAAGTTCGGCGAGCTGGTCACCAACGCGCACTGGGGGTGGGTGGCGGCGGCCGTGCTGTTCTCGGCGCTGAGCTATCCGGCCGCGGCGATGGCCCTGCTCGGGTTCGTCCCCGAGCGGGTGCCGTTCCTGCGGACGGTCAGCGCGCAGGTGGCGGGGTCCTTCGTGAAGCTCGTCGCACCGGCCGCGGTCGGCGGCGTGGCGCTGAACACCCGCTTCCTGCAACGGGCCGGGGTGCGGCCGGGGCTCGCGGTGGCGAGTGTGGGCGCGTCGCAGCTGTTCGGTCTGGCCTCGCACATCCTGCTGCTGATGGTCTTCGGCTACCTGACCGGCACCGAACGCTCCCAGCCGCTCTCGCCGTCCCGCACAGTGATCGCCGGTCTGCTGACGGCTGCCGTGCTGACGCTCGTGGTCACGGCCGTCCCGCCGCTGCGCAAGTTCGTGTCCACTCGGGTGCGGTCGCTCTTCGCGGGTGTCGTGCCGCGCATGCTGGACGTCCTGCAGCGGCCGCAGCGGCTGATCACCGGTATCGGCGGGATGTTGCTGCTCACACTGGCGTTCGTGCTGTGCCTGGACGCGTCGATCAGGGCGTTCGGGGCCGGCCACAACGAGATCAGTTTCGCGAGCGTCGCCGTCGTCTTCCTCACCGCGAACGCGATCGGCTCCGCCGCGCCGACGCCGGGCGGTATCGGGGCGATCGACTTCGCCCTCACCAGCGCGCTGACCCTGGCCGGACTGCCCAGCCCCATCGCCGCCTCGGCCGTGCTGCTGTTCCGGCTGCTGACCTTCTGGCTGCCGGTGCTGCCGGGCTGGCTGTGCTTCAACCATCTGACCCGGAAGGAAGCGCTCTAGGCACCACCCGCCGGACGACCGACACACCCGCCGGACGACCGACACCATCTGCTGGACGACCGACACCATCTGCTGGATGTCGCACCACCTGCCGGACAGCCGACAAACTCGCCGGACTCCCGCACCACCCCCGCATACGGCCGGAACACCCCGGATACCCGCTTGCCGCCCCCGACCTGCGGCGCGGAGCCGCGCGGCGCACGATGGGTGCCATGCAGATCACCCCCGCCTGGCGTGGCCTGGCGTTCGCCGCAGCGTTCCTCCTGTTGGCCGCCGGATGCTCGGGCGCCGCCGGTGGGGGCGAGGTGAAGCAGGACCCGTCGGCCGCGATGAGCTCCCTCGCAGCGCAGAAACCGGTCTGGGACAAGTGCCCGCCGCCCTCCCCCGCCCAGGGCACCGGTCAGGCGCCGACCACGCTCCCCGACGGCGCGGAGTGGGAGTGCGCAACCATCGAGGCGCCGCGCGACTACGCCGACCCGGGCGGCGAGAAGATCGAGATCGCCCTCGTCCGGGCGCCGGCCGTCGACCGGGCGAACAAGCTCGGCTCCCTGGTCTTCAACTTCGGCGGCCCGGGCGGATCCGGTGTCGCCACGATGCCCGCCGCCGCCGAGGACTTCGAGAAGCTGCGTTCCCGGTACGACCTGGTGAGCTTCGACCCGCGGGGCGTGGGCAACAGCGCGGACGTGGAGTGCAAGGACGACGAGCAGCTCGACACGTTCTACGCACAGGACGCGACACCGGACGACACCGGCGAGGAGAAGACGTACCTCCGCAATCTCAAGGACTACGCGCAGGCGTGCGAGAAGAACTCGGAGGGGATGCTGCCGTACGTCGGCACCACCGACGCCGCGCGCGACCTGGACCTGATCCGCCAGGCCCTGGGCGACGAGAAGCTGAACTACTTCGGGATCTCCTACGGCACGGAGCTCGGCGGGGTGTACGCCCACCTGTTCCCGAAGAACGTCGGCCGGACCGTGTTCGACGCCGTCGTCGACCCGACGGCCACCGCGGAGGAGGGCGCGATCGGCCAGGCCCGGGGGTTCCAGCTCGCGCTCGGCAACTTCGCCCAGGACTGCGTGGACCGCGGTGACAAGTGCGCGCTGCCGGGCAGTACGGCCGCCGAGGTCCAGGCCTGGATCATCGACCTGCTGAAGTCGCTCGACAAGAAGCCGATCGAGGGGGTCGGCTCCCGCAAGCTGACCCAGACGCAGGCCACCAACGGCATCGCGCAGGCGCTCTACTCGAAGGAGTACTGGCCGCTGCTCGAACAGGGCCTGGACGAGGCGGACGGCGGCAACGGGCAGCTGCTGCTGGCCCTGTCCGACGCGCTGAACGGACGCGACCAGAACGGCTCGTACAGCAACCTCCAGGCCGCCAACGCCGCGATCAACTGCGTCGACTACAAGGAGCGCTACTCACCGGAGCAGGTGAAGGCGAAACTGTCAGAGTTCCGCAAGGCGTCGCCGGTCTTCGGCGACCTGCTCGCCTGGGGCATGCTGAACTGCTCCCAGTGGCCGGTGCCCGGGCAGTGGGAGACCCCTGATGTGAGCGCACCGGGAGCGGGGCCGATCCTGGTCATCGGCAACACCGGCGACCCGGCGACCCCGTACGAGGGCGCCCGGAAGATGGCCGAGGAGCTGGGCAAGGGCGCTGCCGTGGAGCTGACGTACAAGGGCGAGGGGCACGGCGCGTACGGCAGCGGCAACCGGTGCGTCCAGGCAACGGTGGACGCGTACCTGCTGGACGGGACGGTGCCGAAGTCCGGGATCACGTGCAGCTGAGCAGGGGCCGACTGCTGTGCAGGTCAGGGGTGTTGCGGTGCCGTTCAGGTCGAGTGAATGATGGGACGATTCCGGCAGGTCGTCCGGTAAGTAACTCGTCTAGTGCACCGGCTGCGGCTGTTGCTGCTGCTGGTCGCCCGTCGTGTCGGGCGGGTTGTGCTGCGTGTCGGGAGTGTTCGGGTTCGGGTTCACCGCAGGATCGTTGTGCTGGGGCTCGTCCTTCGGCTTCTACTCCTTCTGCTCCTTCTTCTCCTTCTTCTCATCCTGCTTCTCGGTGGGCTCCTGCTGCCGCGCCTTCTTCTTCGTCAGCTCCTCATCCGGGCATTCCTTGCTGAAGCCCGCCGCGTAGCCCGAGTTGAACGCCTGGTGTTGTTCCTTCGGGAACTGCGGCAGATACTCATTCGCCCTGTAATCGCACGACCTGCCGTCGATTTCACCTCGAATCTTGCCGCTGCTGTAGCCGGGCTGGTCGTCCTCGCCTTGCGGCAGGCCTGTGACCACCGCGGAAGTCGGAGACGGGGCGCTCAACGCTCCCCCGGCAAGAGCCGGCGGAACACCAGAGAGGCAACGATCACTGGGCTGAGTCGAATGGCGTAGCGCTTGCCACGCATGGCCTTTCTCCCCTCGGTCTTCATTCACCCTGGGGTGGGACCAGACAAGCTCGCCGGCCACCGCTTACCCGGGGTGGCACCCGCCCAGATGGCGGCAGCCCCAGCGAAGCCCGTCACCCTGACGCGCACCGGCGCACGGCACCGGCCATATCTTCAACCGTACGCCCGCCCGAAGGGGGTAGACCACGACAACGACCGCCCATGACGGCCGTGTTCCAGCAACACAAGGACGGGGTGCAAACCAACGTCGCACCCCGCCACGATGTGTGATCAGTAGACGGGCTTCTGAGGCTCGATCTGGTTGACCCAGCCGATGACGCCGCCGCCGACGTGGACCGCGTCCGCGAAGCCCGCGGACTTCAGGACCGCGAGGACTTCCGCACTGCGGACACCCGTCTTGCAATGCAGGACGATCTTCTTGTCCTGGGGAAGGTCCTGGAGGGCACCGCCCATCAGGAACTCGTTCTTCGGGACCAGACGGGCCCCGGGGATCGAGACGATCTCGAACTCGTTCGGCTCCCGGACGTCGATGATGTCGATGTTCTCGCCGTCGTCGATCCACTCCTTGAGCTGCTTGGGAGTGATCGTGGAGCCGGCCGCCGCCTGCTGCGCCTCCTCGGAGACGACACCGCAGAAGGCCTCGTAGTCGATGAGCTCGGTGACGGTCGGGTTCTCGCCGCAGACCGCGCAGTCCGGGTCCTTGCGGACCTTGACCTGGCGGTACTGCATCTCCAGGGCGTCGTAGATCATCAGTCGGCCGACCAGCGGCTCGCCGATGCCGGCGAGCAGCTTGATCGCCTCGTTGACCTGGATGGAGCCGATGGACGCGCAGAGCACGCCCAGCACACCGCCCTCGGCGCAGGAGGGCACCATGCCCGGCGGCGGGGGCTCCGGGTAGAGGCAGCGGTAGCAGGGACCGTGCTCGGACCAGAAGACCGACGCCTGGCCGTCGAAGCGGTAGATCGAACCCCAGACGTACGGCTTGTTCAGCAGCACGCAGGCGTCGTTGACCAGGTAGCGCGTCGCGAAGTTGTCCGTGCCGTCGACGATCAGGTCGTACTGGCCGAAGATGTCCATCACGTTGTCGGCTTCGAGCCGCTCCTCGTGCAGGACCACGTTCACGTACGGGTTGATGCCCTTGACGCTGTCGCGCGCCGACTCCGCCTTGGAACGGCCGATGTCCGACTGGCTGTGGATGATCTGACGCTGCAGGTTCGACTCGTCGACCTCGTCGAACTCCACGATGCCGAGCGTGCCGACACCTGCCGCGGCGAGGTACATCAGGGCGGGCGAGCCCAGACCGCCGGCGCCCACACAGAGCACCTTGGCGTTCTTCAGCCGCTTCTGTCCGTCCATCCCGACGTCGGGGATGATCAGATGGCGGGAGTACCTGCGGACCTCGTCGACGGTGAGCTCAGCGGCTGGCTCGACCAGGGGTGGCAGCGACACGGGATCTCCGTTGCTCGATCATTCAGGGACTAATCATTAGGGCACTATCCCCGCTCGGCGAGGGACAACTACCCGTAACACTGCCACGCTCCTTCTCATTCCGAGATACCCGGTCCGATACGCGAGACGATTTCGTCCCAGTAGCCGGGCATGGCCTCGTAGGGGCGGCTCTGTCCGTCGCGGCCGCTCCGGTCGGTGAAGAAGATCGTGCCCGCACCCTGCCAGCGGGCGATCCGCAGGGCCTCTTCGAGATGGGTGCGCGGCACGCCGTGGACCAGGTGGCAGAACCTCTCCGCCGGGTGGTCCGCGGTCCACTCCGCCACCTGTGACCAGCGGTACTCGCACCATGGCCCGGAGAAGGTGACGAGCTGGTCCGCGGCCTCCGCGTAGCCCGGGTGGGGGTGGGTGCCGTGCCCGAGCACCAGGTGCGCCCCGTCGAGCAACGCGTCCAGCGTGGCGGTGAGCTTCCGGATGGCGGGCAGGTCGTCCCGTTCTGTGGGACAGCGGTCCAGCAGGAAGCCGCCGACGCGGTACCACTCCAGGAACCGCTGCGCGTCCGACACCAGCTCCCCGAATGGGCGCTCACCGTGCGCGGTGTCCAGGTGGCCCAGCACGCGAACCCCCGCGTTGCCGAGCCCCCCGGCCGCCTCCAGGCACTGCGGATCGGGCCGGTCGCCGGGCCCGTCGTCGACGTTGAGCACCACCCAGTGCAACGGCGTCCCCGGACGGGTGAGCCCGGCCCATTCGGCGTGCGCGAGCAGCGGGTGGGCGAAGCCGGGGACGCCGAATCCGGGCCGGCCGGCGCCGGTCGCCGCCTCCTGTGTGCGTGGAGTGGTCAGATGCGACACGCCGCCTCCATCCAGATGTCGGCCAGGGACTCCTCGAGGTTGATGCGCGGCCGCCAGCCGAGCCGGTCGCGGGCGGTCCGGACGTCCGCCTGCTGCCAGCTGCCGCAGCCGTCCGGGTACGGGTACGGCGCGGTGAGGTGCTCCATGACCACGTCGTTGGCGCGCGGTGCGGGAGGCATTCCGGCGAGGCGGGCCCGGCCGGCCTCGCCCGCGTGCACGGCGCCCGCCCCGGGGAAGCCGGGCGGGGGGTCCAGCTCGTTCAGGGTCCCGGCGAATCCCGCGACCCGGGCGAGGACGGCGGCGGCGTCCCGGAGCTTCACCGCGCGGCCGGTGCCGATGTTGACCACGCCCTGGGCGGCGGACAGCGATGCCGCGTGCACGGCCCGCGCCACGTCCCGCACGTCGACGAAGTCGCGCTGGACACCGAGGCCCCCCAGCCTGAGCTCACCGTCACCCGACTGCATCGCACGGCGCATCGCCTCCGCGAGCCGGCCGAGCGGCGAACCGGCCGGGGTGCCCGGGCCGACCGGGGAGAAGACCCGCAGCACGATCGCGTCGAGTCCGGAGCCCAGCACCAGTTCGGTCGCGGCGAGCTTGCTGACCCCGTACGGGCCGCCGGGCCGGGGCACCGCGTCCTCGGCGGTCGACGAGCCCGGCTGGGACGGCCCGTACTCGGAGGCGCAGCCGAGCTGGACGAGGCGGGCCCCGCAGCCGCTGCGCCGCAGCGCCTCGCAGACGGTCGCCACGGCCACGGTGTTGTGCCGGGTGAGATCGCGGGCGCCGCCGCGGGTGGCGCCCGCGCAGTTGATGACGACCCCGGGGTGGACGGCGTCCAGGAATCGGGTCAGCGCGCCCGGGCTGCCCGTGGCGAGGTCGAATCGGACGTCGGCGTCATCGCCGCGGCCGAGCGCGGTGAGCTGCACGGCCGGGTCGGCGAGGAGCCGGTCGGCGACGAAGCGGCCCAGGTACCCGTTGGCACCGATCAGCAGCACCCTCATCGTGCGTCCCTCCCGTACCGGTGGGACGGGGTGGGTTGGGCGGTCATGTTCTGGTCTCCTTCTGCGAACTGAGCGAGGCCGGGGGCCGGGACGCCGCGCGGGGCGTCTCAGGCCCGGACCGGGGCGTGGGCGGAGGCCCGGGAGAGCGCCGCGGTGGCATGGGCGAGGAGCCCCGATGCGGCGAGCGTGCAGACGGCGGCCGGTACGGCGGCCGGCCCCCAGGCGTGGACGAGCGCCTCGACGGGGCGGGCGAGTACCGCGCAGCCGGGGATGAGCCCCGCGTACGCCGACGCGAGGGCGAGCGCCTCGGCGGCCGCGGCGGCGGTGAGCCAGCCGGTCGCGGCGCGGGTGACGCCGTGCGCAAGGAGCAGCCGGCCGAGGAAGAGCAGCATGCCGAGGGCGGCCGTGGGCAGCGGCGGCACCCGGAGGACGAGCAGCAGGCCGAGCAGGGCGCACAGCTGAACCAGGGCGACGGCCGGAACGAGCGGCCGGGCCCGGGAGGCGAACTCGGACAGCCCGCGGCTCGCGTCGAGCATGCGCCGGGCCCGTACGGACAGCAGGTGCGCGCACCAGACGGCGGGGAGGACGGCGCAGGCGAGCGCAAGAGCGGGGGCAGCCATGAGCGGCGAGGGTCCCGCGGCGCGCCCGTGCAGGGCCGCGTCGAGGAGGCCGTCGCCGAACACGGCGTGGGCGACGAGCCACAGGGTGGCGATTCCCGGTGCCGCGCCGGCGTGGGGCGCGTGCAGCGGGCCGCGGCGCAGCGCCGGCACGGTGATGACGGCGGTGCAGAGGCCGCCGGCCACGAGGACGCCGGTGCGCGGCCCGTCCGGCGAGGCGGCGCCGACTGCCGTGAGCCCGGCCAGCACGGGCGGTCCGAGCGCCCAGACGGCCCACGCCGTCCGGCGGCGGCCGTGCTCGGTAGTACCGGGGTCGCGGGGAGGCGCGGGGTCCGGTGACCCTTCGGTCCCGCGGGGCACCCGCGCGTACAGCTCCTCGGCAAGCGAGAACACATCGCGGTGCCGGAAGCGCGCGGCCGCGCGGTCCGTCATTCCGCGTGCCTCCAGCCCGGCGGCTATCTCCAGGGGATCGACGGCCCGTTCGCACAGATCCCGGTGCCGGTGCAGCAGGGTCTTCACGGGGTCCGCGGCACCACTCCGCACCCCGGCCGCATACGCGGGACCGGCCGGAACCGGGTCCGGCGTGGGCACGGATCCAGGGTCGGGCGGGGGGGAGGACGGCCGGGTCATCGGACGGCCTCCGTCCGGTCGCCGGCCGGTGCGGGGGTGCGGAGGCCGGCGGCCGACCAGGGGACGGGGACGTGGGACTCCGCGGGTGCGGCGAACGGAAGGGGTTCGCCGTGCTCGCCGACGGCCTCGCGCCGCACGGGGCAGCGCGAGACGATCTCCAGGTAGATTCTGTGAAATGCCATCAGATTCTGTTCGACGGTGAAGAGTTCGAGCGCCCGGGCGCGGGCTGCCGCACCCAGACGGGCACGGCGTTCCGGGTCGCGCAGCAGGGTGATGCACGCGTCGGCGAGGGCGCGCGGATTGCGGGGCGGGACGACGAGGCCGGTGCCGCCGATGACTTCGACGACCGCGCCGACGTCGGTGGAGACGGTCGCGCGGCCGCAGAACATGGCTTCCACAAGCCCGGTGGGGAAGCCCTCCACGACGCTGGAGAGGACGACGACCCCGGCCGCGGCGTAGGCGTCGGCGGTGGACGGGACGTCGGGGTCGCCCAGTTCCTCGAAGGAGACGGGGTTGTCGCCGACGGCGTGCGCATGGCGGGCCTCGTCGGGGAAGAGCTGGGCGGCGAGGGCGCGGCAGTGGCCCAGGTAGGCCGCCGCCTCGGGGTCCTGGCCGGACCGCCCGGGGCGGCCGGTGCCGTGGCAGGACCCGGTCCCCTCCACCGCCCCGGCCGGCCGCCGGGGCGGCACGGCGACGATCCGCAGCCGGGCTCCCGGCTCCGCCCTGCGTACCTCGGCGAAGGCGTGCAGCAGGGCGATCAGGTCCTTCGTGGGCTCGACGCGGCCGACCCAGACGAGCGTGGCGGGGTCGCCGCCGTCACCGCTCTCCCCCACGGCGGTGAACCGGTCCGCCGCCATCCCGGGGTGGACGGTGCGCAGCCGGGCGCGGTCGGCCCCGCAGCGTTCCTGCCAGCGGCGGGTGTGCGCGTTGCCGGGGGTGATGACGGCGGCCTGCCGGTAGACCTCGGCGGCGAGCCGACGGTGGAAGGCGGCGAGCAGGACACGTACGGGGGTCGGGTGGGCCGGAGCCCCGGCCCGGGCGCCGGCCGCGAGGTAGTGCGCGCGCAGTGGGGCGCCGTACTCGGTGACCAGCAGGGGAACCCCGCAGAAGCGTTTGGCCAGCAGGCCGGGCAGCGCCACCGTTCCGCCGGACGAGGCATGGCAGAGGTCGGCCGCGCCGAGCAGCTCGTCGGTGTACCAGTCGAGTGCGAGGGGGCGGAGGGCGGCGACCAGCAGACCCGCGAAGGCCAGGAGGTCGGGCACCCGCGCGGCGTGCACGGCCTGTTGTGCACCGGGCGCACGACAGGCGGACTCCAGGACACGTACGGCGAGTTCGGAGCGGAGCGCGGTGTCGAGCGCGGCGCCCCGGCCCCGGGCGAGGGCGGCCAGGCCGTACAGGCCTGCCGCGAAGTCGCCGTCGCTCCCGGTGAGCGATCCGGCGAGTTCCCGGAGGTGCGCGGCGAGGATCCTCCGGTCGCGCCGCCCGAACCGTCCGGCGCCCGCCGCGGTGTCCACCTCCACGCCGATGATGCTTCTCCCGCCGCGGTCGCAGGCGTGCTCGCCGTGGCGGCCGGACAGGTCGTAGAGGTCGAAGTCGTGCTGGGTGAGCCCGTGCACGAGTCGCTCGCGCCACAGCGCGGACTCACCGTTCGCGTACGGGTACCCGCGGTCCGTGATCATCCCGATCCGCATGAACGCACCCCCGATCTCCCTTGTGGACGGCCACCGTTGGCCGGCGGCGCAACTGGGCTGGCCGCGACAGCGGGAAGAACGTAAGCGGATATACGGGTGGGGGGGGGGGGGGGGGGGGGGGGGGGGCGGGGGGGGGGGGGGGGGGGGGGGGGGGGTGGTGGGGGGGGGGGGGGAGGGGGGGGGGGA